>DATIIU010000001.1:0-486958 GCA_035479335.1 Candidatus Saccharimonadia bacterium | reverse complement strand
GGCCGTCACCTACAACGTGACGGCCGCCGCCCGCCGAACCATTCACCCCAACACCCGACAGCTCCTCCTCAAACCGACCTTATACTACTTACGCTCTCCATTTATCATTACAAAGATTACGGAAGCTTTCTACACTCGCCTTCCATAAAATAATTCTAGATCGAAACATCCAGGCCGCACTTTTGCGGCTTTTTTAATTTCCTAGCCCCGCCAAAAGATTGATAGTAGTCGCAATAATGGCGGTGCCAAATACATACGAGAGCAGTGCTTGCTTTAGTACTGTACGTCGTAGCCCCGTGCTTTGCAGAACTGTATCAGATGTCTGGAAGGTCATGCCAACCGTAAATGCCAGGTAGGCAAAATCGATGTACGTCGGCTGCTGCGTCCCAAAGTCTATTCCACCAGATCCACCATAATATTGGCGTGCATAATTTAGCATAAATGTAGTATGCACGACTGCCCAGGAGGCGACAACGCTGGCAAGCCCTACGCTAATTGCTGCAGTCCGTTCTGAATCAGTAGCATGTGATTGGCTAATGAGTAGCCCTACAGCAAATAAACTAGCCAAGCTGGCAATCACTAGCAGTATATCGCTTGGCACTCTTCCTGGATTTTCACGGGCCGCATGTGCGCTTGTGGTCTTAGCATCAAAAGAAAAAACCGTTCCAAGGACAAGGCCCAGATATGCTACGGCAGCTACATCCCACCCAGCTAACGCTGAATACCGAGCTAGTCCCACGTTAACAAAAGCAGCTGCCCCGATTGTGCCAAATACTGCACAAATCAGAAGCCGTACACTAGAGTTCATAAATGCCGTGGTACGACTTACCATGTATCACAGTATACGACTACTGAGGCGTGTTGCAATCTAGCTTAGTAGCGATTGTATCGTGTAGCCCGGGTTGCTTTTAGGTCTTAGGGATTTTCTCCAGTAACCTCCTGGTTACCTTTATTAGTATAAAGATTGTGAAGCCCCGTCAGAACACGCTCCAATAAAGCAATATCCAGGTTTTCTTCTGAGCCCATTTCCGTTGCTACTCGTGCCGCCTCTTCCTTTGTAGCGGCCTCCATCATGCTGTCGTATATAGGCGTAGGTTCTGGAGGCAATGGTGGATCACAGGCACCTCTGGCAACATCTCTACGGAGTGCCAAAAGAGCAATCCTTTCGGTCACTTGATCTCTCCTGACTGACTCGCGGATAGGATCATAGTCATTTGGTTCTTTGTCTGGGTTACGTAATCTATTGTGCATAGGGCAAAATTAAAAACAGTCTCTGTCGTGTCTGTGCAGAAACTGCTTAAGTCTCGTACTATACCCAGCTAGCCTGAAATGGTCAATCTAATTTCGGAATTCTTAGTTGTGGTTTTTACAGGCCTTTGGTTGATGCTACAAACTTTAGAATCTTACAAATCCCTCCGAGGATCACGTGGAAGATGCTATACTTACCAGATATGCACCCGTAGCTCAGCTGGATAGAGCGTTGGTTTCCGGTACCAAAGGTCGGGGGTTCGAATCCCTTCGGGTGTACCAAAAAAGACCTCTCAGCTGTTGGAAGGTCTTTTTTGTTGCTCGCCAGATAACTGCGCTCACTCTGAGATACATGAGCACTATTACTTTGGGGTCATGCCACCACCTGAGTGTGGGCTTAGAAGCCAAACTGCCTCAAACATACGAGCAGTATCTACGGAGTTTTTAAGCCATAGCTCACGAGCCTCTGCACCCTCTACTCTTCCTAGTGTAGTTCTATAGACAGAGCGTTGATCGTTGGCTACATACAGGATACAGTCAACAGAGACAGGAATCTCAGGCTTACCAGAACTTTTTAAGTTCGCTGTCAGACGATATCCATATGCTCTATCCAGAGATAAGGGTTCTCCCGTACGTCTGAGTGCCACATTTACCTTCTCTGCGTCTACTGAAAGGCATTGTATCCGCACTTCCGTTATGGAGCCAGCATGCTTACCAAGTAGCCTTCCGACAGCATCCGCCGCTTTACCGTCCCATCTTACACGCGATGTATTACTTAGGCCATCCGCTATAATCGCAACAACTCCGTCATTGAGCAAATTGACATGCTCATGTAATTTGGATATGGGAATCATATTTCCCGCTTTATTTAATGTGAGAATATCATTTGGCTCCAGTGCGCGCAGTTGGTCTACGAAAGCAAGCGGAGAATGGTCACGGTCAAAACGTTGAGCACCTCTTTTAGCGGCATTCCGTGCGCTAGCAAGTTGCTCAAGAAAAGCGTTACGAGTGCTTTCACTAGAGTTCGCTAACATATAACTGCGAAATGCTCTCCGTGGATCGGTTGCATATGCCATCAGTACATCAAGCTCACTTACCGGACGAATAAGAACCGGCTCAAGACCCTCTAAGAGTACGGGGTCACCATATCGCGTAGCATACGTCCAAAATTTCAAGACCTGCCCTGCAATCCGATTGGTAACACCTTCTTGTTGCTCGGGTTCCATCTTCACATAATCAGCTGTCGGCATAACGTGGGGTAGTTGCGCAACTCGTCGCTTGATCTCTTCAGCCATGTCTACTGTAAGCCGTCCAAATCGTATCAGACTCGCTCGCTTTGCTGCATCTAATGGTAACGACAAAGAGCGGACTAGCTCTACACGAGCCTGATGATATGTCTGCCTCGCTATATCATGCGGCCCATCAATAAGCAGGCTTAGTGTGCCTGATAGGTAAGGGAGTAGTAATCTATTAAAATTACCATCCGCGCGCCAACCGTCATGTGCGCGCAGTGCTTGCAATACAGGCTCCTGCTCTTCAAGCCAGGACTCCCTTATTGTAGCCGCGGCAGGAGGCAAGGATCGAGTGTATGTACTTACGCTGAAAGTCGGCAATCGCGATGACGCATCTGCTATGTGCCGCCATGTTCTGTCAACGTATACTTTAGGATCACCGTTGTATGTAGGAGCAGTAAGTTCTGGCGGCTCTCCATGTTCGATATCATAGATAATCCGAGTTATCTGGCCCTTTTCCGTTACATTGCGCGCAATACCAGCTGCTGCAAGGGAAACATCATTATCAACCCCAAGTTCGGCCTCAGGGTCTACGGGTATCTCTGGTATCTGGTGCGGGGTCTCACTCATAGTGGGCTACTTATACTCCATAAACATGGAGACGAATCTGTACCCCAAGGATATTATTTATAATGTTATATTTAACATATTATAAGCTATACGTCTAGACTACACATGAAAGACTTCGGCCGTTCAAGTCTTTCATTTATTTCTTACGGCTTTTAATGCCGCTGCAAGTACTTTATGACTGCCACGAGTAGCCAGAGAGGAGTGCGATACAGAAGGGAGGATAACTATGCTCACATGAGGAATGTGGAGGCTACTAAGGGCTGTGGTAATTTCTTCTGGGGGAAACATCTTATCTTTTTCGCCCAAAATAAGACTAATCGTATTACCTGCTTTATGGCGTACTTGCGCTGTATGCTGAAAATCTTGTAATGAATCATACGATATACCAGCAGCATATTTCTTACTTAAGGATGCAAACGAAGCTTCTCGCAGCATTGCTCTAGTTATAACTGCGCCAACCCAAAGATTCCGTGGGTCATATAAGAAAGATTGTGGATATTGAAGAAGGCTTTGCAGTATCCGTTTCCTAAATGTTTTTAATCTTGCTTCTGTAGTGCTGCCAAAGGCTTGTACCGAAAAGCCTAGCGGTCGAATAAGCCCGAGGTTTCCCACCCCTTTCAACTTACTAGATAGGACTATGGCAGCCGGCGCAGCTTGAGACTCGGCGAGTACGTGCATTGATGCACTACTAAAGATACTTGCAACCTTCTGATAGGCACTTTCAAAGTAAAGCTTGGTAAAATCTTCTATATCTTCCGCACTAGGGTCGGCATGCCAATGAGGCACTCCTTCAACCACAACTACGCCCGTGCCTGCACGCTCGGCTACCATCCGTGCGATAGCATCTGTCTGTCCTGCTCCTAGAAGTAGGACGACGTCGGGCTCTTGGTTGTCATCGGTGTTAGACCAAAATGAATACGCTATTAATTCATTCTTATAAGAAAAATGGCCTTGATGCCTTCTGACTCTTTTCACTGGCTAAGATTATAGCATCGCCAAAGGAGCTTGCTCGGGTAGTGTACAGGAAATTTAATTAACCTGGATCAAGGTCCGGCTCTAGCCTGTATAAGGGTGCCGTTCTATACATACTAAATATGAATGAGTTACAAAAGTTCCTTATGCAACGTACTGTACTTTTAGATTAAGTCAACAATCAATGCAAAAACTGCACATAGTCAGAACGAGCATACAGTATTCGTACTACACTCACTCGATCTGTAATTTTGTAAATGATCAAATAGTTATCGATGAGCAAGTAGCGATAGTTACTGAGTCTCTCACTAACATCTAGCACAACCCCATTTCTGGGAAGTTAGCTAGGGCCTGAGTCCGCTGCAAGATCTTGGCGACTATGTTTCTTGCTGCGATAGGATTTCGTAGTTCATCGGTTATATAGCTAATCAAGTCGCCCAAATCTCGTTCCGCTAACTGCGAAAATGTTACTTTCATAGCTTAATGTTGAATTTTTTAGCGACCTCATCGATAGATATGGCAGGTTCAACCCTTAACGACTCTTCACCCTTCTTAATCTCTGCTAGTAGTTGTTCGGCAGTAATTTCTGGGTCGTAATCATCTATTTTAGAAATGACGTACCTACCCCGACCATTGCGTGTAAGATAGACCGGTTTACCCACATCAACCTGGTTAAGAACTTCTGTGTAATTACGCAAATCCGAGATTGGTACGATAGTAGGCATATTCATTTCCTTCTTTCGCTCTAATTGTGGCAAATTCGCGTGTTAATTCAACAGCATATTATCGTCTGCTAGATTGTAACAGTCATGTAAATGTACATGATATGGTGAGCTCCACCCTTTACCCGCTGAGCGTACCATGTGCATAAGCACAGTGAAAGACTTCTAACTTGGGACCTTTATTTTGTTAGAATTAGAGTTATGTATAAGCCGGGCCTCCTGTTTGACCGCACACCGAAAGAAAAGCGCGATATGTTTGCATCTTGGAAGCGGGATGACCAAGCATTCTTTGCGGCTGGTGCCTGCCATATTCTTGCAGATTTGTTCGTGCAGCTGCATATGCACGAGGGTTTTCGTATGATACACATCAAGCCCGATGAAGGGTTTACCGGTAATCACGTCTATGCCTCAAATGGTGAATGGGCTTTTGACCACAATGGATGGACAAAAGAAACCGATCTTCTGATTGCGACAGAAGAAGCGTATCAACAAAAATATCCGGGCTGGAGCTACACAAAACACACTATACAACCCACTATTGATGCTCTCGAGAATTTCTGTAAAGCGAATAATCATCGCTTACCCTGGCAATTTGCATATCTTCCGTGGGAAAGAGCCTATAGCTACATTAAACGGCTTCCTGAATCACCACCGGTATAAAAGGGGGCTCTAGTCTACACAAGAATGCAGTATTGCTGTCTAATTACAACTTTACCGGTTCTTTGGGGAAACCTTTTGTAAGTGCTGTAGCGATAGCGTTCTGCAGTTGGATGGTGCGAAAAGGCAGACTTGCAAATGATGAAGCCCCCACCCATAGTGGCCTGTGGATATTCGTCATCATTCTATTCATAAGGCCTTCTTCTGATGCTTCTTGGATAGCTACATCGCCGTGCGGTGCAACCTCACAGAGGAATATGTACTGGTCGTTATAGCGTGCAGGGTGCTCTTCAACATAGACTAGCCGCTGATTAGTTACATCAAAACCCGTCTCTTCTTTAACTTCTCGAATTAGTGCCTGTTCGGGTGTTTCATCGCCATTCAGACGACCGCCGACTAATGTGAAGTACTCACTACCGTACTTATTACGGTGCATCACTAGGACTCTGTCGCCTTCAATAATAATTGCCCGTGCCGCCTTCGTCATATGCCTAGTATACTCCTGTTGACAGATTAGCACCTGTTACACTATTTACCGGAGGGAGACTTGAGATATATGCTATATAAGCATTAGTTCATTCTTGAAAGGAATAGATGACACCACCTACCGATCCAGAAGCCTCACAGAGTGAAGCACAATCTTACGCAGAACAACTCGAGATATTAGCTAGGAGCTCGGCCATTGACTTCGAAAATATGCTAAACGCTGGAACTCAAGCCAAGCGTCGCCCGGGAGAAAAAAATCTACAGCCATTACCCTTACGCATCGATAGGGATGGCGTGCCCGTGGATGTACTTGCTACGGTATCAATCGGATCTAAGGTAGATAGTCACCGTGCACAGAGGCCAATTGGCTTCCCAAATAGAGATGGCACACTTAATGCGGTTAACATGGCCGCCAAAACATATGCAGTTGTCCGCACGCCATTCAGTAACGAACCTGCTCAACTGGTTGAATTAACCGCTGATGAACTTACAACTGGGCAATGTGCCTACTCTTCCTCGTCAGCAGAGGATACTCCAGGTTCGCGCTTGGTCAGTACAGTACCCGGACCAGGAGAAGCTCCCTTAGAATTGGAAGTCGCCATAAGCGACAACCAGCATGAGGCTCCTGCTCAAATCAGTATTGCAACTAGCCATGATGGGGCGCTTATAGTTAATAATCAAAGTGGAAACTACAACGCATACGCTTTCGTTGCTGTGAGTGTATAAGCTAAACGAGGCATATCTAAAAGACTGCAGTTAAGTTCGCTGACCGAGAAATGTATGAGAGTAAAGGCTCTTCGCAATTCTCCTAAAACCACCATTTGGGTAACAAAAAACGACCAAGCTGGTCGTCACACACTTATAAATAGGGTGGTGTCTCGAAGGGGCTGCTGGATTGTCTGGGTTTTGTTCGATCGCATGTGCGACCACCAGATTCTCCAGCAGCTCCCCCCGGAATTTGCGTTGCGGCCCGAAGGGTCGCTCAGCTTCCATCAGAGTCCGAAGACTCGTCAGTCAGGGGTTCAGCCCTGTTGTTCTTGTTGGGGATGGTCAGCGACCGAACTGGCCGAGGTCGATGGCCTGGAACGTGTAGTCCGCGCCGAGGTCGCGACGACCGGCCATGCGCTCCATCGCCAGGACGCCCGCGACCATGCTGGCGACGGCCTTCGATCGGGCCGAGAGCACGTTGGCACTGGGGGGCGGTGTGGTGAAGTACGGCTTGATCATCGCGATCTGCCGGGCGGAGAGGCCCGAGGTCGTGATCTTCAGGGTGATGCCGTCGACGCTGTTCGCGGCGATGCGGACCTCGTACCGAGTGCAGACGACCTTGGTGTCACCGAAGGTCCAGTGACACTCGTAGGCGCCGACCAGCTTGGTCTCGCTGGGGTGGATGCCGGTGGCAGCCGCCAGCTGGCCGGACACGGTGATGAAGATCATCGCGGTCAGGCGGAAGCTGTCGAAGTCGCCGCTCTTGAGGCGCTCGCTCTGGAGGTCACCGCGCAGGCCGGACTCGACCTGGGTCAGCTCGGTGATCGTGGCGTCACGGGTGGCGACCTGGTCGAGCGTAGTGCGCAGCAGGCCGAGCATGTCCGCGACGAGCGCGCGACGCCTGTTGACCTCGTCCCTGGCCGCCTTCTCGGCCGCGTTGAGCTTGACCTTCCTGTCGGGGTCGCGGGTCCAGGCGGGGACGATGTCGTCCACGGTCGGGAGGGCCGCGGTCTGGTCGTCCGACGGGGTCGGGTCGACGTTCTGCCTGTCGCTGAACGCGCCGAGTTCGGCGGGAGCGGTGGTGGTGCCTTGGTCGGACATGGTGATGCCTTTCCGATCGCTGGGAGCTCAAACGTACCGGGGATCCGGTAGCGCCTCCAACAAGAAGTTAATCCTGTGGACACCTTACGGGTGAGCGGTTAACCCACTAATAGAACTTAGTAGGTCAACAGCCCACCCCTGAAAGGGTCAACACAAGTACATTCAGCTAACTATCGCTAGTGAACCTACTTATTATACAATATTGACTGTATACACGCAATATTGTTAGATAGCAATCACATTCTTCCGCCAAATCTGCAGTATTCGGCCTACTTTGATTTGGTATCATAGACTCATGACACAGCTTGAAAAACTAGCAGAGAAAGTAGAAGAGCTATACACTGCTCAAAACCCCGCAGCTGACGAGTGGATTGACTGGGCTTATCCAAATCATGTACTTGTCGTCGCTACACTCGCCGAGAAAATCGCAAAAGCCCAACAGGCAAACGTAGAATTTGCTGTTGCAGGCGCACTGCTCCACGATATTGCCGACGCTGTTATGGCGCGAGAAAATCCCGATCACGAAGCTGAAAGTCTACGGATTGCCACTACTCTCTTACAGGAAACCTGCTTCAGCCCAGAAGACACAGAATTCATCATTAAGGAAATTATTACCCCACACAGCTGTAGAGAGATTTCGCCAACAACACTTGAAGGAAAAGTAATGGCAACGGCAGATGGCGCCGCCCATTTTGTAACCGATTTCTATCCAGTATTCTGCTGGCGGCACTACGGGCCTGAAGATAACTACCAAGTCTTTAGAGACTGGGTCACGAAGAAAATTGAGAAGGATTTTACCAAGAAACTCTTTTTTGAAGATATTAAGCAAGAAATTCGACCAAGATACGAGGCTGTCAAACTGCTTTTTGCTAACTAAAGTTGCTAAAATCTAACCATGGAAGTGCGTCGCACCGTTGACAGGTTACTGCGAAAGCTGGAAAAAGCATATGTTACGCACAACCGCATCGAGATATCGAAATCTGCTATCTTGCATAATCTTGACCTTTGTACGTCTAAAGCTGGCATGCCAGCAATACCGGTCTTAAAAGGAAATGCCTACGGCCATGGCATTATGCTGGTAGCGCAAGCACTGAACGGTCGTCAGTTGCCCTATATTGCTGTAGATGGTTATTTTGAGGCACTACGCATCCGGGAAGTCAGCAAGCAGCCGATACTTATTATGGGTGCCATCTTGCCGGAAAATTATGCCCGCTTAAAATATGACCACTTTGCCTTTGTAGTAGATAACCCAAAGAGCATCCACGCACTTGGCGCGACAGGCAAACGCGTAAAAATACACTTAGAGATCAACACGGGTATGAACCGCTACGGCGCGGCCCCGGAGGAAACTATTCAGCTGGCGCAGCTTATCCTAAGTTATAAAAATCTTGAGCTGGAAGGTCTTATGAGCCACCTAGCCGATAGTGATGGTAATGATCCGTCAACTATTGATATGGCCGTTGACCAGTTTGATGCCTGTGTTGAAGCGGTTAGGGAGCTTGGAGCCCATCCAAGTCTTTTGCATATCGCCCAGACTGCCGGTAGCGTTCGTACCAAGTCCAAATATGCTAATGCGTTTCGTCTAGGCATTGGACTATATGGCATTAACCCCTTCCCTAAAGCGCACCCATCGTACTCAGAGCTTAGAGAACTACAGCCAGCCCTCCGCCTAGTGTCAACGATCACCAAAACTATAGCCCTCCATAAAGGTGACCGGGTAAGCTACAACTACACGTTCATTGCACCAAAAGCTATGACGATTGGCATTCTGCCACTAGGCTATTACGAGGGCATTAATCGCCAGCTAAGCAATGTAGGCATCGTAAAGATTGGCAGAAAATATACGCCAATCGTGGGTCGTGTTTGTATGAATCACACCATGATTAGCTTGGAAGGCATTGCCGCCAAAGAAGGTGATGAAGTTACTGTATACAGCGGCAATCCCTCAGACAGCAACACTATTCAAGCTATTGCAGACGCTCACAACCTATTCGCCTACAACTTGCTTACAGCGCTTAGTCCGGACGTCCGCCGCATGCTTGTACGGTAAGAGCCTGACTATACCTTGATCTTTAGTCAAGGTATATAATTAAATAATGAAAGCACAAGTATCCGCAACAAGAGTATCTAATACTAACCCAGAAGTCTCTCAATCACGAAAGCGTAGCCTAGAATGGGCGGGACTAGGTGTAGCCATGCTAGCAGTAGCAAGCTGTTCAAACGCAGAAAGTCAGTCGCCACCGCCCGTAATTCACTCTGGGGCACAGTATGAGCTTTCAGTTGAGACTACGCTTGGTCAAAAACTCAACCCAACAATGCAAGCTATTGCACAGAAAGCTTTGAATACTGCCATGGCAGGCAACGGTAGTCTTACAAAACTGCCATCTGGCGAATTTAGCGCAGAAGTACATCTAACAAGAGGCTTACCCTTCTCTCATGCCCAGAGTGATATTACGGTGATAATGGAAGCTAAAGATGGCCAGCCAGACCCTACAAATCCAGATTACGTACACATGTATAACGGTATCTGGGCAAACTTCTCTGGCATTGTTGCCATGGCTAGCCCTGACGGTCAGCAGCATATGACAGACCTAGGGGTTCTTACAAGTAATTATTCTGCAGGCTGGTCAGGATATGACTCAAATCTAAAATTATATGACACCTCGGACCCAGCGCATTTTAACGGTGATGTACTTGGCACTGCCAATCAAGTAGTGAGCGATGCGAAAGCACTCTCTGATGTCTTCTTCAGCGGCAGCTAAAGTGCGATTTCAGCATCTGTAGCTCGCAGACGCTCTTGGACTTCTGCGATAAAGGCCTGCTTATCAGCTTTAACCTTTCGTAAGTCATCTTGACGCTCTGGTGGTACTGGAATAGATGAGTATTTATCACTCCACAAAATCATCTCAATAAACATTGGCACTAAATCAATACTCATTGGTGTTAGTACGTAGGTATACCGCGCTTTGTTGGTAGAACCAGGTCGTTTCTGTATGAAACCCTCGTCTTCAAGACGAGTGAGACGACTAGCAAGAATGTTGGTGGCAATCTTTTCTTGCGAGGTCAAAAAATCGCTGTATGACTTCTTGTTATCAAAGATAAGGTCACGCAAAATCAGCAAACTCCACCTATCGCCAACAAGCTCCAGTACGTAATTAATTGGGCAATCTGACCGTAATTCGGACATTTCCATGTGAATAACTGTAGCAAAAGTACTTGCAAAATGCAAGTTGGCCATGCTAAGCTTGCACGGTGCAAGTTTAATAAACACGCTATGGAGTGCTGGAGATACACATGTCTATACAGTCGCTAGCGCTTATAGCACTAAAGTAACGAAAGAGGTAGAAACCTTGTGAACTCTCTAAGAAAGAAAATAATACTGGCAATTGCCTGTTTAACCAATTTTATGGTTGTGCTGGATATTGCCATTGTGAACGTAGCACTTCCTACCATTAAGCACGACCTGCATTTGAGCCAAGGCACTTTGCAGTGGATCGTTATTGCCTACAGTTTGCTGCTTGGTGGTTTTTTGCTGCTTGGTGGGCGACTAGGCGATGTCATTGGCAAGCGCAAAGTACTACTGAGCGGCCTTAGCCTTTTCACTTTTGCCTCGTTGGTAGCCGGCTTGTCGCACTCAATTCAGCTTCTGCTTATCTCTAGAGGTGTGCAGGGTTTTGGTGCGGCTTTAATGGCTCCCTCGGCTCTTTCAATTATTGCAGCGACTTTTACTGGAGCTCGCGAACGTAATACTGCACTAGGTATCTTTGGCGCGGTCGGCGGTACTTCGGCGTCAGTTGGGGTAATTGCTAGTGGCTTACTGACAGATGGACCTGGCTGGCGTTGGATTTTCTTTATGAACCTACCGATTGGCATTATGCTGATTGCCCTTGCCATGAAGTTCTTACCAAAAGATACGAACCAAGCTCGTACTGAACGCTTTGATACTCTTGGCGCTACAACCGTTACAGCTGGCCTGCTGCTGCTTGTCTACGCACTGAACAAGGGAGCTGATTACGGCTGGGGCTCCGGCTCTACGTTGTCACTTTTTGGCGGCGCTGCGGCACTCCTCGCCTTGTTTGGCTTAATTGAATCACGCTCTAAGTCTGCCCTACTACCTGGCCGCATCCTTAAGAATCGTGATATGGTAGCCGCTGATTTAAGCGCGCTCCTTATTTTTGGTAGCTTTTTTGGCTTTATTTTCTTGGGCAGTTTGCTCATGCAGCAAGCCTTTGGATATAGTCCCGTTAAAACGGGTGTTGCTTGGCTAAGCACTTCAATTATTGCCTTCATTACGGCCGGTACTACTGGTGCAAAACTGATTGGTACATTTGGTGTCCGCAAGCTACTGCTGACTGGCGTACTACTGCTTATCGTTGCCATGAGCCTTCTTACGCGTATTCCTGTAGATGTTAATTACTTCAAGGATGTGTTCCCAGCATTTGTACTGGCTGGTATTACCATAGGACTCGTTGCTCCATCACTGCAGGTTGCTGCTATGAGCAAAGCAAAAGCTGAGGAGACAGGCCTAGCCGCAGGACTAGTAGAAATGATGCGTGAGATTGGCGGCGCTATGGCCATAGCGGGTGTCTCAACTATTCTGGCGACACACCTAGCTAAAGCTGTCCGACTTAGTGATCCACTAGCACGTCAAGTGGGCATTATGCATGGCTTTCATCTAGCTTTCACGCTCTTAGCAATAACCGCTACAGTTGGGCTGCTAGTTGTAATTGGTGCATTCCCTAAGCAACTTACCCAAGATGTCGCAAGTATGTCGGCTGACAATAAACAAGAGGCGATCGCGGTCGGGGAAACCGAGATTTAATTTAAAACGCTTACTACCGAAAACACCGGCAAAATTGCCGGTGTTTTCATGTAATACATACGGTATTGACAGATGTAGTCATGAAAAGATTGCAAAGTTAATATCTTTTCAATATATACCGCGTATTATTTATCTATAGTTATATAGTTGCATCGGAGGTAGCATTTATGTCAGACGATACCCGCACGCCACATGAACGACGGAAGCGTAATACGCCAGCCCTTCTTTTAACACTACTCTTTCTGTTAGCAGTAGCCACCAGCACACTCTTTTATCACAAATATAAACAGGCTCAGAACACACCAGAAAACCAGCAAAAACAACTGGTTGCTCGTGTTGCCAAGCTAGTTGAACTCCCTAATGCCACTCCAGCCGTAGTAACTATTGCCAACAAAGCCAAGCTCACCAATAAAGCTTTAGCGGGCCATGTGGAAAATAAAGACACACTGCTTATTTATGATGCCGCAAAGCGTATTATTGTGTACCGCCCAAGCATCGGTAAGGTAGTTGATATGTTAAGCTTTGGTAGCCAATCGACGTTGCCGCAGCAATCATCCAAGCCATAGCACTGAAGCTTCTATTCGGATGGGGTATATTCAACGGTTACCAAGAAGTTGCTTAGGCTGACCGCTACACTTGCATTAATTGACAGCGAGTAGACATCACCAGCCGCAAAACTAGCACCGGTGCTCGGCGTTAGGGCATATGGTGTCATAGCGGTTGAAAGCGCAGAAAGTGGCGTGCTAGCAACCGTTGTACTGCTGTTTTTGAGTATGGTAGCCGTGGCAGATAAGGCAAGCGCCGTCTTATTGGTAAGCGTAATTTTGGTAATAGTGCCATTAGAGGGCGCTACGAACACTGGCCATTCATTACTACCAAATAGTGCAACTGTGACACTGCCGATCGGTGCGCTGACGGTTCTAGTGTTTGCCGACGTCGAAAGTTGCGGCGTTTTAACGGAGCCAGTTGCTAGGAGCGAATTGGTAATTGCTCCTGCTGCGATGTTGGTTGTGCCTACGGCAGCGCTGGCAATTTTGGCTCCCGTAATACTGCCGTCAGCTAGAAGGTTAGTAGTGATCGCGCCCGTGGCAATATCTGTAGTTGTGACCGCGCCGCTAGCGATGAGGTTGGTCGTAATAGACCCCAGAGCAATATCGGTTGTTCCGATGCTGCCATCTGAAATACTACCAGAATTAACCGCGCCAGACGCTATGAGGCTATTGGTTATCGCACCGGAGGCAATGAGAGCAGTCTGTATTGCCCCATTAGCTATATCGGCCGTGGAAATAGTGGCATCAACTATTTTGGCACTTGTAATGCTGTTATCGGCTAGTAGCAGACTGGTTATGGCGCCATTAGCAACATCTCCGGTAGCAATTGCACCATCAATAATATTAGACGACCCAATAGCGTTGGCCGCTACCAAACTATTGGTAACCGCGCCAGACGCTATGTTGCCTGTGCCGACAGCACCGGAGGCAATCTTTATGCCACTGACAGCGCCGTCAGCTAGTTTAGCCGTACTCACAGCAGTATCTATGAGATTAGTTGTACCAACACTGCCAGACGCTAAGAGTGTGGTGGTTATGGCCTGAGCAGCGATGTTTGTGGTACCTACAGCGCCACTGGCAATTTTGGCGCCAGTTATGCCCGCGTCGGCTAGCAGATTGGTGGTTATGGCGCCATTAGCTATATCGCTGGTTGCAATGGTACCATCGGCAATTAGACCGGAAGTAATAGCCCCGGACGTAACGTTACCCGTCTGCACGGCATTAGCCCCAAGCACACTATTAGTCACACTGCCCGTGGCCAGCAGCGTACTAGTGATAGCTCCAGCTGCAATGTTATTAGTTGAAACAGCGTTATCGGCAAGCAGGGCGTGTGTGATTGCGCCACTGGCAATGCTGCCTGTGCCGACAGCGCCAGGGGCGATCAAGCCGCTAGTAATCGCACCTGAAGCTATACTGGCAGTTCCTACGGCAGCAGCAGCAATTTTACTGGCCGTAACACTGCCGTCGGCTAATAAGTCATTGGTCACTGCGCCGTTTGCGATATCACTAGTGGTGATGCTATCATCCGCAATCAGACCAGAGGTGATTGCACCGAGGGCTATGTTACTTGTGCCAACACTACCGACTGCAAGCAAGGCATTAGTAATAGCGCCGGGAGCAATTAACGCCGTTGTCACTGCCTGCGAGGCAATACTGCTAGTAGTCACTGCACTAGGAGCAATTAGGGCACTCGTTATGGCACCACTAGCTATGTTCGTCGTACCAACTGCGCCCGGGGCAATTTTCAAGCCGCTAATAGCGGCATCAGCAATCTTTGATGTGCTAACCGAGCCACCGGCTAGCAGGCCTCCGGTAATAGCGTTGGCCGCTATATTGCCGCTGGTGATTGCGCCAGATGCTATATCCCCACCGTCTATACTTCCGTCAAGAATGTCGGCCGAGTTAACAGCGCCGGGAGCAATCAGCGCATTCGTTATAGAGCCATCGACGATATTTATCGTACCCACTGCGCCGTTTGCAAGCTTGAGGCTATTTACTGCGCCATCAGCTAACTTTGCAGTACTCACCACCCCGTTAGCCAGCGCGCTAGAGCCAACGCTATTATCCGCTAATAAGTTACTTGCTATAGCACCGTCTACTATGTCATTGCTAGTAATTGCGCCAGGGGCAATTAGACCATTGGTTATAGCGCCAGCGGCAATATTATTACTGTTAACAGCGCCGGCAGCGATGAGGTTGCTAGTGATTGCACTGTTTAAAATATTCGCCGCCCCAATAGTAGCGTTGGCAATCTTACTGCCGCTAACACTGCCATCGGCCAATAAAGTATTAGCGATAGCGCCAGCGGCTATGTTGTCAGTTCCAACTGCGCCTAGAGCAAGTAGTTGTCCAGTTATGGCGCCGTTTGCAATATTGTTTGTCAGTACACTACCAACTCCTAAGACATCATTAGTAACACTGCCAAGTGCCAACGCTGCATGTGTCACAGCGCCGTTTGCAATGTCAGATGCACCTATTGGGCCGCTCAACAGGTTTAATGAATTTAACAGCCCTGTCACCTGATCAACCGTCATACCCGTAATGTTTTGCACACTCTGGGTTAGGTCGCCTACAGATAAAGCCCCTAGGTTTTGAGTGAGCGAACCGATGAGTGACCGTAAATTAACCAGCTGTTTGTTTGAGGACTGCTGGTCGGCATCGGTAGTCGTAATCCAGTTCTGTAGAGTAACGTCAAGATTATTTGTAGTAATAGTATCGGTAGCAATATCATTTGACGTTATGCTGTTATTTAGAATATCGGCAGAGCTAATGCTATCCGGAGTAATTTGAATGATCGAATCTTTAGGAGTTGGCGTTGGTGTATTAGTTGCCCCGACTTCTCGGTGCAAGTTCCATACCACTATACACAAGGCTATTAGTACCGATGCTTCGGCAGCTCTTAAAAGCTTATGGTTGGCCATGCGGACAATTATAGAGAGCTAGAAATATAACAGCAATTATATATTTATTTGCTTTTATTGATCTACCTTTCTATGAGAGAAGATTGCTTGGCATAGCACAAAAAAACAATTAAAATGTAATTAACTTAACATGAAATATAACTTGTATCATTTAAACTTTTGCTAATGTTTTTGTCTTACGCACATACGATTACCCATATGGACCCTATCTCACGATACAGGATCACATCTTGTTAAGGAGTATCTCTCGGCCCAAAATTAGCGAACTTGATGTGGCGCATATTTTTGCCGCACGAACTATTGATGCCTTTCGCCAGGATGCGTTAAAACGCTTTGGGCTAACACAAATCGAATGGCTGACGCTCTGTGTTGTCTCCGCCGCAACCAAAAAGGGTGGTATACGAGTAACAGACCTAGCTAAGACTTTTGGCGTACATTCAACGTATGTCACCTCAGTGCTTAATAAATTACGCACAAGAGGCTTTATAGAAAATCGATCCGACTATACCGATGCTCGTGTCCGCCTAGCCGTACTTACGAAAAAGGGCACCAAGGAATTCGCCGTCATAGAACGCCAACTGCAGCAAGAAATATATGGGTTCTTTGATGGCACCATCACCGACGACGAATTTGTAAACTATTTAAACATAACGCAAAAAATAGCCAACCAAACTCGACAAAAACTATAGGTTAGCGTCGCTGGCGACCCACAAGGCTAGCATGGTAAAAGCCAAGCGATGAAAGGACCAACAGAACCGAAGCAGCCGCTAATGCACCATAAGCCGCCACGCCTGCCACTGTAGCCATAGTGTCAAATGCATACGCGTTAAGCAAAAGGCCCCGTAAAGTCTCGCCCCTAAATACTGTTTGTACTTGACCAGCCAGCACTGTGTTAGTGGGATCTGTGATTGAAGCTGCGCTAAGTTGCGCGTATGTTTTGCCAGCTCCAATCTTTTTCAGGTGAACCGCAATATAATGATCAGCGAACACTTCAGCCTGTTTGCCAGTAAGTAACTGCTGTCCGGCATATTTTTCAACCGCAGTCTTATCCGCAGCTGGCAAAGTCGTTAAACTGGCGCTACCAGCAATCGGAAACTGGATCTTCTGCATACCCAGTTGTCTATGCACCTGCCCATGTACAAAATGATGCGCATAGAACAAGCCTCCGGCTGCGGCATAGAGAACAATCACTACAATAAGCCCGGCTGATGATATAAGTCGATCTAGTGTACTTCGCTTCATATTTACCCTTCCGTTACTATTGCCTTACTTAGGTACTTTAGCACAAGCAGAACGCTCGCGTGTAATTTTAACGACAGTATAGTTAGTATCAAGTATTAGCGACCAACGCCAATATAATGCAGGCCAGCCGCCTCAATTGCCTGCTTATCAAAAGCATTCATAGCATCTACAAAAATAGCGCCACCCAGCAAGCGGCGATATTCTCCTATCGGATACTTGGTGAACTCAGGCCAATCAGTTGCCACAATTACAGCATCAGCCCCTTTTACGGCTAGCTCTAGAGATGCTGCAGTCGTAACATTTTTACCAAGCTGCTCGCTAGCTTCGCCGCCAGCTTTGGGGTCAAATGCTTTGACTACACTACCTGCCCTTGCGAGTAAGTTAGCCATCCTTATGCCAGGAGACCTGCGAACATCGCTAGTGCCTGTTTTAAACGCCAACCCGAGAACAGCCACTACGGCACCGTCCAAGGAACCGTCGAGTGCGTCCTGCAACTTCTCAACAATGTAGCCCGGCATAGCATCATTCAACGATTGCGCAGCCTGCATGATCTCAAGATTTACCCCATTATCTAAGCCTGCCGCTATAAGACCGCTGACATCTTTGGGGAAGCAGCCGCCACCATATCCACGACCAGCATTCAAAAACGCTCGACCGATACGATTGTCTGCGCCAACGCCGTCCATAACTTCCAATATGTCAGCATCTACTTTGTCAGCTAGTAGTGCGATAGAATTAGCAAATGAAATTTTGAGCGCCAAGAAAGCATTGGCGGTTACTTTGATAAGCTCCGCGCTTTCAAGCCCAACGCTAATATATCTACCGGGCTGGCATGCTTCAGGTGCCACCAAACCAGCAACATCTGCAATACTGCTGCGACAGTCCTCAATACATTGATATATCTGTATAACTTTTGCTAGTGCCTTAGAGTCATTGCCGCCTACTACAATACGGTCAAACCACAAGCTATCGGCAAGCGCCGTACCCTCACGCAAAAATTCAGGGTTAGAAACGTAGGCAACCTGACTATTTAGATCGGCAAATAATTGCTTAAGCCTACCGCCAGTGCCAACTGGCACTGTGCTTTTCTGTACGTATATTGCACCTTGCTTCATGTATTTTGCAGCTTCGGTTGCGGATGCAGAAACGTAGCTAAGATTAGTGCTGCCATCAGGATTATCGGGTGTGCCAACCGCCGAGATAACAATATCGCTGCCAGGAACTGCCTCACTATACATGGATGTAGGCACAATTAAACCGTCCTGCACACCCTTCGCTACTAATGGATCTAACCCCACTTCATAAAAGAATGCCCTGCCGGCCCGTACGCTGTCTAGACGTGCTGGGTTTGGATCAATTAGATAGGTTTTTATACCGGCGGCGGCCGTTAAAGCCGCGGTGGTTAAGCCAACATAACCCGTACCTAAAATGGTAATTGTTGGTTTGACCCCCATAAGTATTAGCAATTGTATCATGAGACATCTCTGTAAGCAGCCCTCGAGGCCACTGGGAATATAGCTTTTATGCTTTCTTTAGAGGACAATACAGTGGTAAGCAAAAGGAGGTTTCCCTATGTCAGTAGTATTAGACCCTTACCTACATTTCGATAACAATGCAGAAGCAGCAATGGATTTTTACAAATCCATCTTTGGTGGCAAGGCAGAAATCACCCGTTTTAGTGAATTCCCGGGTATGCCAGTTCCCGAAGGACAAGAGAACCTAGTTATGCATAGTGTGCTAGAAGCTGACCACATACGACTTATGATGAGCGACGCGGCACCTATAGGCGGCGTTACCAAAGGCGAAACTGTCACTCTGTCACTTTCGGGCGATGATGACGCTACGCTAACCCATTATTTTGAAGAGCTCAGCAAAGACGGAACTGTTACCGACGAATTGACAGAAAAGCCCTGGGGTGACAAGTTTGGTATGGTCACCGATAAATTTGGCATTGGCTGGCTGGTCAATATTACGAAGCCAAAGGCCTAGCATACTCTCCTCCAAGGCGTTAGAACACTCCTATGCCCTCTTGACGTAGGAGTGTTCTAACAATTAGGTAGGAACGCTCTAGAGACTAAAATGACGTTGTAATTATAGCGCTTTCGCTTACACTTAGTAGTAAGTATGAGAAAGGGTGGAACATGGAACCCATACGCCGTAGACCGCAAGATCTAACTCCTGGTAGGCCGCTACCGGGTCGCTCGTCGGTGCCAGCAGGTCATCGTCCAGTGTTCAACGACTTTGCTATCCGCCCCCAAGCTCGCCCCATCGCCAATACTACAGCCCGTCCACCCGTAACTTCTGTTCCTGGCGCACCTCAATTGCCACCAAAGCTAACCAGCCAACCAGCGCATGCACAAAGATCACTACAGCCACACACGCTAGCACCAACAACCCAGCCAAACCCTACTCCTGTCCAACCTGCTTTTCCTGCTTCTTCCAGCCCTAACGTACAACAACCAGCGCAAGCTGCTGCGTCAACACCACAGCATACCCCAGCTTCCCCCACGCCTCAATCAACCATGCCGCCCCAGCCTGACACCTCAACAACATCATTTAGCGAGCAGCAGCACCCGACACGCCCTTATGCGTCAAACCTTAAAACACCAGACCACAAAAATCACACCAAACGTGCAGGCTTAGTCGGCTTTATTTGTTTTGTACTACTTACTGGGCTACTGTTATCGCCCTTTGTGCCAGGCAAAACGTTTGACAGTTTCCCCGGTAGCTCACAGTCGTCCTCAACCGGTGACGACAGCCTTGCCTGCATAGGTGAGTTGGGACAAGTTACGACCGCACTTACCTATGACCACAGGCTTGGCTCGCCGATTACCTATAGCTACGCAACAACCTCTACACAAAAAGCTACCTGCGGCAATAAACTAGAAACCGCGGTAGCTGGGCACGCTGGACAATTCAACCCACTGGGACTACTTATAGACATCACCTTGGCACTTATTGTTGCCGTTGCCGTTGCCAAAATTTGGCGCAAAGTTTTCCACGAGCAAGATTAGCCCCGCTTACCAGCTCTTAGCTCAGTGGCCTTTGTAATCGCTACCGCACTACATGTCTTAGCAAACCAACAAACTGATTGTAATGGCTAGCAAATAGCCAAGCATCAATCGCCACCAAGGTTGGCAGTACCACAAATACCTCAAATACCTTCCCAGTAGTTATGCGGAGCTTGCGCAGTGGTGGTATCCCGAACTTGTATGGAATGGGTAAGAGCCACGGCACTCCTTCTTTAGTAAGTGAGTCCATAGCTAAGTGGCTTACGTAGCCGATTACAAATGCCCACCATACTAGTCGTACATCCACATGCGGCATAATTGGATGTACAAAATGGAGCAACAGCTTACTGAGGTACGCAAATAGCGCCAGACCCACAAGTGAGTGGCTAATAAATCGGTGACCACCCAACAGCTTACCGAAAACCTTGCCTACAAAATGTCCTTCTGGCAGGTTACGCCATAGCGGTGCAGTTGGCTGGTCAATATCCGGTGCAATACCACCTAACTGATTGGCAAGCAAGGAGATTAAAAGCGTTGAGAGCCTCAGCGATTCGGGTGCATAGACAAGCACAGCGATAGCTAGAGCCGTGGCGGCAGCAACGTCATGAGTTCGCGCGGTCATAACCCTATTGTAGCTTATGCTTCGCTTTTTGAGTCTGTTTCTTGGTCTATCTCAACCCTTTGTTTGCGAAGTGGGGCCAGATACTGCTGCACTACTGCCGCCTTCTTTACGCCCAACACTTCTTCTAGTTCTGCGTAGTTCGCTTGCGTGACACCACGCATGCTACCGAAAGTTTTGATGAGTTTTTTGCGCGTCACTGGACCAATGCCAGGAATTTCATCAAGCATACTGGCCGTTTGCTGCTTTACCTTTAGCGTGCTGTGATAGCTTACTGCAAAACGGTGGCTTTCATCACGAATCCGCTGCAATAGCTTCACCACATTGGTATGGTGTGGCAGGTTTACCAGAATAAAATCATCCGTTTCGGTGACAAACCCGCCAAGTTTATGCATAGCTTGCACATTGAGATCCACATTCGAACTCCCGTCCATAGGAGTACCTTGGACGTGCAAATCATTTTGGGAGGACAGACTCCTCAAAGGTTTTTTTATAACAATTTGTTCTTCCCGTTTGGCAAGGCCAATGAATGGAATTTGTGTAAGCGCTGGATTCCAAGCTGCAGCTTGAGTATCTCGTGCCCGAATAGCCGCGTCCAATTGCCCCTTGCCGCCATCAATTAAGAATAGGCTTGGCTTGCCCCAGGCTTTAACATTTTTCTCACTTAACCGTCGTGTAATAGTTTCGTTCATATTAAAGAAATCATCGTTGTGTTCTTTGCGTGTCTTAAACTTACGATATTCGCTCTTGTCACTCACGCCATTCGTAAACACTACCATGCTAGCAACCACGTTTGTGCCTTGCATGTGCGAGATATCATAGCCTTCGATACGTCGCGGAAAACTGGATAGGTTCAGAACATCCACTAGCTCGTTCAAAGCGTGGTCTTTAGAGATGTCTAAAAATTCTTTATCACTAAAAATGACCTGTTTGCTCAGGTTCTGCAGCAAAAACAGCTGATTACGAAACCGGGCAGCTTCTTCGAACTCTTGCGCTTTGGCAGCCCGTTTCATATCGGCTTCTATCTCACGTACGATGACTGTTCGTTTGCCCTCAATTACTGCGATCAACTTACGTAAGTTTTTGCGATAATCTTCAATGCTGGTTTTGCCTTCTTCTAGTCCCGGATCAAGCCCCAAATGATAGTGTAGTGTGGCCCTTTTTTGCCCTGGGATTTGCCGCGTCGCAAATGGGAAAATACGCCGCAAATATTTGAGCGCCTGACGCACTGCGTAGGTACTGAAATACGGGCCAAAATAGCGAGCACCGTCATCAAGTGGGCGGCGAGTCGTACCAACCGTTGGATAGTCGCTATCGTAGTCGATACGAATATAGCTAAGTGCCTTATCGTCACGCAATAAGATATTGTAGCGCGGCATATAGCGACGAATCATTTCGGCTTCTAAGAATAGCGCTTCCAGCTCGCTATCGACCACCATCCAATCAGTGTCGTAAATCTCTTCTACAAGCGCTTCAGTTTTGGGGTCGCGATTTCGGGAGGCCTGAAAGTACTGCCGTACACGATTGCGCAGTACTGCCGCCTTGCCAACATAGATGATTTCCCCGTCGGCGCTTTTATGAAAGTACACACCCGGTTCTTTAGGCAAGCCTTTTAGTTTGGTTTGCAGAGCTTTGTTCACTATTCTATTATACTGCCCAGATTACGCTTATTATCACGAGGATGTGGCAATATAATTCTGCCATCGCGCAGTGCACGATACTGGTCTTGCGGCAATACTGACACTGGCAATTCGGATAAATCACTTATAGAAAGCTCTCCTGACAAAACCTCGCGAACCTTATTCATATGCAGCGCATATTCCTCATAGCGCTCGGCGTGTACCCAGAAAGCAGCACCAGTCAGCATCCGTCTGTCTATATCACTTGTATATACTTTGTCCGCAAAAAGTCGATTACTGCAATGGTCGATTTCGTGTTGGGCAATCCGAGCTATTGGATATCCTTTGGGCGAATCAACCACACTCTTTAGCTTCCACGGCTCAGCGCGAAGTGCCATCTCATGATTATCGCGCAGCACAGGTACCACCTGGAAGCTTGCGTCAATTACACCCACGCGTGCACGAGGCACCGTAGCAACCACTGCCCGGGGCAATGTCAAACAGCCTTCACCACCTAAAAGCAGTGGCCGGGGAGCTTCTTCATCGGCATAAAATGTAGGATTTGCCAGAAAAACTAGATCCTCTGCATCACCATCCATTTTCATCCCAATAAAATCATATCCTTGTCCTACCTGAGGAGCGGCAATACCCACACCCTTCGGACCAAGGCCTCTAGCCATGCTTTTTACCGTTTCTATTAGTGCATCAGTTGCCAGTAAGCTTTCGTACAATCGCTCTATAGAGAGTCCCGTAGCCTTGTCAGGCGAGACTATTGCATCCGAGCGCACATTCGCGATATCTCCCGGCGAAGGCCAAACCCAACCATACCCCACTTCTAGGTCTGGGTTATTAAGCTCCCACGACACAAGCGCTGCCGGGTCAATTTCATGTAATGTTTCAGTCATGTGTAGCCACAGCTCCACTTTGCCGGCAATCGTCGGTATGGTAGAGCTTAGCTGGGTCTTGTTGGCAGTTTTCGCAAATTAGCACTAGGTCGTTGCAGCTTTTGAGCGCACAGTTTTCGTAGTTGCTGGTTGGGCCACCGCAGTGAATGCACTCACCGATAATCTTGGCATGATCAGAAAATTCCATGCCCATGCGGTCGTCAAATACGTATAAACTGCCTTCCCATAGACCATCGTCGCCGTATTTTTCGCCGTATTTAACAATACCGCCGTCCATTTGGTACACTTCTTCAAAACCACGGTTTTTCATAAGGCTACTTAGAATTTCACAGCGAATACCGCCAGTACAATAGGTAACGACTGGCTTTTTCTTGAGCTTGTCGTATTTGCCGCTTTCCAGTTCTTTGACAAAGTCCTGACTCGTACGCGTATCCGGCACTACAGCGTTTTTGAACTTACCGACTTTGGCTTCGTAGGAGTTGCGGCCATCAAAAAACACCACATCATCACCACGCTCGGCAACTAGTTCGTGTACTTGCTCAGGCTTTAGATGTTTTCCACCACCAACTACGCCCTTTTCGTCTACTTTTAGCTCATCGGCTGCACCAAAGGCCACAATTTCCGGCCGAACCTTAACCTGCAGTTTCGGAAAATGATCACGATCGCCATCACTCCACTTGAAGGTAGTATCTTTAAAACCTGTAAACTGTTTCGTTTCTTTAACGTAGGCCTTCAGATCTTCGAGAGCACCACCTACGGTGCCATTAATACCATGCGGGCTAATGAGAATGCGACCCTTGAGGTTCAGCTTTTCACACAAGGCACGCTGCCACAGCCGGACCATCTCAGGATCTTTCAGTGGCGTAAATTTGTAATACAGCAATATTTTTTGCACGCAAGCATTATACCACCACCTCTGTTATATTCATATCTAGCTAGCACACTTTAGAGCAGACGATGTGTTAAGCACAACACATTTTAATCTATAGCTGTTGACTGTGCTGCTATAATGACTAAGTTAATAAACGTAAAGGAAAGGGCAACACCCATGACAGATCAGACTCCACCAGCGACAATGGCCTACGCTCTTTCCGCTCGTCTTTTCTCGTAACTAAACCAAACTGGCAGCGTGAGCCAGTCGTTCAACCTAAAAACAACTAACTAATCTACTACTTTTGTAGGGTCGGTGCCAAGGAGGACCGTGCCTATGACTTTGTCTCAAAAAAACAACACCGACACTAAACGCGTAATTAGCTACTACTTACGCTGCGTGCGTGCATACCCTCGTGCGGCCACCGGCATCTTGTTGGTCATACCAATAACCATACTAATTAACAGTTATCTGCCAGCGCTTATCTTGGCTAACGTACTTAGTCGCTTAAGCCAGCATCACTATCAGAATGGCCACCTGTGGGCTAGCTTTGGTCCGCAGATTGTTCTGTACGCTGCGCTTCTCATAACTGGCATCGCAGCATGGCGACTTGTTGATGTTTTTGTCTGGTATTTGGAGCAGCATGTCCAGACCGATATTGCGCAGCACGTATTTCGACATTTGCTCAGCCGCAGTGCAGACTTCCACGCTAACAACTTTAGCGGTTCACTCGTATCGCAGGCTAATAAGCTGACCGGCGGCTATGTCCGAATGGCTGACACAACATACTTCCAAGTGTATGGCATGGTTTCCGGCATTGTCATTGCCGCCACCATTCTTTCATTTCGCGCGCCGTTGTATGCAGTTATCTTAGTTGCGTATGCACTCATCTACTTAAGTTTGTCATTCTCGGTTTCGCGACCAGTCCGCAGACTAAGCAGCAAACACGCAGCTCAAGAAAGCAGGCAAACTGGCTTCCTGGCCGACGCTATTACTAATGCCATGGCCATTAAAAGCTTTGCACATACAGAATATGAGAAGAAGCGTTTTGCTCGGGTTACCCAAGAAACAGAACAACATTTACGCCTATTTGCCCATGCGCATCGCTGGCAAATGAACCGATTAGGTGTTATGAACCGAACGATTTCGGCTTTGGCGCTTTTGATCGCCGTGGTCGCAGTGATGCAATTCCACGCGAATATTGGTACCGTGTTTTTAATCTTCAACTACACAGCAACGATTGTTGACCAGCTATTTAATTTCAGTAATAGTAGCTTGCGCAACTATAACCGCGCTATTGGGGATGCCGCCGACATTACGGCAATACTGGCCGAGGAGCCTGAAGTTAAGGACCCCGTGGAACCCGAAACATTGCGTATGCATGCGGGTGCTATCAATTTCAAAAACGTCCGCTTTTCGCACACTGGCGCTGACGATCCGGTCTTCAGCAAGTTGAATTTGCGCATTAAGCCTGGTGAAAAAATTGGCCTGGTTGGACACAGTGGCTCTGGCAAAAGTACGCTGATGCGGGTACTGATGCGCTTTTCCGACATCCAGGGGGGCGAGGTGCTGATTGACAGCCAAAACATTGCTAATGTGACCCAAGATGACCTACACACTCAGATAGCTTATGTACCGCAGGAACCACTACTATTTCATCGTAGTATCCGCGAGAACATTGCCTACGGTCAGCTGGATGCTAGCAAAGAAGCTATTGAAGCTGCCGCCAAAATGGCCAGCGCGCACGACTTCATCATGGACTTGCCGGATGGCTACGACACCTTAGTTGGCGAGCGCGGCGTGAAACTTAGTGGCGGCCAGCGGCAGCGCGTAGTTATTGCGCGCGCTATGCTGAAAAACGCACCAATCTTGGCGCTCGACGAGGCAACTTCGGCACTGGATAGTGAAAGTGAAGTCCTGATTCAGGCAGCACTTTGGAAACTGATGGAAGGCCGCACTGCAATCGTGATTGCCCACCGTCTGAGTACCATTCAGAAGATGGATCGCATTTTAGTACTCGATAAGGGCAAGATTGTTGAAGAAGGAACCCACAAAGAGCTGATCGGCCAAAATGGTACGTACGCTAAACTTTGGGCGCATCAAAGTGGAGGATTCATGGATGACTAAGCTTAAGACTACCTATTCTCTCCGCTCATTCCTGAGCTATTTAGTACAGCGTGGGAAGTGGCAAATTGGCCTAACGCTGAGTATATTTGTAGTAGCAAATCTGTTCCTGGCAGTCATACCAGTGTTTATTGGTAAGCTAGTAGGCGCGCTGACGTCGCCCGGGCATGGTCATCAGGCCATACTCTATATGTGGGCACTCATATTGTGCAGTACATTTCATAACCTAACGTGGCGAGCAGCTGAATTTTCTCATTTAAAACTCGTCGGTCCGCTTAGCTTTTACTACGAGAACATTCTGTTTCGGCAGGTTATGCAAAAACCATATCCGTATTTTGTCGATAAGTTTACAGGTAAACTGTCGTCGTACATTACTACGATTAGCCAAGACCAACGACAATTTCTCAATGATGTCTGCTACAACTACACTAGCCAACTAGTAAGCCTAGTAGCAATGCTCATTATTTTAGCAAGTGTTAATTGGCAAACAGGCGTCATTTTTAGCGTCGGGGTACTCGGTATGTACATAGTTGGCCGTTATGCAATTCGCAACAGTACCCGCTATGAGCGCCTTGACGCCGATGTGCAGTCTACCAAAAACGCCAAGATCATTGACGCTATTGCCAACTTTGTAAACATCAAATCGTTTCGCAAAGAAGCAACTGAAATTCGTACGATTGCAATTGAGCAACAAGTCGCCATCAAAGCCAATCAAAAATCACAATTTTGGGCGATATTCTTTTGGAGTGTAATGTCGGAATTTGTGCGTGACCTAATTTGGCCAGCCGTTATTGGACTCAATGTATATCTATACCTGCATGGCGAACTAAGCTTAGCCAAATTGAGCATTGTTCTTTCTACATTGCTCGTTTTCAGCAATACGATTTGGGAGTTAATCTGGTATATTTCACAGTTTAATCTGCGCATTGCTCGTGCGGAAGAAGCACATCGCTACTTATTTGGTGAAGTAAACATCATGCGGTCAGAGTCGCTAGACCGGCAAACCGCTGATGGTACTACCAAACCATTTACCGAGTCACTGGAACTACGCAATCTAAACTTTGCCTATCCGGATAAGACCGATACGCCCGTGCTGCGCGGTCTGAACCTACAACTCAAGCGAGGTGAAAAACTGGGTATTGTGGGTAAGAGCGGTAGCGGTAAATCAACACTTACCAAGTTACTGCTTGGTTACTACGACGTACCCGCCGAGCAAATACTGCTCGACGGAAAGCCAACTAATGCACACGACATTGCCGATATTATTGCCTACGTACCACAAGACACTACCCTGTTTCATCGTTCTATCAGTGAAAATATTGCCTACGCTAGCAGCCATTCGGTTACGCAAAAAGAGATTGTGAAGGCTGCAAAGCTCGCCCATGCCGATGAATTCATTCAGAAAATCACTGACGGCTATGATGCGCTCGTGGGTGAACGTGGCGTGAAACTTTCGGTTGGACAGCGACAGCGTATTGCTATTGCTCGCGCCTTTTTAGATGACAAGCCATTGCTAATTTTAGATGAAGCCACCAGTGCGTTGGACAGCGAAAGCGAAGTACTAGTACAGCAAGCCTTGGAGAGTCTATGGCATAACAAAACAGTTATTGCTATCGCTCACCGCTTAAGCACGCTCAGACACATGGATAAAATCGCCGTTATGGACGGCGGACGAATCATCGAACTTGGCTCGCACCATGAATTACTAGCCGCTAAAGGTATCTACGCAAAGTTATGGGCCCATCAGTCCGGCGGCTTCATAGAGGAGTAGAATAGATAGATATGACAAAACCCACCGAATCAAAACGCTCACTGCATGTACGCGAAACGTTGGCTTTGTACTGGAATATTACGCTACAGTTCAAAAAGGAAGCTTGGCTAGCACTGCTGTTGCCGATCAGCAGCGCTAGCCTTAGCATCTTTACGCCCTTCTTCGCTAGCAAAGTACTGGCAAATATCATCATTCGCGGCCCAGGACTTTGGACGCATTTTGCTTGGTTTGCAAGCACTGCTTTTGTGGGCGTCATTCTAAACATCATAGGTATACGGGCATGTATGGCAATCCAAGCTAAGGTGGCAGCCCGATTAAATGAAACCATATTTACCACCCTACTTGGACGAAGTGTTGGTTTTTACAGTAATCAGGTTGGCGGCAAGCTAGTTTCTGATGCATTAGATTATGTAACGTCCTATGGACAGCTATTTAACGCTGGGTTTATTAGTGGCTGCAGCTTTGTGCTAACAATCGTTATTGGTCTAGTACTAGTCATTATAAGTAACTGGATCATAGGCCTCGGCTTAGCAGTACTACTCGCAATACTCGTATACTGGACATTCCTGGATGCTAGACGCCGTTCCAATATACGTGTTGAACGACTCAAGATCGCTAAACGGATGATTTCCCACTTGTCAGATAGTATTGTTAATGCGGTCACGGTAAAAACATTTGCTCAAGAAGCGCGTGAATTTGCTACACACCACAAAGTAAATGCCGAGCTGGAGGCCGCCAAAATTCGGGATTGGCAACACTCGGTCACCAGTGAGAACGAACGTATCGGCTTATTGTTATTTACTCAGATTGCCTTAGTTTTTGGGTTGATTATTTTAACTGCGCGCAATCGCTCGCTGCTAGCTGGTGGTATCTTCGCCTTTACCTACACGCTTACAATTATTAACCGTTTCTTTACTGTTAATACCATGACCAGACAGATTGAAGAAGCTTTCCTAAATGCTTCACCTATGACAGTTATTTTAAGTCAGGAACCAGAAATCAGCGATACACCAGACGCTACACAGCTAACTATCACTGAAGGAGCAATTGATTGTACTAATGTTAGTTTCCACTACAGTGACGCTAAAAGTACCGATAAGATCTTTGAGAACCTAAATCTACACATTAAACCGGGGGAAAAGATTGGTTTGGTAGGGCACAGTGGTGGTGGCAAATCTACACTAACCCGTCTGTTGCTACGCTTTGATGATGCCACCGACGGCACTATTACAATCGATAGCCAAGAGATACGCAGTGTCACACAGACCAGCCTGCGCGAAGCAATATCATATGTACCACAAGAACCGCTACTTTTTCACCGAAGTATCCGTGAAAATATTGCCTACGGTAATATAGATGCATCCGAGACAGCTATTAAAAAAGCAGCTCGCATGGCCTACGCGCACGATTTTATTACCCAACTGCCGGAAGGCTACGATACGCTTGTAGGTGAACGCGGAGTGAAACTTAGTGGCGGTCAGCGACAGCGTGTGGCTATTGCCCGGGCAATCCTTAAGAATGCGCCTATTTTAGTACTCGACGAAGCCACCAGTGCACTCGACAGCGAAAGCGAAAAGCTGATTCAAAAAGCACTATGGGAACTGATGGAGGGCAAGACTGCTGTAGTTATCGCCCATCGTCTAAGCACAATCCAAAAAATGGACCGCATCCTAGTACTCGACCACGGCAAAATTACCGAAGACGGCAGCCATAAAGAGCTACTAAAAAAGGATGGCACCTACGCCAAGCTTTGGGCCCACCAAAGTGGTGGCTTTATTGAAGAGTAGCGCTTGCCTGCTTTGCTGTAACTTGTTGCCATTCGCGCCAGATTAGCCAAATAATCAGTGCATCGAGCGCACTTAGAGCCGCCATACCAAATGATGTCGCAACAACTAGCTGATAAAGCTGGTACAGTAGCAACAAACCGAGCACTATTATTCCGACTGGATATGCCCATGGTTTGTTCAGTAACAAGCATGCCACTAGACCAACCTTAACAGCGCCATGAATAAGTAAAAAGAGGGCCGCAAATAGATTGTGTCCATGGGCTAGTTGCATGCCAGCATGCAGTACATGCGTACCAAGAAAACTATGCGGATTTTCGGCCAGTTCAGCATCAACCAAATGGTGCGTAATACGAATAATGGCTCCCGAGCTCAAAGCTAGCAACAAAACACCACCGATCAGCTCAAGTACGCCATCAATACCTTTGATGAGAATACCTATTTCATAGAACTTATCGAGCAACGTTTTGGGCCTAAAGAAATGCAGTCTCATAGTGCTTAGTATAGACGACCACTAAAGAAATCCGTCCGTATCTATGAAAACGGACGGATTTTATACAGTTGGCTTGCAGCCTATACTAGGGTAGGCATCAGGCACAGTGTTACGTTATCTATTCTTTACTGCTAGAGTCTTCACTCTTTGTAGCACTAGCATCACCACCTTGTTCGGCCTCAGCATCATTCTGATCATCAGCTACTGCGCTGCCGCCAGCATCATCATTAGCGGCGGCTAATGCGCTTGGTTCAAACACTGTGGCGAGCACGTGCTCGGGCTCAGTCTCAATTTCTACACCTGCGGGCACTTGCAGATCAGCAACAGTCATTTGATCGCCAACTGCTACTAGTTTCTCAGCGTCATACGTAAGCATATCGGGCAAATCTTTTGGCAACGCCTTCACCTGCACGGCCGTAAGTTGCGCTAGTACAATCAACCCAGCACGCTCTGCCGGACTTGCGTCATTCCCTTCAGCATAGGCCGGATGCACTGGTATTTCGGCATCGACTTTTTCGTTAGCTTTCACTGCACCAAATACGACATGCATAATTGAGTGATATCGCGGATCAAATGTAACAGTTTTTACTAGCGTAGTATATTTTTTATCACCCGCGGTCACGATAATAGGGTGGTGCTTACCAGCTGCACTATAGGCCTTATGGAGCGCTCGATATTCAGCCTGGACATGCACTGATTCCCGGCCATGGTCATGGATAACTGCTGGCACAATACCGTCTTGCCGCAGCTGCTTTACACGTTTACCTAATGTTGTACGTGCGTCAACCTCAAGCGTAATTTGATCAGACATATACGTCGTTACCTCCTCGTTATTTATTATATTGTAACATTTTTCTTGTGCATGACGAAACTACGGTACAATAGGACTTATATGTTCAACGTTGCGCACCTTATTGAGACTGGCGGATTATTGCTTATTGCTGCCATTGTCTTTGCCGAATCAGGTATGATGGTTGGCTTGTTTTTCCCTGGTGATACGCTACTATTGAGTGCCGGCGTGCTTGCCGCGACTGGTAAGCTTTCCATCACTTCGCTGATTATCGTAGTAGCACTTGCTTCCATAGCTGGTGATAACACTGGCTTTCAGATTGGTAAAAGCCTAGGCCCACGTTTGTTCCGTAAAAAGGACGGCATCATCTTTCGAAAAGAGTACATCATGCGAGCTGAAAAGTTCTATGAAAAATATGGTACCCGAGCAATGCTCATCGAGCACTTCATTCCTATTATTCGCTCGTTCGCACCAGTAAGTGCTGGTGCCGCCAAAATGAACCGGGGACTTTTTTTTGTGTGTAACGCCATTGGCGACATTGCGTGGGCGACCAGTTTCAGCCTCTTTGGCTACTATATTGGCAGTAAAGTACCACACATTGATAAATATATTGAGCCACTTATTCTTGGCATACTGCTTGTCTTTACCGGACCAGCACTATTTCACCTCTTAAAAGACCCCAAAGTGCGGGCAGCCATTGTCGGCAAGCTCAGACGAAAACAAAGTCCTCAAAATAACGACTGATAGTCAGCAAACACGATCCTTGCCTTTGGGTTAGGTACGTTCACTTTCGTCCTTTTGGACTCATCAGCATAAGTACACACTTATGGAGTGATTGTTGAAAGCGGGATGCCAGTCGGGCGGCGGGTAGTGTCTGACGATTGTACTGTCAGTCTTGCCCGCCACTCGGCCTGCCTCCGCTCTCAGTGCTACTGCGGGAGCTTCACGATCGGACAGATCTTCCACTTCAAGACCAGGATGATCGACCAGCACAGGGCGAACATGTCCCAGATGCCGACGAGAACAGCCTTGGTCCGACGGAGCCGCCGCTTCTTCTCCGCACGCGGAGTAATCGGCTGGACCGGGATGTTGACGACGATGTCCGTGGCGCTGTTGTAGCAATCGCTCGCGATACGGCGCGTACGCTGGTTGTGCGTGTCAGCCAGATATGCGATGCCGACGAGGGCCATCAAGGTCCCAACGCAAGCGAGCAGCCCGAGGAAGAGGCCGGACACGATACTCCACACGACCACAGAGGCCGGGAAGATCATCCAGGGACGGACCCAGGCGAGCAGCTTGCGCTTGCTGAGCTGTGCGTGGCCGAACCAGCGGACGGTCTTGGTGTACAGCTTGTAGTCGTCCTCCAGGCCGAACAGGAAGGACACCAGCGACGCGAGCGTGATCAGCAGGATGGCGGCGACCAGGATAACCGGGAGCGTCAGGAGGACGAAGCCCGCCTTGATGGTGTCCGCCTTCTCGCTGAACCACTCCGAGTCCCACGCGTCGGGCCCCAGATCGAGCAGCACGAGCATCTGTCCGGCGACCCAGCCCCCCAGAACGATGTAGGCGAGCACGGTGATCGTGATCAGGACACCGAGCGTGATCCCCAGGTTCATGGCGGCGGTTGTGAAGATTCCACAGACGACTGCCACGGCCAGGAGGATGCACAGCGGCTTGACCAGCCACCGGAGCAGGACCTGGCTGAGCACCACTCGCCAGTAGTGGCAGTAGCTGTCCTGTGTGGTGAACTTGCCGTGCTTGCGGCACCACTGGATGTAGACCCTGTAGTGCGCACTCAACGGAGACGGGTCCCAGTTGCGGCGCCTTTCGGCACCTCTGGTCCGTACCGTCGTGACTTTCCGTCGCAATCGCGACATACTGCTCACTTCCTCTCAGAAGTGTTGTGGATTGTCGAACGCGCCCGAATAGGCACAGGTACTATTATAAAACTAACTTGTATGTACAGCAATTATAGCCCTTGGTCAGTTGCGCTACATAGGTTTTAGCCTTTGCTGGCTTACTGACAAATATCCAGCGGATCCAGGCCTTCCACTTCCATCTGTGGGCCCAGAATATGCATGACTTCGGTGTAAACCTCCGCCTTAGTCCAGCCAACACCTTCAACCTGGGCGGCAAGTTCACGCGCCTCAGCACTCTCGGCACCTTGAGACACCATCGTATCCCAATATTCACGCTGTACCGCTTCCGTATTGGCTGCAACCTCTTTGGCACGGGCCCAAAGCTCCGGCTGATTTTCTCTTAACGCTATAACGAGATGCCCGTATGATTGTTGACGGTAGTCGGATGGATTAGGGATACCGGGTGCTAATTCTGCTTCTGGCTCATCAACAATCAGGAGGCTAAGGTTGTTAGTAGGGATCAAACCACGCCTAATATATTCAGCACGCTTCTCGGCGTCTTCTGAGCGTCCCATAAAATAATCAAAGAGACGCTGCTCATACGTAGGCATGTGGCTAAGTTGTTCTGACATAAAACCAAAAATACTGCAAAAATGGCATTTAGTCAAACATTTGCTTTATACAAAAGGACTTCCGAGATAGCCTACTACGTATACTAGTATGGATATTCTTCCGGTTGATACTTATACTGAGGATCAAGTCCATGCTCGACTATCGTCAGCAAGCTCAAGAAAACGCACGCTAATCAAGATGAGGATAGCTAAGCTATCCTCATCTATATTGTCTAGCGCTCAAAGCTAACACCGTTTTCTGTTAGTATATCGACTGTTATATCAATATCTTCAACAATGAAATCTAAGTGTGAAAAATAAGACGACTATTAATAAGGCCAATTAGGCTCACTGAGCGCCCGGATTGTTAGCTCCCCAAGCTCACGCTCGCTCAGTCTTAACCTTCCTTTGAATTGCTCATGATGAAGTTCAGCCATTCTGCTACGATTCTCCGCTGTATTTCCAGTTGCAAGCAGTGCGCGAAGCAACTGGCTCATATCACCCTCAGCCATACGCATCTCTTTATCGCCTGCTCCATAATAAACACGAACTCTTCCTGTCTTCTCATCGTATGTAGCCCCGGAAGGAAACGCGACTCTTAGCGCCTCACCTTCGGCATTAACAAGCCCGTTCAACTCACTATCAATCGAGGGCACAATTAGATCGTCGATTCTGCCTATGACCTGATACGTCTTAGGGTTAATGAGAAGCGCGCCGATACACCATTGCTTTTCGGACCCAAAGTTGGGCGGGCAATAAAACATCAATAAACCCTTGTCGGTCATAATAGGCGTAGCACCGACTTCAGGTCCACGCTCAAGCCCCGATGAAGATGAAGGCACTAGCAACATATGCTCTCTACGCTTGTTCATGTACATGTCGGCCAGTTCTTCCTGGGGGATACCTCCCGCCTCAAGCTGAGCAGGCGTTTTAAAAGCTTTCATAATCCCCCCGGCGGGAGACTCGCTAAAGGCGGTCCATATAACGGGCAGCATTCCCTCGTCTGTCATTGGCCCAAACACACCGGCTTTCATACGAGATTGGCCTGGGCTACCGCTGCCAACCAGTCGCCCATATCTACGAAACTCCCTTAAATCATCCGAAGCTTCACCGTGCTTGATAATGACTTTCGGTGTTCCACCGTCCTCATCAAGACTTGCAGCATTGTAGGTAAATCGAATTACCCGCTTGCCCTTTTCCATACTAACAACCGCTCGAGGGTCTTCAACCCCAAGCCGCAGCTCATCTGAATCCTCTGCCACGATTAGCGGCTCGGAACGTTTTTCAAACGCCGTACCGTCATCACCATCATCATCTACGCCATCGGCAACCCAAATTGATGACTCATATTCATCAGGGCGACCAAACTCTACGCCAGCCTGCCGATAGGCAAGCTTGGTCTTACCATCAATCACTAGTACCGTCCCATTGAGGACCGTTCTGCCCACCTCAGCCTCAAGTACGGGTACTGGGTATCGCTCTAATATGTCTCCGTATCCTTGTAGATTCGGTTGGTATGCGGATGGAATTGCGAGCAGTTCGGGCATATGTCTTCTCCTCCTATTTGTTACTTGATCGTACGCCTTAGCTTAGCGAGCGTCAATATAGTCTGGTTCAAAGCCTAGACTGTGTCATTTCTACAACACCATGAGAGCAACACAAGAATTAAACCGTGAGGTTAAAATAAAATATCCAGCTAGAACCCCCAGAAGAAGATGGGGTATCCGCAGATAGCTACAGCATACGCTTTAAGAACTGGCCAGTGTAACTCTCGGCTACTTTGACAATTTGCTCGGGCGTACCCTCAGCTAGTACACGACCACCGCCAGAACCGCCTTCAGGACCCATATCGATTAGCCAGTCAGCTGATTTGATCACGTCTAAGTTGTGTTCAATCACTACCATACTATTACCAGCTTCGACTAGCGCATGCATCACACCCAGTAACTTTTCAACGTCCGCTATGTGCAGACCCGTAGTCGGTTCATCCAATATATACAGCGTTCGCCCAGTGGCACGGCGACTTAGTTCACTGGCAAGCTTAATACGCTGTGCCTCTCCACCAGAAAGCTGCGTGGCTGGCTGGCCTAAGCTAATATAGCCCAGTCCTACATCTACCATGGTCTGTAATTTACGCGCTATTGCTGGAATATTTGCGAAAAACTCCAGCGCCTGTTCACAGGTCATGCCGAGCACATCTGAAATATCTTTGCCCTTATAATGAATTTCCAGTGCTTCACGGTTATAGCGTTTGCCATGACAAACCTCGCAAGGCACATAGACATCTGGCAAGAAGTGCATTTCAATTTTGATAATGCCATCACCTGCGCAATTTTCACAGCGACCGCCTTTGACGTTAAAGCTAAAGCGACCAGCACTGTAACCACGTAGTTTAGCTTCAGGCGTACCAGCAAATAGCTCACGAATTGGCGTAAATAAACCCGTATACGTAGCCGGATTAGAGCGAGGGGTACGGCCAATGGGGCTTTGATCGATAATAATTGCCTTATCAAGCTCTTTGATACCCTCGATATCGTCGTGTTTACCAGGTACTGTACTAGCTCGATGCAAACGGGCTTGTAGTTCTTTGGCTAGAATGTCGTTTATCAGTGACGATTTACCTGAACCCGATACGCCACTTACCACCACAAGTTCGCCCAGTGGAATATCAACCGTCACATCTTGTAAGTTGTTTTCGCGGGCACCCACAATACGGATCTTCTTGCCATTGCCTTTTCGTCGTTTTTTTGGCACAGGAATAACTTTGGTACCTTTTAGATATTGGCCCGTAATGCTTTCGGCAACTTCTTCAACTTCTGCAGGCGTACCACTTGCTACTACGTGGCCACCGTGAATGCCGGCGCCCGGGCCAATGTCCAACAGATAGTCTGCAGTGCGGATTGTATCTTCGTCGTGTTCAACTACGATTACGCTGTTACCAAGATCTCGCAGATGTTTAAGCGTACGAATCAGCCGGTCATTATCGCGCTGGTGCAAGCCGATACTTGGCTCGTCCAACACATAAAGCACGCCCATAAGGCCCGAGCCAATCTGTGTTGCCAAGCGAATCCGCTGCGCTTCCCCACCACTCAGCGTGGTAGCGGAACGAAGCAATGTTAAATAATTGAGACCAACATCTTGCAAAAAGGTCAGCCGAGCGGTGATCTCTTTCAGCACCAACCGAGCAATTTGCATATCCCGTTCGCTTAGCTTGAGTGATTGCATATGTTTGACAGCATCGTCAATCGATAGCTCACAAATATCCATAATAGATTTTTCGCCAATGGTAATAGCGAGTACTTCAGGCTTCAAGCGACGGCCATGGCAAGCATAGCAAGGTTTTTCCTGCATGAAGCGTTCGATATCGCGACGCATAAAGTCGCTCTCGGTTTCTTTGTGACGACGCTCTAGATTTGGAATCACACCTTCATAAGTTGTATTGAATGAGCGCCCACCGCCAAGCGACACCTTGTAGGTTTTATCACCAGTGCCATACAGAATGCGCTCCATATTTTCAGCGCTAATATCCGCGGTGGGCTCATGCAAAGTAAAGCCAAACTCATCTGCTACCGCTTGGAGCTTTTTGATATACCAGTTGTCCATGTTGATACGGTTATATGGGCGGATTGCACCTTCGGCAATGGTCAGGCGGCCATTAGGTACAACTAGCTCTGGGTCAACTTCCAGCCGGCTTCCCAGGCCAGTACAAACGGGACAAGCGCCGTGTGGGCTATTGAAGCTAAAGTTGCGCGGTTCTAACTCTGGAATGGTTACTTCCGGATGATCCGGGCAGGCGTACATCAGGCTATAGCTAGCTAATTCGTCGCTATCTGCATTGAGCACCGCCACTCTGCCTTCGGCCACTTCTAATGCTTGCTCAACACTTTGCGCCAAACGGGTACGCGATTCGTCATCATTCACCAAACGATCCACTACAATTTCAATCCGGTGGCGCTTGGCTTTATCAAGCTCGGGGAACTCATCCAGTGCATAGACCACACCATCAACACGAACACGCGCAAAGCCAGCGCGTTGGTATTGCTCAGGAATGTGCTCGAAAGCACCCTTTTTATCGACAATCACGGGTGCCAGAATCATTAGCCGTGCGCCAATAGGAAGACCAGCGATCTGGTCAACAATGTTCTGAGTAGTCTGGCGAACGACAGGCTGGCCGTCAATTGGACAGTGCGGCACACCAATTCGCGCAAACAACAGACGCAAATAATCATAAATCTCGGTAACCGTTGCAACCGTCGAACGTGGGTTACGGCTAGTTGATTTTTGGTCAATTGAAATAGCCGGTGAAAGACCATCAATTTGATCAACATCGGGTTTTTCCATAAGCCCCAGAAATTGCCGGGCGTAAGCACTCAAACTTTCGACATAGCGACGCTGACCTTCGGCATAAATAGTGTCAAATGCTAGGCTTGATTTGCCCGAACCGCTTAACCCTGTGATAACCACCAATTTGCCACGAGGAATCGTGACATCAATGTTCTTTAGGTTATGCTCCCGAGCTCCCTTAACTACAATTTCGTCATTCATTGTAACTGCACAAGTATAGCGGTTTTGAGCTGATTTTTCCAGCGACTAGAGTGTTGCCACACCTACCGCTCAGAGAAGATTCTTAGTGGGCACACTCAACAACTTCGACCAACTAGTAGACCAGAACCTAACCTTAAAAAAGGACCCATATCATTAACGCTAAAAGCAGAATATTATTCTACAGCCTCTTTAGTAATGATATACCGCGAATTGAACGTATGATATGCATACCTATACCTCAAAGTGAGGTCGTGCCTGGTAGGCAGCTGCTGATACTGTGCTACTCAAGAAAATTCGATTGGTGCCTTCAGCAGGGCTTCTATGAATGTCACCCGCCATGAAGCGGAGCACTGTACCGGCAGGGAAGGTCTCGGGTATCAATAGTCCTTCATCTAGCATTACCTCAAGCCTATCATTATCAAAGTCTGCTTTGCAGACCTGGCCTTTCGCCCCTTCAGTTCCTGCTTCGCCAATTGATACATTCCATCGAACAAAGGACACCATGTCCGAGTGCCAAGGGAGTTCGAGACCGCTCCCCGCTTCCACGATCATACGACTCCGAGCCGTTACGGATACTCTGGACATGTCATGTCTAACAATTTGCAGAAAGTCTTGTTCCAGCCCCTTAAGCGTCGACTGGTCAGAGGAGCAGAAATCGTCTACCGAGAAAGGACCGCCTACACATGCCTTGAGATCTTGAAGCAATTCTTCTTCTGCGCTGTTCGATATAATACGCCCTACAGCTACTAGACCAGACAATACCCTCTGGCCCGAGAACCAACCCGCAAATCGTTCGCGTGCATACCCGGGTGAAAGTATTGGACTCACATCGTAAAACTCTGCTCTTCCGGGTATTAGTATCGACAAAATTTAGCCTCTAAAGTGATATAACAACATCTAATGCGTAACAAATCTTTGAGATAATAGTAATGCACGCTTCTCATTTAGACAATAATAATTACAACTTGGCTATTTCATATAAAAACGTCTTTCTCGAGCTATCCGTACAACTACCTCTGATATAAATGCACCCTGCACGCTATACTATTGACATGAATCTCGTAAAGCGTCATGGCAAACGTGTCTTAACTGATGCCGGTGGCTATCTATTAGTAGTGGCCGGTATCGCTACAGGCTGGTTACCAGGGCCCGGTGGTATCCCATTGATTGTCACAGGACTTGGCTTACTGTCTATCAATAACGCCTGGGCAAAAGAGCTCCGCATATGGGTGATTCGTAATGGTGGGAAAGCTGTTACGATCTTGTTTCCTAGATGGGTATGGTTAGAGTGGCTGTATGATATTGTGGCGTTTAGCCTGCTTTGTTTGACGTTTGTGTTAGAAGTTCATCACGTTAGTTTGTGGCAGATGGGACTGGGTGTAAGCGCCTTTTTTATTGCACTATTTATTGCGCTTACCAACCGCGACCGACTTAATCGTCTTCGTGGCAACTATAACCATAAGCGTTAACAAAATCTTACTTGAGTTTTGTCAAGCTTTTGCCTACACTTGGTGGTAGATACAACACGTTTTAAGGAGGGCAAAAATGCAAAACTTTTTCGTGCTGGGCCTAGTACCCGGCACTACTATTGAGATTACCTTTACACTGTGGCTTTTTACAGTCATCTTGCTGGGCAGCACACCATTTTTGGTCCATTTATGGAAACGCCGCACTAGTCTCTTTAACTACGTAATTGCTATAGAGTTCGCGTGCTTTATTGATCGGTCTCAATTACTGGCATAATGCTCTCGGCATACAGTTGTAGCTCTTCGAGTAAATAGCGCTTATCACTACTTGATTCGGTTTTGGTCAGTTCGCCCAAACGACGCATATACCTTGCCATGCGGCTTTCATTGCCACCGTCCATAAGCGCGTGGTGACGATACTGTTCCCACTCTGTTCGTTCCTCATCAGTTAAACTACTGGGGAAATTGCGAGCTTTATAACGGGGCAAAATGGTTTGCAATCGTTCATCTTGGAATTCGGCGGGCAACTGGCTAAGTTCATTTGGCTTGGCAGCTCGGACCACCGACATCAGGCGTTTGTCGTTATCAGTAAAGAAGCCGCCATCATACAAAGCTGAATCAGCATCAGCAGCTTCACCCTTCCAGTGTTCGGCGCGCTCTTCGTCAAATAAATCACGAGCCTTTATGATATTTGCAATCAAGTCGGGTGCAGCCTTTAGCTTAGCGAGATTGCCTTTAATAAGTTCTGGCGTCACCCGCAACCGTTGTTGTACTGCTTCGTCGCTAATCAGGCCAAGCGGCGATAAAGCGGGGCAGCGATTGAGCTTCAGTGTTTTGACCGGTAAGCGTGCTGGCGCCTCGGGATCTTTGGTATAGTTCCACCGCTCGGCCAATTCTTCTGGCGACAGAGCGGCAAACTGAGTTGGATCTTGTCGCAGATCGTATACTAGCGCACCCTTACCATCGTCCTCGTGGAATAGGTACGCTACAGCCGTTTTTTCGGTCTCATTGGCATATTTACCACTGCTATACACAAATGTTGGATTGTCATCCAAGAACTTCTTAACAGCTTTTTTATCACGTAGCGCCAATAAGTAATCGAATAGTTTTGGCTGCTTCGTTTTGATAAGGTTAGCTACCGCAATGCTAGCAACTACATCACTAAGCGCATCATGTGCATGATCGTGGTCTAAACCATTTAGTTTAGTAATCAGCTCCAGACGGTTGGTGGGCTTACCATCATCGGTCATTGGCCAGTTGATGCCGTCTGGCCGAAGCGCCCGTGTCATTCGCACTACATCCAGCAGATCCCAGCGGCTCTTGCCGTCTTTCCATTCCCATTCATACGCATCATAAAAGTTGCGATAACACAAAAAGCGCATAAACTCATCGTCAAAGCGTACCGTGTTATAGCCAACAAAAATCGTGCCAGGTGTGGCAACTTCTTTTTGGAAATACTGTAGAAATTCTGCTTCAGTCAAACCGTCTTGCAACGTAGCCTGTGGCGTAATACCGGTAAGCAGCACCGCGTCCGGGTCGGGCAATATATCTTCGCCAAGTTTGATAAGTAAGTTTACTGGCTCACCGACCGGCTTTAGATCCATATCAGTCCGTTGCCCCGCAAACTGCATGATACGCGCCGAACGCGAGCTAATCCCCGACGTCTCCAGATCGTACCAGAAAAAACTCTGCGTCATACGCCCCAGTGTATCATCTGATCAGCTAAAAACCTTGGTCTAACTAGTATTCGAAACTGCCGCCGGCGATCCGGACCGTATTTCCCTGCTTGGCACCTTGCTTAGCGAGTTCGTGCATAATGCCCTGTTTGCGCATGATTACCCGCAAACGACGCACACCTTCTTCATTGGTAAAGTCAGTACGAACTGCAAACCGCTCAATTTTACTGCCGCTGACGGTAAACACATCACCTTCATGGCTGACACGCCAGGTACTCTGATCTTTTAACCTTAGCACCGGTACAGTTTCTTTTTTGGGCTCCTCGGCAGCTTCAAGCGCACGCTCGGCATCCACCATAGCACCCACGGCATAGAGCAGCGGCTGCAGATTTTCGTGAGCCTGCGCCGAAATAGCAAACAGCTGTGCGCCTTTTGGCAGCACCTTACTGAACTGTTTCTTTTTTTCTTCTAGCTCTTCTGGCAAAACCAAGTCGGTTTTGCTTAAGATTACAATTTGCTGCTTTTTAGCCAGATTAGAGCGATAGGTTTCCAGCTCGTTCTGGATTGTTTGATAATCTGCCACAATGTCATCACCAGTCACATCCACTAAGTGTAATAAAACGGCTGTCCGTTCGACGTGACGGAGAAATTCATCGCCTAGACCTTTGCCCATTGCAGCGCCTTCAATCAGCCCTGGGATATCTGCAAACAATAGACTATGCTCGTGATCCACATCCACCACACCCAGATTGGGTGTTAGTGTAGTGAATGGATAATCGGCAATCTCCGGTCGGGCATTGCTTACTACACTTAGCAACGTAGATTTACCGGCGTTCGGTAAGCCCACTAGGCCGACATCAGCGATTAGTTTTAGTTCCAGCGTTAGCTCAACCTCTTCACCAATCTCACCTTTTTCAGCAAACTTAGGTGTCTGACGGACACTGCTAATAAAGTGGGCGTTGCCAAAACCGCCACGGCCCCCCACCGCAACAATTGCCCGTTGGCCATCCTCGGTCAAATCAGCAAGCATATGGCCTTCTTGATTGGTAACAATGGTACCTACCGGTACTTCAACCAGTAAATCTTTACCGTTTCTGCCATGGCGGCGTACTTTGTCGCCGTCACCGCCAGATTCAGCCACTAGTTCACGGTGGTAGCGAAAACTGACTAGCGTGTTCTGATTGCGCGAAGCCACAAACACAATATCGCCGCCATTGCCGCCGTCGCCGCCATCTGGTCCGCCTTTGTCGACGTACTTTTCTTGCCGAAAGCTCATTCGGCCATTGCCGCCACCACCAGCCTTTACCGCAACCGTTACATGGTCAATAAATTTCATATACTAATAGTATACCAGATAGGACTTGTCAAAACCAGGTAAATTATGTTCTAAATTGCATAAGAGCCCCGAGCTTCGATAAGACGGTATCGTTCCGGAGAAGCCGCTAGCGGTAGATATAATGCTGGAAGTGCGAAACGGGCACCCAATCGCTATACCCCACTCGACCCCAGCCTGAGATACCATTCATGTCACTATATTTTATTTGTGTGCCGTCATCAGAAACGGCTTCCACAATTGCTACGTGGCCTAGATATCCAGCTGATGTCTGAGCAATCGCCCCCACTCTTGGCGTTGAGCTCACTGTCCAGCCACTCAAGGCAGCATAATACGCCCACGTATTGGCATTACCCCAGTTACCGGGCGCACCTGAACGAGCAGCAGCATAGTATGTACAGTAGCCATAATCATAACCGTTACTGCCATACAAAGGAGTAAACGACGAAGCACTAGCAAAATAAATGCCACCACCCTTGGAAGCTTGCAGCTGGCCGTTTGGTATAAGTATCTGCTCGCCAGCATAGATACCCGAAAGTTCGGCATCGTTTGCTGCGACAATCTGGTCAGCATTGGCTTTGTAAGTGGTAGCCAAACTTTGTGTGGTATCGCCCGATTTTACGGTATATACAATGCCATTTATGGGTGGGATTGCTAATCTGCTACCAGCTGTAGCCGTATCACTTTGCAGATTATTCGACCACTTAATGCTATCACTAGTGACACCAAATTTCTGGCCAATAGAGCTTACGGTGTCGCCAGTTTGCACAAAATATACTTTTATATCCTCACGACTTTTAAGAGCCGTTGCAACAATTTGTGGCTTGGCGACGACTGTTGCATCGCTAGCGCTCACCGCAACTGCTACGTGAGCACTCTGTGCCTGGTTAGCTATAGGGGTGCTTTCAGGCAAGTTTGCGATGCGAGCCACGTTGGCTGCGATATCATACGCCGTTAGACCATCAACTGGCTTAGCTGCTGCAGCATTATTATCGGCCAATACACCTACAGCAGCCGTCCGATTGCTGTGCGAGTTTGTAGCCACAAAGACGATAACTACGCCTAGTACAACTAGATTAGCTATTACTAAGCTATATCTGATCGCACGCTTGCGTACTGCTTTACGCTGTAGCGACTTTTGTACAAGCCTGTTTAATCGCAAGCGCCGTTGATTTATCATGCGGGCCGTTGCTGACCCGGTGGGTATAGTACTAATACTGTAGCTCCTGGCTCTTTAAGCATTCCTTTGGAAGCTAAAAATGCCGAACTTTTGCTGTTTTACGTAATATGTGGCTAACCACAGTGGTTAGATGTATTAAATTGTAGTAGCTGCAAAAGTGTAACAGCAAACCAACACCATAAGATGATGACCTATTGTTACCCTGTTAATGGTACCAATTTCTGAATGGAGCCGCAAGTCTTGGCGCTATAGCTACCCCTGTTACATGACATCTACTAGTCATCTTTAACTAGCACTACAAAGCTTATGGCAATACTGCCGAGTAAGCGCCTGATGCTCTTGTAGCGTATTAGAAAAATGCGTAACACCATCATCACCAGCCACAAAGAAGAGCCAGCTAGTGTTTGCAGGATGTGCGACTGCCTGCAGTGCACTGTCGTCTACATTGCTGATTGGTGTCGGAGGTAAGCCGGTGTGAAGAAGCGTGTTGTAAGGCGTATCATAGGTAAGCGAAGTGCCCTGCCCAGCCAAGCGGGAGCCATAGATGGCCGTTACGTCACTACCGAGCATCATGCCCATCTGCAAACGCTTAAGGAATACCTGTGCTACCTGGTTACGGTCGTTTTGGGTTGACACTTCTCTTTCGACAATCGACGCCAGGATAATTCCTTGGTATGTGTTCAGGCCCTCTTTTGCAAAAGCAGCACGTATGTCGGGCGTTAGATGGCGCTGCATCTCGGCAATAGATTCCTGCACAATTGTCGAGGCACTGGTGGCACTAGTACGCTGGAATGAATCTGGGTACAAGTATCCTTCTAGACTACTACCCACCGGCTTATCAACGAGTGCTGCACTATTTTCGTAAGCGCTTGGTTGTAAGGCTGACGTTACATCTGCCTCATTGAACCCATCATTAAGTAAAGCTTGCTTGATCTGCTCTAACCGCTGCCCTGGCAAGATAGTCACCAGCCGTGTAGTGACATAGCCGTGCGTTAGCTGAGCCACAATATCTGGCACGCTTTGCGCTGGACTCAATGAGTAGCCACCTGCCTGCAGATAGCCACCCACACCTTTGTGGCGAACATAGGTTTCGAAAGTCCAGGCGCTGCGTATAATACCGTGGTCGTGCAGCAAATTAGCGATCTGTGCTGGACTTGCGCCACTGTTGATAGTAATCGCCTGAGGTAAGCCACGACTATTAGTTGGTCGTAAGTTCTGCTCATAAAAGCGCCAGATCCCCACCGTAGCCAGCACCAAAACCAACACTAGTAGCCCAATGGCAATAATAACCCGCCGGAGCCAGGAGCGCCGCCTTTTATTGTCTACCCTATACACTACTTATGCCTCCTCCGCTGGATTATCTGCCAGATACCGATCTAGTATAAATGTTGCTGCTAAAGCGTCAACGTCGCCCTTTTGGTGATGACGACCGTTTAGCACTCCTTCGGCGTCAACACTAGTAAGTGTTTCGTCTGCTAGCACTACAGATACGTCAAGAGTTTCCTGCAACTTCTTAGCGAACATCTCTGCGGCTTTAGTCTGGGCGGTATAGCCACCATCCATACCGCGCGGCAAACCAACAACGACCAGCTTAGCATCTTCGTGAGTAACTAGTTTACGGATATCCTCTAGCAGCGTCTCGGTATTTTCTAGTGTTGTCAATGGCCGAGGCAATCGAGCGACAGTGTGGGTAATTGCCACACCCACACGCTTATCGCCATAATCGAGTGCTACGATATATCCTTGCGCGGCCATACTATTCCGGACCGCTAGTTTCCTGCTTTTATAATGGTTATCGTCGTTTTGCTAGTATTTTTAGGTACAACACTCACCCAAAATGGACTGTACTTTACATCTACGCTCGTGACGCCCGGTGTCTGTTTTAGGTAACTTTTTATATCCCCGCTTTTCTTACCGATCAACTGTTTTTTAATTTCTGTAAGGTTAAGCTCAGGACCAGCAACCGATTTTACTTCCATAGATACGGCAGCGCTAGTATCTCCAGGGGCATTCGCCTCGGTAAAGGTAGCATTGGCGATTCCATCATCCAATATTACCTGCTTGCCCTTATCGATCTGGCTATTTACGTTGGTATCCACCAGCTTTCGGATGTCCGACTTCTGCACCGCATACATGGTGTATGTAGTGATAGCAGTAACTGTTACATTGTCAGCAGCATCTCCAGCCTTAGCGCTAGTAGTCACTTGTGGCGCACCAGTCTGGAAAGATGTTGGAATCGGTATTAAGCCCTTGGACTGAATGTTGGAAATTAACTGTGCTTTTACGCCATCACTGTCACCGGAAGTAATTTTAGCAGTGGCAGCATCAATATCACTTTGAGTAACGATTTTCGTAATATTATCCGTGCCACCACTTGCACTCCCTGATGTTGTCACATCAGAACGTGCAGTAACAGCAAAGCTAGCAGATGAAACATTAAAGTCGGCACCACCTTTTAATGCTGTTATTGGAATATTCGCACCACTATCACCGGCACCAACAAAGGTACACTTGCCGTGTGATACTGTAGGAGTAAAGCTGACACTAGAACCCAAAACATATGTGTGACCATTAGTTGATAAGCTCGTGCCCGCGCTAACACTTGATGGCACATCACTACTACAAGAACCAGCGCTCATAGTAACGCTGCCTGTTGCTTTAGCACCATTATTTTGCTGCCCGGTGGCCGGAACCTGCTGGGTTGAGGTTTTTGGCTGGCTCTGCTGCGTGGCTGGCACAATATCGTTGCTAGTATCAAGTGCCTTAGCCGTGGTATCAAGCGTTAAGTTTAGGTTAGTGGTTACTGTACTGCTATCGGTGTGAATGGCGATTGCCGCTTTGGGCATAACCATAAAGGCATAAATCCAGGCCACCACCAAAACAACCAGACCCAGAACACCCAGTGCGATTTTTTTGCGGAAGCTATCAAAGTTCGGCACCTTTAGCTTCTTGTCCTTTTTCGGCTTAAGCAATCGTTCGGCAGTATCTGAGGTTGGCTCATCACCATCATCAGCCATATCAATGGACTCATCAATATCATCTTCGTCCATTTGAGAGGCAGCTCCAGCTGTAGCCAGTTCACCAATACTTTTACTCGCGGCTGCGTTGGCATCAAAATCACCATTGTCTTCGTCAGTATTGCCATCAACAATCTTTAACGACTCTTCAGTCTCTTCGATCTCATCGCCAGGTAACGTTGGAGCATTTGGTACGCTTGGCTTACTTGTAGGAGTACTGGCCACGTGCAAGCCTACCGCACCAGCAAGAGGCATTAAACCATTTTCGGTTGTTACCAAAACCAGGTTTTTCTCAGCTGTCTCAGCGGTACGCTTGAGCAACTTCATATTAACAATGCTTTGCAGCACAGGAGCGCGCTTAGGCAAAACCAGCGCAATTACTTTGCCTTTAGCAGCCTGAACTTTGTCGATAATAGCCGTGATTTCGTCATCAACATCGACGTAGATTGTTTCTTTGCTAGTAGTGCCGTTCAGCGATTGTAGTTTAGCCATAATTATTCTTTAGATCTTCTGCAGTGTAAGGTTCATGCGTTTATCTGCTTATACGTGCAGAATCCTATCTATTTTTTCTTTGACGGTATTACCGCCGGTACCGTTATATTGTACCGTATCTAGTCCAACCCTGAGTAGCCCCATGGCAGTAATAAAGGTGTGATCCGTGACGTCACCGGTAAGATCGGTTATGCCAACTACTTGCTCGGGGTGGATGTGCTGTACAACAGGTTTACGAGTAAATGGTAGCCGCGTGTACCAGTCGCTGTCATGTAGTCGGTCCATCAGCATATCGAGACTAGAGCCACCACCACACAGCAGAATCTTATGAGGTAAATGGTCTAATTTCGTAAACTCACCAAGGCCTAATTCAACACCGCTAATCCAAACGTCTAATGTTTTTTTAAGGGCTTTTTCTACGACCGCCTTTTGCTTGGCGGCTATCCGTTCGCCATCCATATGTACTTTTAGCTTTTCAGCTAGGTCAAAATCAACATTAAGGTCGCGCTCGATACCACGCGTGTAGGCTCGTCCACCAATACCAAACATTTTGGTACCTTGCACGCCACCATCATTTATAACTGCTATGTCAGTGGTGCCGCCGCCCACATCCATTAGCACCGCGCTCATGGTGTTAGTTTGGTCATCACCAATCATGCTACGCGCTACCGCAAATGGTTCTGCCGCTACTGCAAGTAGATCAAGATCCAACTGTTCAGCTACACGCTCCAGCGCACCAATATGCACTAATGGCGCAAAAGCTGTGTACAGCTGCACCACCACATCACGGCCCTGAAAACCGATGGGGCTTGTCACCTGGTACCCGTCAATCTCTATACCAACTAGTGCACTATTTACGAGACGTACGTCAATATTTTTACCGCCAAGCTCCCAAGTGAGTTCTTTCTTGGCTTTTGCTTCGGCCCGTTCTTGCACTAGTTTAATAATGCGTTCTATCTCCATAAGGTCGAGTGCCTTATTTGGCTGCTTGCGGGCTACGCGCACAGTAGTCGTAGTGCCTTTAACCAGTTCACCAGCAATGCCGATAATGGCACCGCGAGCGCTAACACCTGCTTGCTTTTCGGCGTCATTCAGCGCTTTGTCACAGTTTTCGACTACAGCGCCAATATCTGCAACGGCGCCGGCCTGCATATCACTTAAACCCTGGTGCGCGCGGCCGACACCAATGATCTCGATTTCACCCTCTGCCACTCGACCAACAAGTGCCTTCACGTACTCAGTGCCGATATCCAGTGCGACTAGATGTCGTGTTGCATCCGCGGGTGTGCCTTTAGCTGCTTGTACGCGGCTAAGTGCTGTATCTTTAAGGCTCTTGAACTTATCAAGCATATAAACTTTATTTTACCACGAGCGCTTCAATTTTTGCGCAATCTGTAAACCGCTTATAACCACTCCATATTGTCTTATACACAACAATTTTATCATATCGTCTACTTGCTGATATACTATTCTCCACTCATGGCAAGTGAAGCGCCTCCTATTGAGACACCTAGACCTCCTCAAAGCGAAGAAACATATGACTTTCGGCGACTCATTGGTGCAGCAATACTTACGCTAGCATGCAGTGGTCTAGCCGGCGGCATAGCGGGTGGGGTCGAAGCCGGCGTTACTCCTACTGGTATTGAACTTGGACCACATCAGGCAACTGCTCAATTCACCCCTTCGGACTCGCGTTTTAGGATTGATCTTGGACCACTTGGCAGTGCTGATAGACCAAGTAACTGGGAAATGGGAGGCGTTAAAATAGTCGTTAAGGAAATCCCTGTCCCCGCCAACCAAACCGCACTCGGTAATGCAGGAGCAACGGCTTCACAATACGAACAGCTTTTGGCGGATCCAAATCATATTGAAAAAGCAGCTATTCATACTGTAGCAACTCGCATTGAACACAACAGTATAGAAGGAGCTGCGTTATTTGGAGCAGCAGGGCTTGGTCTATACGGGCTTACGGTGCGACAAAGACATCGCAAGCAGCAGACCCACGCGAGTGCCCTGCAAACTATTAGCGAGTTAGAAAATCTCACTGAAGAACAAAGAAACACATTATTAGGTGGCATCAATACTACGCCCCGTTCTTGGTCCCGGTTATGTGGCGGAGTTATGGTGGCTTCTATGCTATTGCTAACAGCTTGTGGCGACTCCAGTACTCAACACACTAAGGCCCCTGATCAGACAGCAGACCATATCCTTGATGGAACTCCTTTGCAAGGTTTTCGTTTGCACGGCGCACTATTAGAGCTACTAGTCGACGAGGGAGGTGGCCGCCTTAAAGATTTCATCAGAACCAATAACACTTACTATGACCAAGTGGCAGCAAACTTTAATCACACGTTTACTGAAAAATTCCAAGAAACACCTCTTGCGCATGACAACCTTGTGTATGTCCTCAGCATCTCGGATAATCACTGCAACATCGGCATGGACCGCGTCCACGGTGCAATTGCAAAAGCCTTTAGGGTAGCCGGCGTCATCGATAGTGGTGACATGACCATGAGTGGCACTAGGGCCGAAGAAGAGTGTGTCAGCTCCGAGGCAGATGCACTTACCGCCCCAGGGCGTAAACTCCTGCTTGCTGCGGGCAACCATGATTCGCCTACTATTGAGGATCTTGCCACTAAACATGGCTTTTCTGTGTTAAGTCTAGGTACTACAACTGACCTGGCGGGTTTGAAAGTTATGGGTACTTCAGACCCTAATCAGAGCCAAGTCGGCGTTAAGATACATCCTCGTGGTATCGAAACAGTCACCGATGTGGCTGGTGCGCTTGCTAGGGCCGCTCGAATTCAACACCCGGATATTTTGGTAGCCCACGAGCCCGAGATGATTCAGCCGGCTCTTGATGAGGGCGATGCACCTTTTGGTATCGCTGGACACACCCATACGTTTGTACCCCCTCAAGAGACCAATCAATACACTGGATCATTCATGATGATCGAAGGAACGAGCGGTGGTGCTAAGAAAGATACGCTCACCATTGGTCCTTTGCAACAAACCGCTGTCGAAACAGTAGTAGTATTTGATAAAACGACCAAGCAAGCAGTTGGCTACTACCTTATACAGACACAGCCCGATCAAACAGTTACTATTTCCGATTTTCGGCCTATTGACCCGACACCCGTATCACCGCGAACCCCTGGCGCTGACTAGGCTTCAGAGTAACTAGAGTCTAGATAACAATACCGCCGCCTACTACACGATTGTCGTCGTAGATCACGGCAGACTGACCAGGTGTAATAGCGCGAATATCTTCAGACAACTGAATATCTGCTGTTTTATCATTAAGTGTGATCTGGCAGTCGACTAACGGAGCACGATACCGAGTACGCACCTGGTAGGTTTTGTCTGCCCCTGGCGCATCGTTTATCCAATGTAGATTCGTAAGTTTTAGACTCCGGTGCCATAGTCTGTCATCATCTAAATTAGTCGTAACAAACACTTCATTTTTAACCATATCCTTGCCCACCACGTAAAACGGTAGGCCGCCGCCCACGCTCAAACCATGTCGTTGGCCAATCGTATAAAAGATAGCACCGTCATGTTCGCCGACAGTTGCGCCATTTTGATCAATAATCCGGCCATGTGACTGCTCGCCTAACTCGTGCAGTAAAAAGTCTTTGATACCCACTTTACCGACAAAGCAAATGCCTTGGCTATCTTTTTTCTCGGCCGTAGCCAGGCCCAGTTCAGCCGCTTTAGTACGTACTTCTGCCTTGGTTGCGAACTCACCAATTGGCAGCAAAGTGTGTTTTAGCGCGTCTTCGGTAACCCGGCATAAGAAATAGGTCTGATCTTTTTCGATATTGGCAGCGGTTAGCAATTGGCCATCTTCGGTTTTAGCATAGTGGCCGGTGGCAATCATATCTGCACCATCAGCTAAACAAGCGTCCAGAAACAGTTTAAACTTCACCTCTTGATTACACATAATATCCGGGTTAGGTGTACGCCCTGCCTGATATTCGGCAATCATATAGTCAACAACCCGCTGGCGATATTCTGTCTCGAAATCGTACATCTTAAAAGGAATGCCGAGCTGCACTGCCACACGCTTAGCATCCTGATAATCTTGCTTCCACGGACAAACCATGCCCGGCAGGTCCTGGCTCCAGTTCTTCATGTAGACACCCGTGACATCATAGCCCTGCTCTTTAAGTAGAGCGGCCGTAACCGACGAATCTACACCGCCGGACATACCGACGTATACTTTCTTTGTCATATTACCCACATTATAGCAAATTGAGGTTGCCAGACGAATCACAACGCCAATCAAGAACTATTTAATCTTTCCTCGCTATTATAAAGCTACAAACTAATGTAAGGAGCGTCAGTGGTGAAAAAGAAACTATTACTACTCGTCTCAATATTTGGAGTAGTTACTATGGCTGCATCCTTTAATACGGCAAGCGCACTAACAAACACACAGATAGCAGGTATAAGCGGGGTGCAATTTTCTACTTCAACTTCTCTTGATGGGCGATACGTAGCATTTCTATCAAGTACTAATACGCTGGTTTCAGGGGACACTAACAATGCAGTCGACGCTTTTGTGGACGATACATCAACAGGGACTATAACGCGCATTAGCACCTCAAGCACAGGAGATCAGGGCAATGATTACGCCACAAGGGTAATACTATCGGGCAATGGACGCTACGCCCTTCTAACTAGCACTGCAAGCAACTTAGCAATTGGAGGATCTTACGGCGCCGAAAATGTTTACCTTCGAGATTTAAAGCTTGGCCAAACGTATCTCATTGCTGCTGGCGATAGTGGGAACAGTATCAATCAGTGGGGTGTAGCACTTAGCGAAGACGGACGATTCCTCTACTACACAACGTCGGGCGGCTCAAATAGCGGCGCACTATCATCATACGATCGCCAGTCCAACACTTCTGCAAGAGTTGATGTTAACGCCGGTGGAACAGCAGGCAACGCAGGTGTAGGGAATACCCCGGACGGTACAAGTTGTGATGGAAGATTTGTCGTCTTTTCCTCTGCTTCATCAAATTTAGTCAATGGAGATACAAATGGAAAGTCAGATATCTTCATCGTAGATACTATGAATGGACATAGCATAGCAGACATCACTCTAGGCGCAGACGGCTCAAGCCACACTCCTACGATCACTTGCAACGGCGATTTCGTTCTATTCTATTCAGCTGCAACAAATCTAGTTACCAATGATACAAACTCCGCAACAGATCTATTTGAATATGATGTAGCAAACGGCACTACCCAGCTTGTAGACTTAGACCCCAGCGGTAATCAATATGGTAGCCTCACATCCTCAACCGGTGGACTAAACGCTGCAGGGGGACAAAGATTGGCTTCTATGGATGGACGATACGTGGTATTTACTATCGACAAAGATGGCTCAGGGCCCTTTGGGCAGACTGAGCTTAGCGGCCAGGTTTTCCTTAGAGACACAGTAGCAGGAACGACTATCGCCTTAACTACGCTAGGTTCTAACACATTTGCTGGTGACGACCCAGCGATAACTTATGACGGCAGAAAGGTCTACTACACTTACCAGACAAGCTACACTCAGAATCTGAGTATGAATCTGTACTCTGCCTCTAACTACCTATAAAGCAAGCTTTTTAATAAAAGTCTCTGTATTTTACAGAGACTTTTATATTTTCATTAGTCGACTCAAAGACTCCTCCGAAGCCGCCCGATCCTACAACTTCACAAGCAACTAGTATCTTCTTCGAGAGGAGCGGAGGATTTTGCGCTTGTAGGATCGAAGGAACATGTATAGTCCACCTATAATAATCACAAGTAGCACGACACCACCTGCTATAGAAGCAATGATTACCGTAGGAACAATCCAGACAGTTTTAGTGATTTCTATTGTTTGCCCCTTGGTACCATAGCCGAATGTACCACTTATCGTATATTTACCAAACTTACCTAGGCTCTTCAGCGGAACATTCCAGCGACGAGCGCTATCGGGTAAAATTTCTGACCGCGGATCTTGTTGATTAAAGTTATATGTATAAAGAACTTTCTTACCTTTTTGGACATTTATCTGGCCGAATGGTGCTTCTTGTAGATTACCCTTGTTCTGAAAACGAAGTAGCAACGAGAGATTATCAGGAGTACGGAAATTAGTAGCGGTACCACCGTTTTGCTGTACATCAAAATTAGTAAGCGCTAGCTGTTCTACGGTTGGACCAGGTACTGTAAGAAGTATAAGCGAAGCTACACTCTCACCCACTGAAGCACCGCTTGCAGCAGCCCCCCCAAGGTTAGCCGGCGCAAACCGTAAAGCGCCAAAGTAACCACCAGCTTGAGCGGTCTTAGGCACTGTAATCGTTACTGATACCGTTTGCTCCTGGCCCGCGGCAACGGTAATGTTTGAAAGCGGTACCATAAAACGTTTAAGGCTATGGCTTGGGGCATAACTATTTGCGTCTAACACAAGAGCAGGCGCACCGTTCTCACCACTGGCAATAAAGTCGTTTTCTATTGGCTGCAAGATTGCCGTAGACTTCGTGAGGTTCGTGATAGTTACCGCGACTTTGCCACTCGTACCCGGCGCAAGCGTTACATCACTACGTAGCGGAGAGACCTTCATGCCGTTAGCCGACCCAATAGGTTGTGTCACGCTTTTAGCAGTCGTAGCAGCCGACACTGGCGCAAGCGAAGTTATTGCAAATGCAACTAGCCCCGCAGCAGTGAAAATAATGCCACGTAGCTTAAATGTTTTCACGTTATTATGTACCCTCATTTTCGTGTATTTACTCTTATGGTATCAGATGCGTTACCATTTACAAAACTTGGCATGCGTAATGACTTAGGCTTACTTTTTTTGTAAATTAAAACTCCCGCGGAAAGATACGGGAGTTTTAATTGTTTATCTAACTTCTTAGAATGTACCAGTAGCTATTAGGTTAACGGTAGCCCTATATATACCAGCTGGTGTCGTTGGTGCAGCGCCTGCCCCAAATGTAAGTTTTACATTCTTGTTTGCAATTGGAGCTGAAGTCGTGTTGAAGATTGGATCACCATATGTGCCAGTCACACCCGAGCCCATACCATACTGCGTACCACTGCCACCATCGTATGGGGCAACAGGAGTGATAGTCCCGGTAGGTGTAGCCTGTGAAAATGGTGCGTCACCCGTATTGCTGAGGCGTACACCAAACTTCGCATCACCATTGGCAAATGTTACCGCAGTTCCACCAGCACCTGCGATCTCACAGCTAGATGCGCCAGTACGGAATAGTCCACTGCAGTTGCCGCTGTTAGTGTTCTTCATGCTTACAATTGCGCCCGAGACTGCGTTCGTGGAAATCTGCGCCCAGTCTGCAGCTGTATCAATTTGAGAGCTGTCAAGAGCAGCGGGAGTTCCATGACCTAATGTAATACTTGGGCTCGTTACATTTACTGCTGAACCACCATTGGCATCGGTACCACAGTTACCAGTTGGACCAGTGCCACCTACATCACCTGAGACACAGAAGGTCATGGTTTCTTTAACGGCAGCTTGTACAAGAATAGGGTTGGTGATGCTTGTGGCAACTGCACCACTATCTGTGTAAGTGCCTACGGTCGCCCCACCAGTAAAACCGCTGATGTTTGCAGCTTGATACGTAGTAAAGCGAGCATACAGGGCAGAGTTAGCTGTTGAAGGGTTGGTTATATTAGCGAGGACGATCTCAACACTATCACCGCCAGAGTATGTACCACTGCTAACTGACGTCCAGGTAACCGTAGCAGCTGTTTTGGCAATACTGCCCTTGTTTGCTCCCAAAGTTGTACCGTTTACCTTAACGTCAGTAAGAGTTGCGGAGCTGGCGCTTAGGCCTGTTGGATGCGTACAAGACTGACCGACAATTGGGCTGTCGCTACAAAATTCAATTCCGACACCGCCGCCAACGTCAATGCTACCAGGAGCTGTAAACTTGATGTCGTAGGTTACACCGGTATCACTCACTACTGAGCTGCTTAGTGCCATTGAACGACTTGTTAGCTGTGCTGCAGAAGCGAAGGCAGGCAAAACACTTGGAGCTATCATCCCCAGCAGTAAGCCTACGGAAGCCAAACTGTATCCAGCCCGCCTATCCCAAAATCTTAACGATTTCATATGTTTCTTTCCTTTTATATTAAATCTATATTTATTTTGTTTATAACATCTCTGTTTATATCACGTTCGAAACACTAAGCGCAAGCATTTTCTGCAAAAAAGGGTTGACAAGTTATCCACAGGCTTTTGAACAACCTCTACACACCCCTTGGCAGCCTATCTATGCTACCGGCGCCGCTAACTATAGATCTTTGTAGTTAGCCGCATCCCGCTCAAGCTTGCGGTGCAGGCTTACTAGCTGGCTACGACGCCCGAGCCAGAATGCTGGCAGCAATAGAACAATGCCGACCACCGATGGCCACCACACTACTTTGGTCACTAGTATGGTGCCGCCCTTGGCATTTGTGGCGCTGCCATTAGTATTAGCAGGTGTACCGTTAGCTATGGCTACCAGCTGCAGGAAGGCACTTACTCCGTTCGTGTCGGTAACTGTGACTGTCACATGGTAAATACCAGCCTGGCTGTATATATGGCTAATGTCCACTTCTCCAGCTAGAGCTTGGCTTTTCAGATCTGGTTTAGTGCCATCCCCCCAGTTAATGCTAAAGGCATATGGTCCTGTACCGCCAGAAAGCAACAACGGCCATGTGAGGGTTTGACCAGGGTTGGCGGCTCGGCGACCATAGTTGCTGGTAAGCGTCACTAGCGTACCAAAAGCGGTAAAACTGGCATTATTGTAGTTAACCGTTACTGTATTGCCTTGCGGCCCTGGCTGGCCAAGATCGTCGAACTGGGTTGTCGTAAGGTCGTTCTGTCCAGTAAATAAGCTAACTTGCAAGCTAAAGCTGCCGCTGGTACAGTTAATCGCTCCTACCAATACACCGTTATCATATACTTGCACTAGCAGGCCTGTTGTACAAAGACCGCTAACCGTAATAGGCGAAGTAGTAAATGATGCTCCATTCACTGGCGTGGCGATAGTAGCACTAGTAGTCGGCGGTGGCTGCAGCTTAGTGGCCTCCAGACCATACGATCCAGGTGCAGGTGGCGGATTAGGTATTGGATTAAGAGTAGAAGCTGAGGCGGCAGTTGTAAATGCGGTAAGCAAAAAAGCTACTACAAAACTAGCTGCAGCACCTGCGCGTATTCGTCTTATCCGTTGCAATACCCGGAACATAGCTTATGCTTATTCTACCTTGCGAACTTAGTTTGGCAAAGACTGGAACTGTAAAACACTCTCCAAACTCGGAGAGTGTTTTACGTGTAGGAACCGTTGATGTAGCTCTATCGGCGCCACAGCCGGTGGACACCCTTGCCCTTGCGATAAGTTGTGCCCTTTACCGCAGCTTGGAGCCTACGCTTTGTCCAGAAGAAGCCCCAGATTAGCAAACCGATGATAATGGCAATGGAGGCCAGGAACCACCATGGCAAGTACCAGAAGGTTGCTACTTTAGTAATCTCATGTGTCTGGTTGCCGTTTTGACCGTAGAATACGTCTAAGCTGGCCGTGTATCTACCCGGCTTCAAACCAGGGCTTGTACAAGCAGTGTTTTTACTGGTGCCGCCTTCTATTCGAATCTTCTGCTGAACAGTCCTAATACAGCTTGTGAATAGGCGAGTCTGACCCAGGAGTGCAAGCGACTGTGTGGCATTAGTTGTTACATTAGCCACCTGATGGCCAAACATATCTTTTACAATCACATTACCGGCAGGGCTTTCAAACACATTGCCCTGATTTTTTAGCACATATGCAAGCATTTTGGGTTGCTCATTAGTGTCTATAAAGACAAAACTGCCAGTCGTTCCGCTATCCTCAGAGTTATAAGCACCAAACTTTTGCAGCGTCATATTCTCTTTTACCGTACCTGGTACAGAGACAAACACCAGAGTAACCCCTGAGGCACTCAATGCCACATTGCCACCATTGGCACCGCCAGCTTGATAAATAATAGCACTGTAGTAACTTCCAGCCCCTTGGCTCTTAGGCATAGTTATACTGTAGTTAATCGTCTTAGTTGAGCCAGCAGGAATGGTTACTGATTTAGGTAAGGTAGTAAATGGTACTAGCGACCACGGGGTCCGTGGTGCGTTCTGCGCCAAATTCAACTTCGGGGTACCAGTCTGGTTAGTGTACGTGAAATCTATCATTCTAAGCGTCAAATACAAGTCAACCGTATTATCAAGGTTGCCGATAGTAAGCTTGTCCGTTACAGTCTGACCTGGGTTAATAAGATAGTTCTTACGCGGCGATATACTTAAACTGGCCGATCCGCTAGACGTTGCAGCCGACACTGGCATTGCACTAACCGATACAAACAGCACCATTAGTGCAACACTAAGGTAGCTAAGAAGACGCTTCATTATGTATATTACCCCTTAAATTCTAACTATAAGCTGTATTGTAACATTAGAATCGACCGGTACAAATAAACGTAAGTGTTGTGGTATAGACACCGGCACGCGTGTCGGGAGGGCTGTTTACTATATAGCTAACGGTATACTTTTTGACAAAACTCACATTAGGCGCACTTGCTACCTCATCTCCATCGTGGAACGTAAACTCATTGGGGACGGCATAATTTGCATCCACAACTGTATTGGTGGCCGAACCACTCGGATCCAAACCCAATAACGGAGCTGTGTTTGCTACCAGGTTTACACCAAATTGACTATTACCTGGTGCGCTCTGGGTAGGTGATGTAAGCGCACTTATAACATGAGTACCTGCCTGCATTGTAGTGCCATTCATGACAATCGAGTAGCCATTAGAGGCGTTCGTGCCCGCCCCCATCTGCGATGTTGCCATTAATGTTTTAGTCGGGTCCAGTGTACCCATATCTGTGTAATTACCCCCGGAAGTACCATCACAGTTATCGTTCACCTGTGCTGCTACACAAAATACTAAAATACCTGGAACCTGAGTTTCGAGTGTTACGCCATTGGTTACCTGTGAAAGTATTGATCCCAAGTTGATAAGTATGCCACTGGCATCAGTCGACGGGTAATCACTAAGCCTTATGGCATATGAATGTGCAGTATCAACCGGGTTCACCACATTGTCAAAGGTATAGGTAGATGGTGTCTCATTCACCGCACCAGGCGTACGAGTTAAGATTATTTCATTTGTAGTCTGTGAAAGTATGCTAAAGCCTGTCTCACCAGTTTGGTCGCTTAGTGTGGCATGGGACACATCGAGACCCGCCGGCACTACGCAAGGATGATGATCTACCGGGTTCAGCGGGGTGATTGGTTCACTCGGGATAGGGTCTAAACAAAACAACAGATCAATAGAGCCTACCGTGGTCGTATAAACCCCTTGGTTATTGTAGGTAAGTGAGACTTTGTACTGTGTAGTTGCACTAGGCGTAGGATCTTTAATAAAAAGCGATCGGTTCTGGAAACGAATAACTGCAGATGCTTGAGCCGTAAAAACAATAAAGGCACTCACTAGCAAGGCAGCCGTCTGCACCATGGCAAGACGCTGCGGCAGCAATCCCACAGCCAGCCGCTTCACTTTTTGCATAAGCATATTGTACTAGAAGATGCGCTTGCTTACTAAGGTCTTGGGTGCACGCTTCCAGGTCTGAATTATTAAATAGTTATAAACGAATACGCATTCCGCTTTGCATTAGATCTTTAGCGAAGCGTAAGCTAAAAGCATAAACCTAAGTGGAGGAAGTAATAAGTGAAAAAACGCTTATTTTTTGTGTCAAGTTCATTTTTAATATTAGGCCTAACGTTTGGCGTCGGTATATTTGCTAAATCTAGCAACATTACCTATGCAGCAAATACACTAATGGGGAGTAATGATCAAGCAATTGCTATTGGCGGGACGACGGATGGGTTAGCACCTAACGCCACTACTAGTCCGTATACCGTCTCCGGCAACGGAAATGTTATCGTGTTCACCTCAAGTGCTACTAACTTTCCTGGCGCAGGTGGAGCATATGGCCTATACGCTTATAACATTAAGACTAATACAACCGTCAGGGTGGATGTATCGTCAAGTGGAGTTACCGCTAACGGTCCAATTACTGGCACCGCTATCGCTAGCGAGACGGGCAGGTACGTCACCTGGATGTCGAATGCTACCAACTTAATTGACGGAACGACTTTATCATCCAGCGACTACTTCATCTACAAACATGATACCCAAACTAATACTACATCTCTTGTTGACGATGAACCCAATGGGCTAGGACAGAACAAAGATAAAGACCTAGCAATAAGTAATGACGGACGATTTGTACTAGTCGCCTCGCGGTACATTGCTAATGGCTATCCTTACTCATATGGTATTGCCCTTGGAGATACTGCAAGTGGGACATTAAGCTGGAGCTCATTGGCAAAAGGGAATGATAACGAAGGAAGCAATAACGGAACTGACGTCAACGGGAGTATGAGCTGCGACGGTTCATTTGTTGTCTACAACGAGGTTGGCCCCACGGTCAAATTACTTGACTTACGGAGAGGCGGCACAGCAACTATAGCTACAGCAAGTGCTGCTAGCGTTTCCCCTGCTATATCTTGCGATGGACGGTACGTACTATACGCAACTCAGAATCGTACCGACATAACACCTACTCCTACCGGGATGGATTCATACATGCATCTAGTGCGTTACGATCGAGTCACTGGTGAACGAATATATGTCGACAGCGATTCATCCGGGACATTCAGCACAGCACATTACAGCTACTCATCGTCAGTTCAACCGCAGGCCAATGCTTTCACCGCATCGGTTGCAGATACGGGTGACGTGGTATTTAAATACAATGGCTATATGTACTTAAAGCATCTCAGCGATGGCTCAGGTACTCTTGAGTCTATAGGTATTACTACTTCAGGCTCATACTTAAACATTACCGGCGGTCAGATAACACAAGACGGCCGTTACGTATGGATGTATGGGGATCCATACAATTTTGGGCTAGCTTCATCACCATCGACCCAGCAGATAATACGGATTAAAACTAACCTTTAGATATTCAAACATTACTGAGAGAATTAGAAATAAGTCTAAGATTGCCCTTTAATGTAACGTCCGCGCTTACCAAAACAAAACTGGCTCCCTAGGGAGCCAGTTTTGTTTTCCTGCCAAACTATGTGGCGTGTTATTTGCTAGGGCTATGCCTAGTACTGAGGAGCTGCGATGTAGTTAACTTTGGTAGTGTAGATACCGGCTGGAGTGGTAGCTGCGATGTTAGCAACATAGCGCATCTTACCAGTTACACAATCCACAACTGAGCTACTTTCCGTTGCAAGAGCAGCTGGAATAGTATCCGAGTTTGGGTCAAAGGCAAACTGCGTTGTAGGTGAGCTATCGATTGCCCCTGTTCCCATTCCGTAGTTTGTCGTTGGCGTAAGTGGTGCAAGCTGAGGGTCATGGAAGGTATCACCCGTAGTAGTCATATCCGAATGGAAAGTGGCGAGACTGGTTAGAGCATTGTCATCACCATTTTCGTAGTTTGCTTCCTGGCTGTAGTCAACCGCGTTTGCTGTGTCGTTAGTACCCAGCGTACCAGTGTTGTCAAGAGCAAGTCCGAATTGCTCGCTACCATGGTGTGGAGCTTGTTTGCTTGCACCGATTGGAGTAATTTGGTCACCTTCAGTGTTAGACAATGTGTGGCCAGAGTAGTACACGGTGGCACCAGCACTAGAGTTGGAGCTCAGGCGCCAGTATGAGTGGGTGGTGTACGTATGTGTGGTCTCTAGGGAACTCTCTGCATTTTGGTTACCTAGCTGCAACACATTCTGCGATTCAGATGGGGTCATACCCATTAGAATTCCATCACATGGTCCATGGAGTGTCGTACCAGTTCCCAAAGGAATGTTTTCTGCATTTTCATAGGTACTCGGAGTTTGTGGTGAAGAACTGCCGTCAGCAGTACTCAGTACGTCCGGATCAACTGTACCGACTGAGAAGTCCATGGTTTCCAGAACCTTGGTGGTAATCTGGATAGACTGGTTCATGACATTCGCAACCGTCACACCACCATCAATGACGTTAGTGTCAGCGGCAGGCTCAAGACCTGTAATATCTACCTGGCTACCTGTTGGCGAAGCATTATATTCCTTATTGTACGTGTTGATCTTAACAAAGAATGCGCCAGATCCAGGGTTAGTTAGGTAGTTGTTTGTCGTACCAAAGAAGAGAACCTTAACCGCCGTATCAAAAGGCAGGTTAAGTACGCTACTCTTGGTAAGAATGAGGTAGTTGTTTGTACCTCTATGGGTATCCGGGCCCGAAGTAGGGTCTTCAACGTTCTGTGCGGTCAGTGTCCAACCAGTGCTTTGTGTCCAAGTTCCGGCATTGTCATACATGACAATGAAGTTACCGCTAACGGCATGAGCAGCATATTGACCGGTTGAATCAGACGGATTGAGTGGGTTTGTAACACCAGGTACAGCCGAAACATCGCCGTTCGGGTTTGATGAGACTGTTGTGTTGGACATAACTGTAGCAAAGCTACCACTGCCAACCTCTGAAGGGCTATTTATGTGATAGTTCAGATCTGACGTTGACGTAGTGTCAGTTCCAGGAGTTGCGTCATCACCAGGCGACCAACATTTACCTGCAGAATGAGTACAGTACTGGAATGACATTGTCTTTATGCCGCCGTTAGCAGTACTGTTATGGAACGCAAAGGTGTTACCTGTTTGCTTACCATTAGCACCGCTGTTTGGTGGCGCATAGGTGCTGTTACCAGAGCCATCGGTGAATGACCAACCCGGACTAGAGCTCGACAGCGTCAAGCTACGCCTAGTCAACGGGTTCAGAGCATCTGCAGAGGTAAACGCTGGCAATGCAGTACTTGCAACTCCAGCCAGCAAACCAACCGCACCGATGAACGCCGAACTGCGCCTCGCCACGTCTTTAAGTTTATACATTAGTTTACTTTCTCCTTTTCTGGTTTTTGTTTTAGGGGTACAGTCGCGATTTTACCACGGAGTTTTTTTAACCACAAGTGGTTTATCCACAGGCTAATTTAAGAATTATTTCATTTAGAACGTTGGAACGACGACTACAGAATACGAACCGCTGTATTGTCCACCGGGCGTCACCTTGGAAACATTGATAATCATAGAAAGCGTGTAGTCAATCTCACCATTGCCTACAGTACTCTGCGCCACGATATCGCCATTAGTGTAGGCAAATTCATTATTTGTAGCATAATTACTTTTCACTACTGCCGTATCGGTTGTACCAGCGGGTTGATCGACTGGATCCGCCCCAAGAGACGGCGCCGTATTTGCTACCAAGTTTATGCCGAACTGCTCTGTTCCCTGCTGGGATGTAAAGGGTGTTCCGCCCGTCCCTAGTGGCACATTGAGATTATGAGCTCCTTGACTTGGAGATGCACCGACAACCTGCATGACATAGCCACTACTTAAATATGTTGTTACTTTTACACTACTGGTCGCTGTTCCAGTGTGCGTATCATCCAAAACACCCATATTTTGCGTACCCCCAGTAACGGATACTGCTAGCACTGGAATATCCGAGGTATTCTCACCAAACAGTGCGCTGTAGTTGGTGCTACTAGACCGTCCAACTGTAGTATCACCCGATGATACTTTGGCACAGTAGGTACTAGAGCACTCGCTTAGCGCCGAACCAGGCCCAAACTGCGTCTCGGTAACACTATAGTGCGACGATGACGAGGTAGTGGTAGCCGCAGCCTTGCCAACTCCACCCACACAGAGCACTAGCGCCAGCACAGCCACCAGTCTACCTTGTCGTACAAAATAGGCCCGGCCAGATAGATATCGCCTCACCCCTGCAAACATTTGTTTTTGCATAGCTGACCACTATTATCGCTAAAAAATATCTAAAAGACAAACCGTCTACGCTTAAAACACTAGTGGGCTGGAGTAAAATCTAGTATGCTACATAGTAAGCATAACTACTTACCACCATGGAAGCAGATAAAGACAAAAAACCAGATGAAGCAGCCAACCCTTCATCATCTCCGCAAAGTGCACCACCAGATGCACTAGAAAAGACGAATGAAGAATTAGGACAAAGCGCTGCCAGCGAGACGGCAGTTAACGCCGACGGCTCTACGGCCACTAATGGTAAACCAGCAAAAAAACAGAATCCACTTAAGCAGTTCTTGAAGCGCTTTAATGTGTACTTGCTGCTATTCGGATTAGTGGTGCTACTAGCGGTTGTCGTTAGCGTTGTAGGCTTTCTAAATGGCAAAAAGACCCCCAAGACCCCAAGTGCTAACACACAAACGCTTAGCGCTGACACCCTAAAACAACTTGCTAATTCTGATGCCACGGTCGGCGACACCGGCCAAACCTTGACTATCCAAGGCAACGCTATATTTTCCGGCCAAGTGCTTATACGGAGTGACCTAAACGTAGCGGGAACTATTAAGCTAGGCGGTGAGCTAAGCATCCCGGCCCTAACCGTCTCAAACACATCAAACCTTAATACCGTTCAGGCAAATACCTTGCAAGTCGCTCAAGGCAGCACGTTCCAAGGAACCGTTACTATCCAGCATGATCTTAATGTAGGTGGCGCAGCTGCTTTTAGCGGCGCGGTTACTATTGGACAACTTACCGTAAATAACCTGACTATGGCAGGCAACGCGCAGCTAACCGTACCCAACCATATTGCGTTTACTGGCGCATCACCAGGCAGGCAGTTTTTCCCGAACGTTACCGGTGCCGGCGGCAGTGCTTCTATAAATGGTAGCGATACTACCGGAACAATCAACGTCAACACTGGCAGCGGACCAACAGCCGGCTGCTTTATGACCATCACGTTTAACAGGCCGTTTACTAACACACCGCACGTGCTAGTAAGCCCTGTAAATATTGGTGCTGGCCAAACTGAATATTACGTAACCCGCTCCACTACACAATTTAGTATCTGTACTGCCAACGCGCCGCCGGCTAATTCAGTTATGGCGTACGATTACTTTATTACTGATTAAACTAGTTTTACCCAGCGTAATTCTCATTGGAATTACTTAGAACCCGCAGGCTACACGTCGACGAAAACCGTAACTTTTTCGGCCTTGACATGCATCAATGCGCGGGCAATCTTGACGGTTTTAACTTCATCAGGCGTTTTAATCACCAGGTCGCAGGGCACAAGCATACATAAGAAATTATGGTGGTGTGGTAACACATCAAACGGGCCAGTTTCGTTAACCGCCGTTATGCTGTATGCGTCCCCTTCAAAATAAACCTTGAACGGCGCATACACTTTAACAGCCATCACAGGCTTATCGGCATTAGCCAGCTGCTCCGCTGTCATTTGAGCTTTGTCGACATCGACAATTTCACCGGTACTAGCAATTTGTCGTTTGGGCATTAGACGATAATTTCCTCTATGCCGTTAAGCGTGTCCTCGCGGGTGTGGTGTTCACCAGGAATACCGGTCATCTTTTCCATCACGTTAAACTGTTGGCTAAAGTATTGGATGAGTTTTTTAGCCTTGTTATAGTCGTCACGGTCTTCGGCGCTTAGCTCTGACTCACCAATAATGGCTACGATGCCCTTCAATGAGTTATATTTCTGCAAAATAGCCTGTACTCGAACGTTGAGCATATAATGCCGTTCGCCTACAATTTCAGGGGTCATAAGGCTGGAACTGCTGGCGCCAATGTCAACGGACGGACGGATACCCTGGGCTGCTACGGCACGGGAAAGCACAATAATCGAATCCAGCTCGTGCTGAATCATCTGCACGGCCGGGTCAGAGGTATCGTCAGCGGGAACATAGATGGTCTGCAGGGCGGTAATAGAGCCATTTTCGTTAGTGGTTAAACGGTCTTCCATGGCTTTTACGTCACTAAAGATTGTTGGCTGGTACCCACCCTCAGCTGGCGTCTGGTCGATAATGGTCGACACCTCGTTCTTAGCCTGAATGTAGCGATACATGTTGTCGGCAAACAGCAAAATGTCTTTTTTCTTATCATCCCGAAAGTGCTCGGCCAGCGTAATGGCACTTAGCGCAATCAATGAACGCTGCACCGGATTTTCGTTCATCTGGCCGAAGAACATGGCTGTGGTTTTTAGCAGGTCGTTATCTAGTAGCGTTTTATAGAGTTCGTGACCCTCACGAATACGCTCACCAATACCGGCGAAGATAGAGATAGCACCGGAGCCTTCGGCCACATTGTTGATCATCTCCATAGTGAGCACGGTCTTGCCCACACCAGCACCGCCCACAATACCAATCTTGCGGCCCTTCACAAACGGTGTGAAGAAATCCAATACCTTAATGCCTGTTTCCAGAATTTCGTCCGGCCGACCCTGTAGTGAGGTTTCCTGGAATTCTGGACGGAAAATGGAGCGCTTAGGCATCTTAGCCAGTACTTCGTCCGGCAGCGGTGGCTTGCCATCAATCGGACGAGCCAGAGCATCCCAAACACGGCCAATCATTTCATCACCAACCGGCACCTCCAGGCTGTGGCCACTGCGATTTACCAGTGCACCCTTTAGAATTGACCGATCCCCGGCTATATTCAGACAAACTGCAGTATCGCCGTGCTCCAAACTAGCAACAAGTAGCGGCGTTTTATTTTCGTTTTCGACATATAGCATCTCGTTGACATCTGGCATGTCATCGTCGAACTGTATCTTGATCACCAAGTCCTTAAGGACCCGCACAATACCTTTCGCCATCAGTCACCCCCTCCGGCACGCACTTTTTTAAGCCCCGCAAGAGACTCCTTTAGACGCACATCAACTAGGGCACGTTTAGCCCGGCTGTACTGCGTATGCAGCTCGTTAGCTGTTTCTATAGAACGTTCTTTGGCGGCTGTCATAGCGCGGAAGCGGCTAGCGAGCTGAGCCAAGCGGCTGTCATAAATAAACTGCGTCAGCGTAAGGCGCAAAATAGACGTTTCCAAATGGGCCGATACCGTGTAGGCATTTGGCTCAAAGATATAGGTCCGTTCAGTAATCTTCTCGTCATCAACAGTGTCAAGGTCGGCAATCTTACCCATTCGATCTACCACCTCGCTAAGGTCAAGGTCTTTGATGCCCTGCTGTGATAGCGAAATATAATCTTGGTAAAATACGCGGCTATGGCGATACCTTTTAATTTCCTTCATGAGCGGATCAACATTAATGAAATCTTTTTTGGGCAAATCGAAGTACATATTGTATTTAATTTTTAGCTGATCCAGCTGCAACGCGCCGTGATGACCAATTACCACAATGTCATTTTTTTCTGGATCATAGTGCTTGCGGAATTCCTTGATGAGGCGCTGGTCAATATCACCACTAAGGCCACCTGACGCAGTTATCAAAATTAATAGTTCTTTTTCAATCGGCTTTTCGTCGGGCGCACGACCAAAGTTAAACATCACATCCATACGAATCTGCTTGTAGATGTTCCACACTTCATTAAAGAACTCGTTGCTGATGAGCACCTTGCCTTTGGTTTGCGTAATCTTCATGCTCGACAAGCTTTCAAAGGCACTGGTTAGGCTCACGATGGTACGCATCGACAGCTCTTCGCCTTTAATTTCGGTTGGCCGCCTCATTTCTTAGCCTCCGCTGGTGGCTTTTCAACCTTTACCTCATCAGTCTTGGGTGCTTCGGATTTTGCTTCTTTGGAATCTTTCTTATCATCCTTTTTAGCGTCTTCGGCTTTCTTCTTATCTTTGTCGTCAGACTTTTTAGCGTCTTTAGCGTCCGCTGCAGGTTGTTCGGCAACCACACCGGCAGCAGCCTTTTCGGCATCGGCAGCTAACCGAGCTGCTTCAGCTTCCGCCTTTTCGCGGTCGGCCTTTTTCTTTTCATCAACAATCACTACCTGCGCCTTCAGCTGATCACGCAGTTGGTCCCAGTTACCCTTTAGGTCTTTGTCTTCTTGCACCTTGGCAGAATAGTCTTTTACTAAGCCTTTAAGCTTCTTAATGTCAATCCGCTCTTCCGGCTCCGTGCCAAGCACCAAGTCCAGCAAGAACTGCTGATCCATCAGCGAATAGCCTTCACCAATATCCTGGTTCATGAGCTGGAAGAGGGCCTTACCTTTGTCGTAGTCAGACTGTGCCTCAGGGTTTAGCTCGGTTCCAAAGTGAGCATATTCTTCAGCAACACGGTACCCAGCCAACGTTTTATTAAGTGCGGCGGCGAGGCCCTTCTGACGCTTGTTTTGGCCAACACCACCCACACGGGTCACCGAAAGGCCAGTGCTAATAGCCGGACGCATGGTATCTTTAAAAATTGCCATATCAAGAATCCATTGACCATCAGTCATAGACATCACGTTTGTTGGCAAATAAGCTGTAATGTCTCCAGCTGGAGCGTAAATAATCGGCAAAATAGTCTGGGTAGCATGGTTCCGCTCCAAGCGGCCCGCTCGCTCTACTAGGCTAGAGTGGGTGTAGAACATATCACCAGGGTAGCTGTCACGGCCTGGGCTCACGCCTGCGATCAGGGAAATTTCGCGGTAAGCCTGTGCGTGGCTAGTTAAGTCATCATAGATAACCAGCGTATCCATTGCCAGCTGCTGCCAGAAATATTCACCGTGTGCCGCACCAATATAGGGCGCCAAATACGTTGCCACCAGCGATTCAAACATGTTAGTTACAATAATGATCGCCTTAGACAATGCATCGTTTTTCTCTAGCCGGTCTACCAACTGCGCCACGTCGCGCTGACGCTTGGCAATTAACACATAGATCACCGTGATATCGGTGTTTTTCTGATTAATAGCAATCTGGGTAGTCATGGCTGTCTTACCCGACTTGCCATCTCCTAGCACCGCCATGCGCTGACCACGCACAAGCGAGAAGTTGATATCCAGCACTGTAATGCCGGTTTCCAATTGGTGATCTAGTAGTTCGCGCTCATATAGCATCGGCGCATTGTGGAACACATCCCAAACCGCGTCGGGTTCAATTGGGCCGCGACCGTCAACTGGCTCACCAAAGATGTTTACCACTCTACCAACGTAGTTTTTGCCAACTTTAGTCAGCAACTCATGGTGCTGTAGTACACAGACCATGCCAATACGCAGCACTGTGGTGCCCAGCTTCATAACCATCACATAGTCTTCATACACGTGGTGCACGTAGCCCTTGCTGCCATCCTCAAAGCGAATCAAGGCATGGACGTTTATTGGCTGCAAGCCACGAATTTTTACCAAAAAGCTGTCAATGCCGATAATCTCGCCAACTGGATTACCCTTGTCGACGAGTTCCTGAAACAGCTTATCAGGGGCCGGATTCACTGCACTGCCCCTGCCATAGCGTCTTCCAGAGATGTAGTAATGACATTGCGCTTACTAGCTAGTAACTCGCGCAAACTAAAGTCATGGATATGATTTGGAGTACGAATATAGGCACCGCCAACTAGCGCTGGTTGCAAACCAACATTTAGGAGCGTTTGTGGGTGAATTTCTTTACGTAGATAGGTTACCAGCTGGGCCAGCGATGCTGGGTCGGCCTCAACTGCAAAGACCATATGAATAATCGGCGCTTTGTCTTTTGTGATGCGAAGCTGTTCCTTTAGAACCATGCGGCCATGATCGTCAGTTAGGTCTAGCTTATTTAGGTCTAGAAAATCGCCCAATGAACGGCTTAACGCCGGTAGACGATACCCTGTTTTCCCACTAGTATGATTGCGCGCCTTTTGTGCCTCAAACTCGTTGTCAATAGCTTCAACTTCGCGCACTAAACGAGCAAGATCAGCCCTGGTAACAAGCGCTGGCGGAAAAACAAACGTCGGTGTCTTGGCCTGGCTCATAACCGCATATCCTCGATAATGTTCTGTTTGTTGGCCTCAACCTGCTTAATGATGTACGGCAACTGGCTCTTTAGGTCAAACTGGTCGCCTAACGCCTGTAGCACGTAGTGCTCCACAATCTTAGCCATATTGTCTTCGTATACCTTGAGCAGCGCTGCCTCACGAGCGGTTACATCTTTCTGGAGCGCATCGGCCAGTTGGACACGTTGCGCTTCAACTTCCTGGGCGGTTCGCTGCAGTGATGCTAGTGCTAGCTCTTGTGCTTGCTGCATAGCTTTGGCATATTCGGCAAATTCTTGGTCTAGTTTCGCCGAAATTTGCTGCTTCATGTAGTCGTTCAGCTGTGCAATAGTCATATCTAGATCTTGCTTTAAGAACATGGCGTTCTCGTCAATAATCTTTTCGAACCGTAACCGACCGCGGTTACGCAACTCTTCGCGGAATTCTTTATTAAAGAGGTGCGTAGCATCTTCCTCGGCAATATCGGTGTAGGCCTTATTCAGATCTTCTACTGATTTCTTGCCGGTACCTCCGCCAGCCTGAAGCCGCTGTAACGAAATTAGCACCCATATGAATGCCAGAAAAACAGCGGCTAGGCTACCGAGAATAAATACCAGCCACAAACCTGTCATACTGTTTTGCCCATCCCCTTTTGCATCATAACTTTAATAGTAAATATACCGCAAACAGACCAATAATTAAAATGATGAAACCGGTTAAGATAATTTCGAGCAGTCCCCGGAAAATAGATTTTTTGCTCAAGGGGTTACGGCCAATGGCAATTAGGGCATTGCGGATACCGGCGTATAGCGTGACTAGCGCCACAATAATACTCAGGCCCGTTATACCAATGCTCAGGTAGATACGCGTAGGGCTAACTGGTTTGTCGGCAATCGCCTCGCCTAGCTTTTGCAGGGCTGGCGGCAGATTGGCCTTGGTGCTTTTTTGGTTTGGATTGCGCTCGATGTTTATAGCCACTGGCACCATTCCAAGCGCTACTGTTTGGGTGGTTTTATTGTCGCTATAGTGCAGCGACGTACTACCGATGCTATTGCTCTTGCCACTAAAGCCACCGGCAGCTCGGCCAAATACTATTTTCTGATCATCGTAACTCCCCGCCTTCATAAGCACGCCATCGATTGCTGACATGGTAATGTAGTCACCTGCACTAATAGCACCATTCTGGGTACTTACCAGCACGTTAAAGGTGCCGGAGGTTGCCACATAGGCTTCGTTCGACAAATTACTGCTAGATATACTGATCGACAATTCATGAGGATCAACGGTAACCCCGTACATAGCGCCCAGATCTTTAGCGGTCGCCGGTGCTACTTTAGTAGTTGCGCCACCCGCCAATTGCACAACCGTGCCATATTGCAGCGCACTATCTGCGGCATAGCCCTGCACGCTACCGCCGCCGGTTGCCTTCTGTGTACTGCTAGAGGAGGTGGTTTTATTATTAGAACTCGTGCCAGCTGCCGTTACAGTAGAGCCCGCCAGGCCAACTAAAACTAAACATCCGAGAACAGCATGGACTATAAACCGGCGTATTTTCATTTTTTTGCTCTGTTACATGTAGCATAAGATGCTAGCAGTTTTAACTATTAGCAGTATACCGCACAACTCTCGTCTTTACACTCATCGTTCTCTGATTTTGAGAGGACAGACCTCCCAAAATTACAACAATATCTTAAATAAGAGTTGCAAGTGCATCAACTAAAGTACGGATGTGTGTTTCGGTTGTATGGCGACCCATAGTTATACGGAGTGACGCTTGAGCGTCAGCTTCAGAAACACCCATAGCCCGTAAGACATGGCTCGGCTCTTCATTACTAGCGCTGCAAGCTGAACCAGCTGCCGCTAAAATTTCCCGCTCATCTAGTTCCATTAACAGTCGCTCATTATCTTGACCAGGCAATGTCAAGTGAATATTATTGGGCAAGCGATGTTTTTCAGAGCCGTTGAGTATTGCACTAGGTAGTTTTTGATGGATAAGTCCGACTGCGAGCGCCTGCAATTTCCCCAAGCGCTGGGCTTCTTCGTGTCGTTCCGCCTGTGCTAGCTCCAATGCTTTTGCAAAACCGATACAGGCTGCCACATTTTCGGTACCACTACGCAAGTTGCGTTCTTGACCCCCACCGCGCACTAAAGGCTGCAATTGTACCTTGCTTGACACATACAATATGCCGCTCTGTTTGGGACCATAGATTTTACCACCATTAAGTGTCATTAAATCTACCCCCAAACGCGACACATGCAGGTCTAGATAATTAGCGGCTTGGCACGCATCAGTGTGCAAATAAATTGGCAGCGTGTTGCCGTTCTTACGACGCTCGTCTCGGATTCCTGCAATAAGTTGCGACACTTGGCGAATTGGCTGAATGGTCCCCACTTCGTTGTTGGCATACATCATGCTTACTAGTACCGTCTGATCATTGATTTTTGATTCTAGATCGTCAAGCAGTAGCATTCCCTGCTCATTTACAAGCGCAACCGAGGAGTTAAATTGCCGGGCTGGCTCCAGCACTGCATCATGCTCTATGGCACTCGTCACTACATTTGCGTGCGGAAATTGTTGCATAACGCCTATAACCGCCAAATTGTCAGATTCAGTACCGCCAGCCGTAAAGATAATTTCACTTGCCCGTGCGCCAATCTGTGCCGCTACAGCTGCCCGAGCCTGTTCTAAATCAGCCCGCACCTTTTGTGCAGCCATATAGCCAGCCGAAGGGTTATGAAACCACTCGGTAAAATACGGCTGCATTGCCGTCAGAACATCCGCATCCAGCGGCGTTGCGGCAGCGTAGTCGAGGTAAGTCATTAGTATAATTGTAGCGTATTAGAGTGCAGCGGTGAGAGCGTACCGCTCATCCACTAGCTCTTTGTAGCGGCGTGCTGCGTGTACTAAACGGAGCATTTCATCACGACCAAGTGGCTGATACGGTTGTCCGTCTTGAGCCTTTAGAACACCCTGTGGACCTACATCATAGCGAGTAGTCCGCGCATGGCGTATATTATTGGCGTCGGTCCATTCTTCGTGCCATACCCAGGTGTGTTCATCCAAGCAAAAGAATTCACGGCGAGTACCAGTAGGGATCGGGCCAAAAAGCGCACCGCCAATTTTAGCCTCTTCATGGATAGCATCACGGTAGGCCTGTGCATATACAGCCGCATCATCTTTAGGGGAAATGATACTAAGCAGCTTCTTGAGCATTGCCGTCTCCGTTTGCCGACGCTTGGGCCCACTCAACAAGTGCACGGGCATCGGCAACGTTTATAGCATTATTACCCGCTGCCGCTTCATCGCTAGCAGGCCTTGCCCCATTATTAGCTGCTGGGTAGGCCGTCTCATTTACAGCGGCTGTACTCACAGCTTCTACTGCCGGACGAAGTGCCTGTAGCACGTCTAGACCAGCCATTATCGCCAGCTGATTCAAATGTTCCAAGCTAACCCTAACCACGTCCTTACGAGCTGCTGCTGCTCGCTCAGACACCGTTTCAGGTAAAACACCAGGACTTTGTTCTGGTGAAGCTGTATTGAAATAATTCATTGGAATAATAAGTTAGACTCTAAACAAAGCACGGGCGTTTGCGGTGGCTGCTGATGCCAATTCCTCGAGTTTTTCCTGACGTAAGCCAGCTAAAAACTCCGCCGTCACACGCACGTGTCTTGACTCGCACACTTTACCACGGAATGGTATGGGAGTCAAGAATGGGGCATCAGTTTCTAGCATAAGCTTTTCCGGAGGTATGGCGCGATACATTGCCTGTTGTTCTGGTGACTTGGCAAACGTAGCTATGCCGTTCACACCAATGTACAGGTTACGCTTCATCGCCTGCTCTAAATGTATAGCGTTATCAGTAAAACTATGCAGTACTCCTCGCACATTGGCACCCTGATAGCTGTCAAAAATAGGCCAAAAATCATCAAACGCTTCACGCACATGAAAGCTCAGCGGTAAATCATGCTCAAGTGCTAGTTCTATCTGGAATTTCAATAATTCTACTTGTGCTTCTTTTGGTGAGTGTTCATAGAAATAATCGAGGCCGCATTCGCCAATCGCCACTATTTTGCTCTTTCGAGCATCATTAAGTAATGCTGCGAATTGACCCTTTCTAGCTTGTTCAAGGTGTAACGCTGCCTCATGTGGATGAATACCAATGCTAGTCCACATGCCTTCGCGGCCAGTCGCGAACTCCACAGCCAGCTCGCTGTCGGCTAGCGAGGTTCCAATACAAAGCATCCGGCTCACACCCGCTTCGTGCGCGGCATCAATAACACCTTCTGGCGTACGTGCAACTCCATCGCTATACCATTTGTCATACACCGGTGTAATTCGCTTGGTCATTTCATGAATATGACAATGCGTATCAAACAGCTCCAGGCTCATTTGGTCGACCCTTTCTTGGGGGCATTTGTTGATTCCGTCTTTTTGCCAACCTGCGCAAGTGCCGCAACTTGTACAGCACCGGCATCAATATTCTGCCGCTTTGACCGATAATAGTATGCTCCGATCGCAAAAGGCAGAGCAATTAGTACAGAAACCATCAGCATAGCGAACATCACTTTATTGTGGTGTGGCGGCGCAAATGGTCCCATACGGCTTATGAAATACGCGGACGCCAGAACACCTAGACTAGAAATAATCCGACATAGACGATATTTTTGGGGAGCAGAAAGCTGAATCCGCATCATCTGCCCGCTATTTATCCGCTGATACAATCTCTAGCTTAGGGAACAATGTTGTTTCCAGCGGCTTCACCATGCCCGTTTTAAACACCCCTTGTATTTTGGCAGCCGTAGACGGCAAGAAAGGCTCAATCAATTCGGCTATTTCAAGCAGGTCACCTACTTGCTGGGCAAGTACTTCGCGTAAGTGATCAGCATCGTCTGTTTTAGCGATCTCCCAGGGTTTTTCTTGGTCAATATACTGATTAAGCCCCCGTACCTGATCCCAAACTTGGTCCAAGGCGCGATCGAATCGGCAGGCCGCAATTGCTGCACTGTATTCGCCGGTATCATGCTTGGCAACCGGAACGTCACCAATAGCCCCATCCTGGTACTTTTGGATCATTGCCGCTGTCCGCTGTACGGCATTGCCCAATTCATTAGCCAGCTCATTGTTATAAGCAGCTTCAAAATGCTCCCAGGTAAAGTCGCCATCGTCATAGCTTGGAATGTGGCGTAAGAAGTAGTAACGGAAGGCATCGGCACCATACTTCTTTACGATTTCACTTGGCGCGATTACGTTGCCTAGGCTTTTACTCATTTTTTGACCATCTACGTTCACAAAACCGTGCACATAGAGCTGCTTCGGCAAGTCTATGCCAAGCCCCATAAGCATTGCGGGCCAAATGGCGGCATGGAAACGGATAATGTCTTTTCCTACAATTTGCACCTGGGCAGGCCAGAACTTCTTAAAATCGTCGTGTTCTGGATAACCAAGCACGGTGATGTAGTTCATAAGCGCTTCAAACCACACGTACATAACCTGGCTTTTATCGCCAGGCACAGGAATGCCCCAGTCCAGCTTATCGGCCGGCCGTGAAATGCTCACATCATCTAAACCTTCCCGTAATAAGCTAACGATTTCATTTTTACGGGTTTTAGGTACAATTTGTAGCTCGTCAGCCTCAGTGGCTTGCAAAATACGTTCGTTGTATTTGCTTAAGCGAAAGAAATAGTTTTCTTCTTCCAACTTTTGGTAGGCCTGCGGGTGGTCAGGCTTCATGCGCTCCGGATCAGCCTGTGACTCTGGCACAAATTCTTCTTGGCGCACATCATACCAACCAACATATTTTGCTTTATAGATATCTTTATCTAACGCTTTCCATATCAGTTGGGCGCGCTCCATGTGCGCCTTGTCAGTGGTACGAATAAAGCGATCCGGCTCAACATCAAGCAGATCACCAAGCACACGGAATTTAGCTGACACCTCATCAGCAAATTCCTGTGGTGTTTTGTTTAGGCTCTTAGCTTTCTCAGCCACCTTAGTCCCATGTTCGTCAGTGCCAGTGCTGTACATAACCTGGTGACCAGCCGCTCGAGCCGCGCGGGCTAGCACATCACCTAAGATCAGCTCCATAGCAAATCCAATGTGTGGGTCACCATTTACATATGGTATAGAAGTGGTTACATAATAATTACTCATTGTGGGAATATCCTCCAGGGTCACTCTGTTCAGGTTCGAAGAAGAAGTTTCCGCCTTCACCAACTATTGTACCCGTTTAGCTTTTATGTAGTTAAAAATAGATAAAGAAAAGCTATGCCCGCGGGGGCATCATCATGACAGCTGACATTGCAAAGCTTTTCATAGCAGAGCCAAGTATATCACTACTGCAGTAGTTTTTCGACTTCTGTACGCTCTAGTGTATCAAGCTCGGCGAACAGATCACGCTCAAACTTTTCGGATACTGTATATAAATAATCGTCTTTGGCGCGTGGAACAACATGGAATAACACGTGATTGGCCTTTAGTTTATCCTGCTTTTTGAACGGCCGATAGTTTTGGCGGATATCTACACCTTCGCCAAGTTTGCTAAGCAAGCGCCGCTCAGCAAAAAATATCAGCTCAAAGATGTCACGCAATTCGTTACTCATCAGCTCCCACGGCTCTTCAACGTGCCGCTTCGGCAGTACCAGCGTATGACCTGGCACTTTACGTGGATTACTCAAAATAAGGATTGCAGACTCATTCTCTTTGAGTACTCGATCTTTAGGATTACAGAATGGACATTCAGATTTTGACATACATGAATTAGTATACCTTGCCGACCCTTGACACCATAGTATTAGATCTAGAGATGGTAATACAACTAGACTTACGCTACTCTTGACAACCAAGGTAGTGGGTATATAGTAAGTTTTACAGAAAGATCAATCTTTCTAGTCGCAAGTAAGCATTCAGTGACTTTGGCGACTACCTTGGCCGAGCATTGCCCAAGACGAGACGGTCACGCTTGACCGCATTAGAGCTAAGCAATCAGCGTACTTCAGGTGTACTTACTAAAGTGCAACGACAAAGGAGACGTACATTATGTCAGCACCACTCATCATTTTACCAACTCTTATGATGCAGCGGGGTGAAGCAATGAGGCGCGCAGAAGCTCACCTCAAAGAATATGATCCAGTTGCAGCAGGATTTGAGCACTATGCTGATATGCCAGCTGCAAAGAGAGGCCGGCTCGATATGTTCGACAGACTTTACTATGGCCAGAACCCTGAGTCGATAGCCCAAGACGAGGCAGTAAGAACATATGTCAGCCGCGTTGCCGCAGCAGTAGTACTTACCTCGTCATCTACTGGCACGAATCGGCTGACACCAGGCCTTCTTCATCGAGCCACAACAGCACATTATCAGCATGAAGGCAGATGGCGATTCGACCAAACGGTCGGGACAATGACTGGAGAAATCAATTCATTAAGAAAGCAGCTTGGATGGAAAGACCGCAGGCAGCTTGCTCACCTAGCTCTTGATGACCTCAACCCCTCGGCACAACGGCTTATCACGCTTGCACGCGACCCATACAGCGCAAACGCTAGTTATGAAATGCGCGTGGCAGATCGAGCCCAACTTACACCCCTACCCACGGCTGATGTCTTATATAGAGGACTCCGATCAGGCACACCAGGAGATGAGGTTGCAGCACAAACTTTAAGTACCGTATTGAACCCACAGCTTGCTCACGAGGCGATGATGATACATGAAGCACGTCAGACAATCGCTGCTCAGTTCCCCGATTTTGGTCAAATGGAATAAATAGTAAATAAGACCTCGGTTACCGAGGTCTTATTTACTTGGTGGGCGAGGTGGGACTTGAACCCACAAGACTTTTGGTCAGCGGATTTTAAGTCCGCCGCGTATACCAATTCCGCCACTCGCCCAAGATAGTAACTTGGAGGCACCTACCGGATTTGAACCGGTGTACGCGGTTTTGCAGACCGCTGCGTAACCACTCCGCCAAGGCGCCACATAACAAGGTAAGACCCGCTTATTGTACCAGGAAAACTTGCAAATTGTATGGCTATTTTACTTCGTAACGCTCGTACCTTCCAGGATAGCTACTTGCAATCACATTCATGAAGTATAAATCGTAGATTTCAGTATTTTTTAATCTTTTTTCTTTATCCTTTTGGATAAGGGGCATACTATTGTGTATAAGAGTATGTGGGTACAGGTTGTTTCAGCTAAGCTGTATGCTGGATCATATTAAGCGACCGCGCTTCCACTTCTTGCTGTTTGAGGTCGCATACCCCACTAAGCACGTCCACTCTTCCAAGCTTAGTTCTTCTTGTGCACAGGGTATATGCCACTGTGGCCCCCTTCTAAAACCAATAGCCAGTTTACATATTGCAGTAGCTGGTTATTGGTTTTACTAAAGAATGTCTTTAGAGATTATGAAATACTCCTCAAATTTAATGACAATTTAATAATTAAGTTGTTAGTATGTAGATGTTGCCTATTTCTGCCGCATCATACTTATGAAACTACTAGTCATCGACGATAACCTCGCCTTAGTCCGGAGCCTAAAGGACTTTTTAGGCAAGGATTTTGTTATTGACACTGCCAGAACAGCAACTGAGGGACTGCGCCAGGCGACCGCCACCAGCAGTGACGTTATCGTACTAGACTTAGGATTACCAGATGGTTCAGGAAGTGATGTATGTCAAAAGATCCGAGCCGCCAACATCGCCACACCAATTCTAATACTTTCGGGTGTTAGTAGCGTTCAAAGCCGCGTCGATCTACTGGGAAGTGGTGCTGATGATTACCTTATAAAACCTTTTTCACTCGCAGAGTTGCGCGCTCGACTATTCGCACTCACTCGCCGGGTACCGGCCGAATACGGCGGTACCATTTTAACTCATGGCGAACTAGTAATGGATCTCGGCAAACGCCAAGTGTATCGCGCAGGCCAAGAAATTATACTTAGACGCAAAGAATTTGACATTTTAGAATTTTTGATCCGCAACAAGGGACAGGCAGTTACCCGTACTATGATTTTTAACCATGCTTGGGAGTCTGACAAAGATCGCTGGCACAATACGGTTGATGTGCACATTAAACACTTACGAGACAAGGTAGACCGCCCGTTCGGCACGCCGCTCATAAAGACGGCATACGGCATCGGCTATGTCCTAAACGACATTAGCGATACATAAAATATAACAAGGGGGGCACTATGAACAGTGCAATTACTGCAATATTAACAGATGAGACTGCACGCACGTCTCAGGCAGTTGAGTCTTTGGCAGCAGGAGGCCGTACAAGCGCCGCTCAGCCATGGCTTAACGTAGCCGACTAGTAGCCATACGGCAGCCTTTTCCATAAGGGAGCCACAGGCGCCAGAGGCCAAATTTTGGCTTCTGGCGCGCCATCACTATACTTATAGTTTGATATGCTGCAAATACTTAAAAAACTCTTAAAAACAACTCGCGTGCAAGACGAGAGCCTGAGCCGCCGTGCTTCAGTGCTGCGCATTTTATTTGCTGCAACCTTTGGTGTATTAGGGCTCAGTGCCATAGCCATTATTGCTGCATACTTTACTGGCTTTAACCGTTTGGTGCTACACCGGCTGGTAGCAGTTGTGATTTCAATCGGTGTTACCGGCGGACTATACGCGTGTCTGAAGCGACAGCGCTACTTTATTGCAGCCTCGGGTTTGCTGCTTATATATTGGTTGATTGCAACAATCATGGCTGTAACCTGGGGCGTTACATTGCCTATTGCGCTGTTGCTCTACTGCGCACTAATAGTGCTTTCTGGAATCGTACTTGGTGCCTCATATGCCATAATCACGCTTGGTGCCAGCATGCTTGCGCTCTACGTTATCCAATCAGCCATCGTACGCGGGAGTATACATCCGAATTTTTACTGGCAAACCCAGTCACCACACTTAAGCGACCTAGTTGTGTATTATTTTGTGTTTATTCTGGTTGGCATTAGTTCGTGGCTATTTAACCGTGAGACTGATCGTTCACTACATCGAGCACTCCGAGCAGAGTCGGCATTACAGCGTGAAAAAGAACTACTAGAGACTAAAGTTATAGCCCGTACCAAAGCACTGCAAAAAGCTCAAGAAGAAAAAATACGACAACTGCACCGTTTCGCAGAGCTTGGTCAGTTTAGTACTAGCCTGCTGCATGATCTATCAAACCATATCACGACACTCAGCGTAGACATTGAAGGCATGGCCGAGAAGCAAAAGCAATCCGAGTCACAAATACAGCTGCGGATTAAGCGCCGTATCGCATATATTGACGCTATGATGCAGTGGGCACACGATCATATTAATGGTAAGGTCCAGGATACATCGTTTAATGCTGCACATGAGATCCGTGAGGTCATAAAGATGCTGCAATTTAAAGCGCGCAAATCGCACGTAAAAATACTCAGCACTCCGGCAAAGCTGCCCGCACTGCCGCTCTATGGCGACCCTAATCGCTTTAAACAACTTATCGTTAACCTTGTTTCAAACGCTATCGAATCATACAGCATAGCTCCGCCCGACAGCGCCAGAGAGGTGCAGATAGAAGGCGGTCTGGAAGCTGATGGCTCAGTGCAGATTGCGGTACGCGACCACGGTGGTGGTATATCTGCGCATATACAAAAGAACATTTTTGATCCTTTTTATACCACTAAAGAGGACGGGATGGGCATTGGTCTATTTGTCGTTAAGCAGATTGCTGAAGAGTATTTTGATGGCAGCATACAGCTTGTGAGCCAAAAAGGCGAAACGTGTTTTACCGTTATATTACGGAGGACACATGAGCAGTCAAACGGCTGAGGCCGCTACTAGGCGAGGCACTGCATACCTCAGGAAGCATCAGCTAAAAAGCGGCGGCTTTACGATTATATGCGACCATCCAGATCGTGTGAAGATACCACTCACCGTTGACCTAGGCATACATGCGCTGATGCTTAATGCTTTATCAACTAGTAATGAACCTGACGCAAAAGTTGTCGCTAATGGCCTTGCTGCATATCTTGAACGCACCATTAAGCTTTTAGCCAAAACTACGTTTCGTGACATTGATAGTTATGTTTTATTTTATGGTTTGGCCGTTTTGTATGAGCATAGTCCCATAAGTTTACCTCCTAGTGTCATTGCTACCGCCGTCCATACTTTGGTAGCTAATGAGCAAAGCCCGGGTGGCCCTTACTGTAATGCGCTCGACAACCATACAGCCAAGCCAGATTGGCTTACTAACGTCAGTATCAGCCGATTTATACATCATGTGGGCGGTCCTTTTCCGAAGCTCACCGCCTACATTACTAAAACGCCCCCAGACCACAGTCGCTACTATACAGACGCTTGGCCACTACTTTTTTTCGACGCTATAAATGCACAACGTAGTCCCTCGCCAAATCATATACCCTTGCCGGGCACTATAGCATCTCAGTTACCCGATGGCTCATGGCCAATTACATACATTCACAAAGACCCCTTCGGCAAATCGGAGCTACTGTACGGCTCAGTCGGCCTAAGTACCGCTGTGGCGATTATCAACCTTGCCCAAGCTAAATCCATTGTCAATACCGCAGCCACACCAGACTATTATTCAAAGCTCGCTGGTGTGGCACAAACTGATGTGGCTACATTGGATCCACTCATTGGGACCACACTACAAGCAAAACTTGCAAAGCTCATCAGTGCTGATACTACCTGCGAAATTGGCCCTCTTGCCGAGCGCTTTGCAGACGCACTACTGCTACCCCATAGGCCTAAGCCCAAAGTACTGCAGACGCTAGGTTTAGCAAATTTATATAACTGGGTAGCATACACTATCTACGACGATTTTCTCGACGACGAGGGCGACCCAGCGTTACTTTCGGCAGCCAATGTTGCGCTGCGAAAAGCTGTTGGTCTTTTTACTAAAGCGGTACCGAATAGAAGGTTTATGAAGCTAGTAACCCAGACATTTGATACGATAGATGCTGCAAATGCCTGGGAGCTCGCAAATTGTCGCTTTGCCGTGCGCAAAAATACTATCCAAATCGGAACCATTCCTGATTATACTGATCTGCATTCTTTGCACGACCGATCACTCAGTCATGGGCTACCTATTCTTGGCGCACTGTTAGCCGTAGACCCTGCTTTGGACGCTCATATCCTAGTCAAGGTTCAGAATGCTCTTAAAAGCTACCTCATCGTCCGCCAATTAAATGATGACCTGTGCGATTGGAAGGATGATTTAGCAGCAGGACATATCAGCTATGTTGTGGCTCAGGTACTCCGTAGTGGCAATGTAACGCCAGGAAAACAGCAGCTAAGTTCGCTCCTAGACGATCTTGAGCAAACCTTTTGGGAACAAAGTCTTCCTCATATAGATATGGTAATCCAACTACACGCTAGCCAGGCCAAGCAATATATGGCAGACAGTAAAGTTGTTGACGTAAGTAATGTTATCACGCACCTTATTGACGATCTTGCGGATGTCGCTTCTCGGATGCAAGCCGAACGGCAACAAGCAAGTGATTTCCTACACGCGTTTCAGAGTTAACCGTAAACACTAGAAGACTTTTGCACTGTCTATGAAATTAACATGAAATTACTACGGTAATTATGAAAACACTATGTAATACAACTTATATAAGCTTGACCATTATTTTTGCGCCATACTACTATCAAAGAGCAGCACCTTCAAACATAAAAAAGGGAACTAATACATGGCATCGCAATCAGGCACTCAGCAACTACTTAGCAACAAGCTAAATCTCCTCGACAAATATAAACGCCAAGACAAACGACTCAAATGGGTGGTATCTATAGCTAGTGTTGTTATTGTGCTGCTTATTATACTGTTGGGCTTTGCCACCGACTGGACGAGGGGATTACGCAAAGATAAGACCACTCTAGGCAATACACCAATTGCAAGTACCCTCGGCTCTACCAGTGATACAGCCCTTAACACAGCCGGAACCTCTGGCACAACCAACTCGGGTTCCACCAGCGACACCACACACCATACGACCTCTACGACAACAAATACCACAACCAACAACACAACAACTAGCACCACCCCTCCCAATCCTGGCTCAGGCACTCCTACTTCACCAGACCCGCTTCTTAGCCTCTATAGCGATACGGCACCTGGGGATAGCGTAAACAATACTATCCATTTAGCATCATCCTTAGGACTCGGCAGCGATTGCAGCACCGATGTACTCATTCAGACCTGTACCTTTAACGCAGGCTCGAGAAGCGTAACTACCAAAAACTTACTAGGTACAGGCCTTGTCAGCAGCGTTACTAAAAATTTCTGAGCACCACGAGCAAGTTGAGGAATTCCATCAGTACATCTTGGCTTAATCCGCTTATTTTCCTACAATAAGTTATGGAAGCTTTTCATGCTTCTCTGGACAGTTACTAATGCTAACGAAAAGGAGAAATGTAATGAGCAATCTTATGCGGTGGGATCCGTTTTCGGAACTAAGTGCCCTGCAAAAGCAGTTCTTTGGTGACGACTGGATGTCCCAATTGAAGGGTGTAAATATTCCAACCACTGATGTATACACCAAAGGAAACCATTTAATAGTTGAGGCGCATTTGCCAAACTTCAACCAGGATGATGTCAGCGTGCAAACTGAAAATGGCGCACTTGTTATTAGCGCTGAGCGCCACGAAAAAGAAGAAGATAAAGAAAAGAAATATGTAGTACGCGAAAGCTCTAGTAGCTTTTACCGGCGGATCCAGCTGCCGGATCGTGCTGATACGGAACATATAGAAGCACACTTAGACGAAGGCGTGCTTAAGGTCTCAGTGCCACTCACACCGCTCGCGGAGCCAAAGAAGATTACGGTTTCTAGCCAAAAGAAATAGCCCAGACAGCTCATACGTATATGAAATCACCGATTATTCGGTGATTTCATAATTTAGTGATTAATCGCAATTACTGGTAAGCGTAGAGGTGTAGGCATAGACCGTTCCTGGAACACTTACTTCGACCAGCTTAACCTGGATCGTGTAGTGTCCACCACTTGGTAAGTGTGGCAATCTAAAATACGACGTATCCGTTGTGCTACCACTGCCCGTAAACCCGGTGGCACCATTTTTATCATAGTAGGTATAGCCAATGGAACTGCTACTAGTAACCAATACGATTGCTTGAACGGTACCGCTTGAGTTCACACTATACGGTGTACTAACCTGCACACTACACTCATTACTAAAGAGACTATCCTGGTATTGATATATGCTTGGTGTCCCGGGTGTAATAGTCGTCATAGAAGCGGGTTGCTGCTCGCTTGCTAATGCTGGCGGTGCGGCACAACTAGAAATCGTAACCGGTCCCGCCGTGACACTTATGCCTGGATTACTCACTGAGGTTATGGTGGCTAAGATCCTATAGCTGTCACCGGGTTCCAGTCCCTGACTGCCGCCGAGCGATACCGCATCGGATTGGTTTCCGGCTGCCGCAAAACTGAACTGATTCGGATTGATTGTTTGACTCACAGTTTTAGTGCTGTATTGCGACCAAGTTACTTTTACGGTCCCGCTGCCATCAGAACTAAACGTTACTGAGCCGTTTATATTGCAAGTCGAGGCAGTTCCACCAGAAGCACTGGCATTAAACGACACAACATCTAGATTTGTTAGTGGTCCCGTGTTTGGGCCCCCACCTCCAGAAGTGCCGCCATTGCCTCCACCACTACCGCCACCTGAGCCGCTACCCCCGCCACTGCCACCCGTAGTAGAGCCGCCACTAGATCCACCGGGTACAGGTTTTGTAGAAGTTACCTGCTGTTGGGCCGCCTTTTGTAAACCAGCCATCTGAGTACCCACTGCGCCTGCTTGTGATGTAAGCTGCTTCAATAAGTCCTGAGCAGCCTGCCCTTTGTGCTCTTTCAGTAACTGCTTAATCTGATTCAACTTTTGCTGCACGTCAGCCAGTTGCTGGTTATGTTTCAATTCCGAACGGATATGCGTTTTTGTTAAACTCTGTACCAAAACTATGTTGATAGACTCTAGGGTCTTTTTAGCAGCAGCGTATTGCCCCTTAGCATCCAGCGTCTTGGCAATCTTCAGCTCAGATGTGGCATGGTTGTTTTGATAGAGGTAAAAACCACTAAAGAATACGGCTATTGCGATCAACAGACAGCTAGCGAAAATCTTTGGTTTTTTAAGAAAAGCCAGTGTTTGCCAACAACGCCTAACAATCAGTTTGGATGTTTGTTTTACAAAGCTCATGTTTCAGGTTTACCCTTTAACGTTATCACTCTATGCACAATTCAGAAATACTTATTGGATTCGACCATGTTTAGTTATTGCGCTGAAGATGAATAGCCCCCAATAAGTTTAGTCGAGCCTTGCATTATCTTTGATTTGTTATAATTCATACATGTCAGAGTACCAGCCGGGAGCTGCGCCTACCATCGACGGATTGAAGCAGACCCTAGAAGCAGTCTATGCGGCTGGCGGCCTGGTTGTTGGATCTATAGGAAGAGCCGCGATATTCGCACATATGGGCCTTGACCCTCATATGGAGTTCACCGAACGCGCAAGGCTTACTAAACAGCACGAAGAACTGCTAGCCAAACCCGATGGCACTCCTCGTGACGTTGATGTTATAGGCCCTTATGACTTTACGACCAATTTACCCGAGTTGCCGCATCCAGTAGACCCTACAATAGCTCGTGTACTTATGATCGTAAAGCAAGAGTCTGGACAATGGGACTATGTAGATTTTAGCAGCGCTGTCCATACATTGAATCCAGATTGCTTTACGCCGATACAGTGTGAGTTTGAGGGCATTTCATGCGTAACAGTACGCCCTGCGACACATCTAATACTAGCGCGCTCATTTAGTAAATATACTGTTGGCCGTAATCTCCTTATAGACCATCTGCCGCCAGACGAGTGGAGCTTTCTAGACTCTGGTGCTTATGGCCCGTTATGGTCACCCTACCTTCGGCGAAAGAGAACGTAGTAGTATCCCACATTAGCTAGACAAGGTACTTGCTCGTGTAATGTATATCCTTCAGTACGGCACATATCTCATCATGGATCAGTCCGTTTGAAACAATTGCCCCGCGGATATTTGTATCATAGCGTTGCGGCTGTCCAAATAAGTCCGTTACCTTACCGCCAGCTTCAGGAACTATCACTGCAAGCGCAGCAATATCCTCGGGCTTACCTTGGCCAAAAATCAGTGCCTCATACGCGCCATTAGCAACAAAGCAGCCTAATATAACCGAGGAGCACTGCGTGGTAATCTTGGCTCCAGCCTTATTAAACTTGTCCTTTGGATCATCAAACATAACTTCTTCTTCGTGATTTATCCAAAGTTCTTGATCGATATACGCACCATCAAGCTCTGCCTTCTCAGAAACACTAATCTTCTCCCCATTCAGATAGGCGCCTCCGCCTTTTACTGCTTCAAAAAGGCGATCCTGAAATGGGTCATAGACCACACCGAGCACACTATTACCATCCTCGTTGACTAGCGCGAGAGAGAAAGACGAGATTGGCATCCCTTTAGCAAAGGGCATGGTGCCATCTACTGGATCGCACACCCACGTAAATTTTGCGTCCTTAACGACAAGACTCTCTTCTTCACCCCAAATGCTATACCCTGGTGTTTCTTTACTAAGCAGTTCAATGACACGTCGATTAATGTCAGTGTCGGCTTTGGTGACAATTGTTTTGTCTTTCTTAATGGTTGGGTTAGAAGCCACCGTATTAAAATAGCTAAGCATTATTTCGCCGGCTTCTTTGGCCAGCTGCTTTGCAAGCACTAATTCTGCTTTGTACTCATTCATCTTGTGCTCCTATACTACCGCTTATCTCTTTAGCCAATCTACATCTCATTTGATTGGAAGGCAAGCGCATGCAAGATACGATCTGAGACAGGTTTAGGTGTTTGTCAGTTGTAATCATAAGCTTTAAAATAGAAGGTAATTATGGCTCGACTTCCAACACCTGGTGGTGACGATAATTCCTGGGGCGATATCCTCAACAGTTTTCTTGCAGTTTCCCATAATACTGATGGATCCTTGCAGCAAACAGCCCTATCCAGCGCCGGTGCGGTAACTTCTGTTAATGGCAAAACCCCTAGTGCCGGCTCTGTTACGCTTACAGCAGCTGATGTCGGAGCCCTTACGGGGACACAAGCTAACGGCTTATACGTAGCCTTGGGCGCACAAATTATCTCTGTAAAAGATCCAGCATATGGCGCAAAAGGCGACGGGTCAACTGATGATACTGTAGCTATCCAGGCAGCTATCACGGCGGCCGGTACTAGCCATACCTGTTTCTTCCCAGCTGGAACATATATTATCAGCAGCCCCTTAAATCTACTGTCCGGTGGCTCATATGTCGGCAGTGGTTGGGCCTCAACAATCAAGCAAAAGAACGGCACTAACCTGACAAGGCTACTGCAGTGGCCAAGTGGCACTAACACTGGTTGCCTTATGGCAGATCTGCAAATCGACGGTAATCGTGCCAATAACTCGAGTGCAACATGCTATGGTCTGTACGCCTTCGCACTTCAGTACTCCACATTTAGAAATGTCCGCATACAGCAAGTTAACGGTGATGCTTGGCGACTTGACGGAAGCACCGGCGGGTTTGCCAACACCACGTCTACGGTCCATTTGAACGATTGTTGGGCATATGGCAATGCTAACAACGGTCTTGTGCTGACCAGCTTTGCTGCAGACGTCCATATTCTAGGAGGTGACTACGGCTTTAACGGCTCCTCCGCTATTACACTTCAGGCTGGCTCATCCTCAATTCGTAGTGCCGTACTATGGGGCACCACCAGCGGCCCCGGTCTCCTTGTTGGTGGTCAGGCTAATCAAATTACTAGCTGTAATATTGAGGGCAATAACCAGCAAGGTATTGTCGTTAACCAGTTTGGCTCGTTTGCCCAAATTGATAGCTGCAAAGTCTATGATAATTCCACTGCGGGTAACGGTTTATATGACGGAATTTATGTGAATGGCGTCAGCGGATCATCGGTTAGTGGTGTTGCCGTTACAAACTGTTTTATTTACCCTGATGTATTTGCCGGTGGCACAACGCAGGCACACGCCATTAATCTAGGCGCGTTTCATCAAAACTGCACCCTTATCGGCAACACGGTCGGTTTTGCCGGATCGCAAGCTACGTGGTCCCCTTCTAACTCAGTTATCAATGGCTTTGGGCAGTCAGATTTCGTCACTAACAATCCAGGCTTTAACCCTGTTGGCCTGCTTTCTGGACCTAGTGTTGGTACATCGGGAGTCGCTGTTACGAATCCATGGGGCGTACCAGCGTCCGTTTATGTAAGCGGAGGAACGGTTTCTGCCATTGCTATTAATGGAAGCAACACGGGTTTGACCAGTGGTATGTTTGCCATTGGGCCTAATCAAACAATCACCCTAACCTATTCAGTAGCACCAAGCTGGACATGGATAGGCGCGTAATCTACGCTAGGCCACCCACCCTAAAACGGTAGGTGTTTTTATTCACGATCCACTACCCCTACTAGACATCTACTGCTTTCGTAGTTGGACGAATTGATGTAATTTTACAACACTTAAGAAGCATAAGTGCTATTATGGGAATAACTCATTAACATAACTATGGAAGTCCAGCCATGAACGAAGATCAGCCTAGCTTGCAGCCAGTGGAAGTAACGCCACCCCCGTCCCTAGATCCAGTACCCCCACCTCAGCCTACCGGCAAATCAAAGACTATGCTGTGGATCGCCAGCCTTGTAGCAGCCATATTAGTGGTCGGCGGAGGAGCCTGGTGGTATGTAAGTAGCCATCGTACTAAACCAGTGGTAATTCGTAATGTAAAAGTGGGGCTAATGACACCGCTCCAAGGGGTGTACACTAACTCAGGCACTTCAATTGAATCTGGAGTTCAGTTTGCACAACAGCAACTGAGCGCCAAAGGACTCAACGTAACGTTGCTAGTAAAGGATACTAATTGCGAAGGCACAAAGGCAGTGCAAGCCGTCAAAGACTTTGCGGCTCAAGGTGTGGTCGCGATTGTGGGAGACGTATGTTCCAGTGCAACACTAGCGGCCATTCCCGTAGCCACGCAGTACAAGATTCCGATGGTAAGCCCCTCTTCTACTAACCCATCCATTAGCCAGACCGGTCAATACATGTTCCGCACCGTTCCGAGTGACGCGTTTTCGGCTGATTTCGCCGCCGACCTCATCTATACGAAGGAAGCGCACCACAAACTCGCCATTATTCACGGCGACGAAGCATATGGCACTGGTCTCAATACTGCCGTGTCCGCTAGTTTTCAAAAATTGGGTGGCACTGTAGTTGCTTCCGAGTCGTTCGTCAACGAGTCTACTAATGTAGCGACTCAGGTTGCACATATTAAAGCCGCTAAACCAGATGCCCTTTATATTGGTTCAAACTCGCTAACCTCAGCCATTGCGGTCTTAGACCAGCTTCAATCGCAGGGCGTAAGCCTTCCTATTTACTCGGCAGAGACACTTAAGGACCCTACCTTCCTGAAGGATGTCGGAACGCAAGCCGAAGGCTTGAAAGTGATTGCGGTAAGCGAAGGCACACCGGCCTACGTCGAAAAAAGCTATGCTAAGTTTGGCAAGGATCCAGATATTTACAATGCTCAGTCATACGATGCATACCAGGCAATCTTTGAAGCCCTAAAGACTGGCGCGAATAGTGGCGAAGCCGTGATGAAAGCCCTGCATACTGTCTCATTTGATGGCGCTTCTGGCCGCATCAAATTTGATGCTCACGGTGATGTAGCACCAAACTACACGGTATATAAAGTAGTAAATGGCGTTTACAAAGCCCAAAACTAGTTGGAACCGGAGCCGTTCAATGTATAGATATGAAGAGTCTGGCCTGCAATGGGCCACTCTTCATATACTGGCGGAAGATACCCAGCCAAGGCGTAGCTTGTGAAGATTTCACAAAAACTATTGCTATTATTTTTGCTAATTGCACTAATTCCAATTATTGTCATTGGCACGTTTTCATATGTAAATACACAGCGAAAACTAAATGCCCAGATCAAGACCCAAATCTCCAACACGCTGACGCGTCAAAGCAACAAAATCGATGATTTAGTAACTGCAGACCTACGTTCGGTGGATATCTTCGTGGTACGAGCCGAGGTCCGATTCTTAACCAACCAATACAACCAACAGCCTACGGTCGCCCACCAACAGACCTTAAGTGACACGCTGACTAATATTCGTAATGATGATCGGAGCTTCCGGCGGATTCATATACTAAACACCAAAGGTATTGTAATTGGCTCCAGCGATACGCGTTTCATAGGAAAAGACTATAGTAAAACAGCGGTGTTCCAAAAAGGGCTCCAAGGAGTTGACGTCTCAATGTTCTTTAATGACATTGATGGCGTTTTAGGGCATTATTTAACCGAGCGGCTGATCCTCGATAACCAAGTAATCGGCGTTGCTATTATGGAATCCGAGGCTGATACCTACAGCCTCATTACCAGTGACTACACAGATACAGGACAGACAGGCGAAACCTTTATTGTGGGGCACGGGGACACTGGCAAGCCAGAGTATTTAACACCGCTACGATTTAAGACCGATGCCGCACTAACGCCGTACACTTCAAGTCAAACGCAACCGCCACGTGATTACCGCAACCACCCAGTTGTACTCGTTACCAGAGACATCTCAACCACTCATTGGAAAGTAGGGGTCAAGATCGACGAAGCCGAAGTATACGCTCCCATATACCAGTTGCGCAACGTAACTATTGGCATCATTATCATTACAACGCTTATTATTATCTTTTTTGGGTGGTATTTTGCACGGCTGATCGTGACACCGATTCGACGCTTTACTGAAGTTGTAACCCAAATTCGACGGGGTGATTTAAGCCGGCGCGTTCAAGTGGGAACCAATGATGAGATCGGCATCTTAGGATCGGCTTTTAACGAAATGACCAGCAACCTGCTGGAATCACGAGCGCGCCTTATCGCCTCGGTGCTCAGCCTTAGCCAGGGCTTTATTATGACCAACCAACAAGGCGCAGTAACAACAATAAATGACGCCGCTCGAAAACTCCTCGGCGTCGGCCCAAGTGCGCCAGAAGACACCCCACCAAGCCTTACTACACTCTTTGTGCCCGAAAAACTTGGCGGGGTTGATATACAGAAGAGCGTATCAACTTGTTTTAGAGAACAGACCCCCTCGGAACTTAAGGATGTAACCTTTGAAAAAAGTTTTTATAATTTTTACTTTTCGCCGGTTGTCATTAATGGCCAAGCCATTGGTGTAGTGATTTTAATCTCGGACGAAACTCAGGAAAGACAACTGCAGCGGTCTCGTGATGAGTTCTTTTCGATTGCTTCGCACGAGCTCCGTACACCGCTTACTGCTATTATGGGTAATGCTTCGCTTATCAAATCGTTTTATGTCCAAAAACTTAAAGATGATACTGAGTTTGAAAAGATGGTAACGGACATTAATTATTCAGCTAAGCGACTAATTGGGATCGTCAATGACTTTTTGGACGTAACTAGCTTGGAACTTGGCAAGATTGTTTTTACTAACAAACCCGTAGACCTCGTACAACTCGCACATGATGTCATCAAAAAAAGCTTTACCGCACCAGATGTAGTACACGGCATTACTATTACCGTCCAACCACCAGCTAAACCCCTGCGACTGGCATTTGGTGATGTCGATCGGATTAAACAAGTGCTTTCAAACTTAGTGAATAACACCCTTACCTTCACGGCTGATGGCGGCAAGGTAATCATCAGCTTTAAAGCTACCGAGAGCTTTATAGAAGTATCTGTTGCCGACACAGGCTGTGGCATGAGCGAAGATAACCAAAAACTGCTATTTCATAAGTTTCAGCAGGCCAGCGACAGTATCCTAACCCGCAACACTGCCAAAGGAACAGGACTAGGGCTGTATATTTCAAAATTGATTATGGAGGGCATTGGCGGTCGTATTTGGCTAGCACAGACGGTGGTTGATAAAGGCACTACCTTTACCTTTAGTGTACCGTTAGCTACCGATGAGCAGGTTAAAACCGCCAAAGCGGCCCACGAGGCAGAGATTGCCGCATTAACAGCACTGAGCGCATCAGTGCCATCAGTGGCTACACCCCAAGACGCTTAGTGTTGCCAAAAAGAGTCCAGCGAGTCCAATGGGGCTGCCGACAAAGCATAGAAAACGCCGCAACTAGCGGCGTTTTCTATGCAACACGCTTAAGCCAGGCCTGCTGTACTCCACCCTCCGGCTTAAGTGATAATTAGGCATCAAATACTCATTAGCTCATACACTTCAAGCGTACCGGTGTCCCTAAGAACCATTGGAGCCTGCAACGCGTATTCTATTGCGCTCTCCATACTTTCGGCTTCAACAATAGCAAAACCGGTAAAACAGTTGTCGGCGTCTTTTACGCCACCTGTGGTGGCACTTTTACCACCAAACTTGAATGGACCACCACCTACATGGGCAGCGCCCAATTTCGCATCCCAGTCGTTCCAGGCCTGAATAAGCTTAGTGACTTCCTCTTTTGGGTATTCACTCCAGTTCATTGGTTCGTGTGCTTTGTACAAAAGAACATACTTCGTCATATCTCGTCTCCTGATTAGGTTACAGGTGGAGTATAAGTCGCCAGCGTACATTCTAAAATGTAAAAAAAGCTACAATCTTTTCCTACTCGATACTCTCACGGAGTAGACCGTTCCCGGCTTTATCAAAATACGTAATTGTTTGCTCTGCAGTATCAAATTGCCAACGTTCTATGCCGCTGCCTGCTAGCCCTTTCATCATGGTAAAATAGTCTGTCTTGCCTTCTTTATGAAGATCTAACACCTGCAAAAGCTGTTCTTTGTTGGCACTATCAGCAACCACCAACTCCTCGTAAATTGCTAACGACACTAATTGCTCGCCACCCTCACAAAAATATTCAGAGTGCCCATCTTTTATAAATGAATCATATTGCAAAACACCTATAGCATGTAGCGCCTGCAAGTATAGGGCTAGTGTTTTGGCGCTACCGTATTGGTCATGGATATGCTCTATTTGCTGTAGTGTTGGCATTATTCCTATCATACCAAATCATCGCCACGTATAGCGCAGTGCATAAAGCAACACCTCATGTGGATACACAAGAGCCAGCAAGAGATTTTCTATCCTGCAATCTGGTAGTCAAACGTGCCTACGCTACAGACAGCTTCACCTAATGCCTGTACAGCCGAAAGCTTATCGACAGGAACAGGCACTAATACCTCATGGCCAGTAACTACACCACTGCACGGCTCAATGTCATGAGAATTGGGCGTAGCATGCACGGCCGGAACAGGCTGTGCATCTGCTGACGAAAAAGCACCAGCTTGCGCTAAGACCCCCAGGGCTGTACCTATCACAACCGTAGCAGCTATAGTTCCCAACTTAAGCCGGCGCGCTATGCGCTCAACATGTGTTGCGCGGTTTAGTGCCTGTCCATCCTCAAACTCACTTACTCCCTTAGTAGTTTTGTAGGCATGCGAATTATATTCTCCACTGAAAGATTTTGTGCCGTCTGAATGCGTCCTGGTAACCTTAACGCAATATGGAAATGCTTCTCTACTTTCCCTGTTATGGTTATCGGCTGCCGCTACTTCTGTCACTCTGCTTGGAAGGCAGTAAAATCCCCTAAAAACAAGAGCTCTAGCTTCAGGTGACAGCTTTGCCTCACCTTCTTGAAGAGGTACTCTTTTATCAACTTCGACTCGTAACCTCATACGCCCTCCAAATTATAGTAATAGTGACTATATTGCTCATTTGACAGTTTTGCAAGTATCCCAATTGTCACAATTATTTAGAAACCAGTAGGCTGCCGGCAGCCATAACCTCCCAAATATGTAATTCAAAAACAGCGCCGCCATTTAGGCGACGCTGTTTGCTGGCCGAACGGTTACTTCCAGCCAAATGCTTGGCTTAAAATCCAGAGCGTTACGGCAATGGAAATAAAGAACAAGCCTAGGCCAACTGGGCTACCCCAGCTAAACCATGAGCCCCATGCGCGCCAGTGTTTTAGGCTATCGCTGTGGCTGTATGCATCCTTTTGCAGGTCTTGCATGCTTTTGCCTTGATGCTCCATAGTATCCTTTGTTAGTTTATGAGAACCTGTCGCCACACGGGTTCGACGATGCCCGGAGTAACGCAGACTTACTCACCCATCTTCAGTGATACTAACGTCCGTCCATGGTATTCGCTGAATGAGTAGCGCATGGTTGCTATGGGACAATCACGTTATTGCTATTCAAACACAGGACCATAGATAAGTCCAACGCTCGGACTAGTGCAATGTCACTCAAAAGTAGGCTACTCTACTTTCTTAAGTTTTCGCCAACCACCTTTTTCGTTATTTGCGACTACTGTTTGTATGAGCTCGATAAATGCCGCTTTATCAATAGTTTGATTTTGGTATACCTGTATAGCACGAGCCGTACTATTGCCCTTCCCCTGATTGATAAGACCTTCTGGATCGGGAGCCATAGGATCATAGATAAATATATTTACATGATCTTTAGTGGCCAAAATGGCGCATACATTGCCTTTGTATGTAAAGTAGGGGCGATTGGTAAACTTGATTTCCTCACTAATATTTGGGGCTGCTTCGTGGATCAATTCGCGAACCATTTGGCATAGCCTCCGCTGCCATTCGGGCAAAGACTGTACATATAAATCAACTCGTTTGTTTACTTGCATAGGTGAATCATAGCAAATTAGAACTCTTTGACTATGCCCTGCTGTTTATGATTGCTAGGGCCAAGGCAACACAGTGTTTGCAAAAGATCTGATGATTTTTGGGATTACCCGCGCAATGCCAAGCAATCCCATCATCTGCAAGAAAAAGCTGAACACGTCGCCGCGAACCACCACCCTCAGTTACCGTGCCGCTCAGTCCACCAGCCCAAGCTTCTATTTTTTCGGGCGTGCTTTCGATAAACTCAATTGCCCCCCGTTCATAGATAGCCGTTCCGTACCGGATGTTAGAGGGCAACGCAAGCTCTTGCACTAGTTCTAAACTTATCATACTACTGACGGATCTTGGTTTTGTCATAGTATTCAGTATAGCTCTTGATCACTAAAAGCAGCGATAGGCGCTACGCTATCATAGTCCTTATAGTTACTATCGGTGGTAAGTTGGTATGCGCATGAGACAAATTAGCGTCAACGATGCTTCCCTCGCCACGCCTCATCTCCTATAGCCTCAAGAGCAAGACCAATATTCGCACGTGAAGTAGGTAGCTCTATACCACAACGTCCGACAATTTTACCTATTCCCAGTGCCACGACCGCTCGACGAGCATCGGGCGATTTTGCAGCGTTATATTCTTTCACTATTGTTTCCCCAAGCCCAGCAGAAAGCTCGGGAAACAGTCGCCCACTAGCTATAGCTACTTTTTCCCTTAGTGACGCATGGTGTGGTGTAATACCCTCTCCCCAAGGCTCACCGTATGCATTAGCCCAATCCTGAGATGCAAGCTCACTTGCCTGGCTATAGACACTCGAGAATCTGCGCTCTGGGCTATACACGCCAGTATATTTTTGTCGAAATGGTGCGGTAACTTGAGGGTTACTCCGCATGGCGGCCACCGTACAATCTTCTACAAAAGCTTCATTGAGAATAGTAGCTTCTAGGTCTGGATCACTGCCGTACATATAGCGGAGTGTTTGTACAAAAAGCTCAAGACTGTGTATATATTCGTGGAGCAGTATGCGATACAGTTCTTCGTCATCCACACATACATCCAACACCCCTATAGTTGGAGGATTCCCTTCCACATCATAGTAACCGGCACCCGGCCTTGGCATGGCAAAAGGGTCCACGACATGTACTACGGTAGCTTGGATAGCTTTTTCCATGAGCCCATCAGCCACCACGTGACCGGGCAAACGACCGGCTTCAACAAGCCACTCAGTATCACTCAAAATATCTGCATGAAATTCACGAGTACGAGCTACAAGGCGCTCTTGTACCGGACGCAGCCGCTGTTCATTCCACCTTAGAAGCGTCAGTAAACTTTCATTCGGGGCCGTCTCCATCCATTCCAGAACATCTGCCTGGATAGCACTAGATGGGAGGCTTGCCGGTAGTGGTGTTTCATCAGCTAGTGGCGACCGACCAGGTATTACTATTCGCCTATAGTGCCGCCGAATAAAAGCAGCCTTTTCTTTGTCCCATGGATCTATGGACCCTCGAAGTGCCAAAGCGTTTTGGCGAACAATATCTAATCCGTCAACAACAGTCTGGGCACTCTCACTATCCCAGTAACTAGAGTCAGACGTAACGTCCTCTTCCATCTGGCCGAGATCCGACAATGCCTTTGCCCCAAGCACAAAATCGGCGTGCAAATTAGGCGGTTGCTCGTTAAAGCCATACGGCCACTGTTCAATAAGATCCTGTCTGCGCTCACTCATGAAGAGGGAAATTATAAATTAGAACAATAGATAGGACAATCTATACTCAATCGTACGTCTTTTATGATGCCACTACAGTATGATATAAACCGTAAGCCCTTAAGTGTTGCAATGCGCTGCCATTTTGATTCATCCAACCGGAAACTTCTCTGTGATAAACGCTCTACGCCAGCAATCTATCCTAGAGATACATGTGAAGCACGGCTAATTTTCGGTATCAAATTCGCCAGACTTTACGCCCGCCACAAAAGCCTTCCATTCTCGCGGAGTGTATCGCAGGAGTCCCTGGGATAAATCTTTGCTGTCACCAACGACAGTGTTACCCTTACTATCTCTGCCAACTACAACACATGCGCCATTGCCATTACTGTAGCTGCTTTCAAATAATGCAACTCCATCAACTTCCGCACAGAAAAACGCTTTAGTCCCTTGCTTTGATTGACTGTTCTCCTGTTGTGACATCTGCTTCTCCTTACCGTGAGTTATAAGGAGTATTATTTCGATTTTATAAATATTCCAAATGGTGTAATATACAACTCTACATTATTCCGGAATCGTTCATGCAGTCTACCTACATTAAACCAAGCTCAAACGTTGCACAGCAGATTGGCCGGCTACTGCAAGATCTGCGTAAGCAACGACATCTGACTGGGGAACAGCTAGCAAATGCCGTTGGACTAAGTCAGTCCCGTATATCCAAGCTGGAGAACGGCTACCCCGAGGCACTTGTACCAGCTCAAATCGATTCAATCCTAAATATTCTCAAAGCGCCGAAGACTATTCGACAACAAATATCTATCATGATTCTGCACCGCGCAGATGGCTCGAGCATACAATTCACACATGCCTATGACTTTGAGGCCGATGCCACCTATTGGGATCAGCCTGTGTCCATCTATCGTCAATTTGTTGTCAATGCCGTCTCCTCACTAGTTCAGACAACTGCTTACCGCGAAGCACTTATACGAAGGCTGGGCGTTTCCGAGCAGAAGGTTTCTGCTCAAATAGCCAAGAATGTTACCCGTCAGGATGTGCTGTGGGACGCATCAAAATCATTCTACTTAGTAATGCCTGAGGCAGGGCTATACACGCTTGTCGCCGATACAAATGTACAGATCGCACAGCTTGACCGATTAGAGCGGCTCACTGACCCAGCACACATACACCTTGGCATCATTCCGATGCAGGCTGGCATGACGTTTCTTGAAACAGGCACATTTGCGCTGTATGACGATCAAATCCTTATGCGTATTTTTGGTGATACGGAAATCGAGTCACGCGAAACCGCAACTATTCTTAAATATCTTCATACTTTCGTTGAGCTTGATCAAAAGGCATATTATCGCGACGATGCGGTGACGCTTATTCGTAAGGCTAGTGATCACTTTCGTAATCTTTTATAAGTCAGCGACAGGTCCTTTTCCCATTCGCCACCGTCTCTCGACATTTCCCCGTAACTTATTAGCTCGTCTCTACCTATTTCCATAGTAAAGCGCTGGGCAAAGTGCTTATCTTCACGCCACCACGTAAATTGATCGCCATGTATAGCCACGTCATACTTACGAGAAACGCCACGTTCGTCAAAATGGAGTAAATAGTAAGTTTTAGCCTGGTCATCACTGCCAACGATCTGTATGCCATCCGGGAACTCGGGGTGATCAATCTCAGAGCGCAATACTAAAAACGCCCCTCCCTCGATCCATCCAATTGATACCCGGCCTCGCAGCTCGGCATTAGGGAAGTACGGATGGACTCCGGTGGTCAACCACTCGCCGACTAAAGGTTCGAAAACCTTTAGTGCGGTGTTGAACTTAAGTGCCTTAGTACCAATCTCTACCATAACTTGATTGTAGCAAAATATACCCTATCCGAAATATCTCATAGCACACGGATTGGCGCAACAAGTGCAAAAAGTTTTTACCAAATTAGGAAATGAGCTGACTGATTTACTGCACAGTGACCTTGGCGTTGCTATCCAAGCCTCCCACAACACTATATCCGCCCTGGGTCACAAAGCTAAAAGTATCCGGTTGGCTTGTTGCGCTGTTATCAACCACATCCATGCGATACGTTGTAGCTTGGCCATTTATAGTAATATCGCCAAAAATAGTTGCTCGACCGGTAGCACTGTTTTCCACCAGAACGTTGGCATTAGTACAGTCATAGACACTATTGGTCGTCTGGTCGACAATATTGCAAGTACCACTAACTACGCCGTTCTTGTTAGTAGCGTGAAAACCGACATTAAACTTGTGGCCGTTATTGGCGGTAAGTTTCCCGTGACCATGTACTGAGCCGCTAGTGGTTGAGTTGGCTGGCAAGTCCCAAGCCATAGTGGCGTTAGCTGTCGGCTCTCCCTGATCTTGTTGGTTATTGTTGTTATTGTCGGCATATACATCGATGAGGTCGGCTCCAGCAAACTGTGGACCACTATAGCTGAAGCTACATGAACCCGTACTGTCCGTCACACAATTGCCGGTCATTGTAACCGACCCAGAGACACTATAGCGAACTGTAATACCAGCAGCTGGCTGGTTGCTAGAATTGGTAGCGACAGCCGTAAAGCTAGCGGTACCATTGACAATGCTAGTACCACTATTCGGCATTAAGCTGAGACTGGTCGATCTAACTTGGGGGATTACATGGCCAACTCTATTATTGCTATCATTGGCGTACCAGAGTGAGCCATCGGAGGCAGCCGCTATTTCTAAGGGACCGGAACCCGCTGTCGGTACAGGATACTCTGTAACTACACCTGATGTTGTAATACGCCCAATTTGGTTTGAAGCATATTCAGCAAACCAGAGTGAGCCATCAGCAGAAGTTATACCTTCAGGGATAGAATTGGCCGTAGGAATCGTGTATTCCGTAATTATACCCGAAGTTGTAATGCGTCCAATTTTACCCCCGTTCGACTCCGTGAACCACAGGGCCCCGTCTGAGCCAGCCGTTATACCGTATGGACTGCGTGCATTCGTGCTAGTGGGTAACGAGTATTCAGTTATGGAGCCGTCGGTAGTTATTCTGCCTATTCTGTCACCGTTCGACTCCGTGAACCACAGGGCCCCATCCGGGCCAAGCGTTATTCTCTCCGGGTAGCTTTGCGGGCTTGATAATTGATATGTGGATAGTGAGCCGTCGGTAGTTATTCTGCCTATCGCGTCCCCATTGTTTTCAGTGAACCACAATGCACCATCCGGACCAGTTGTTATATCTTCTGGATACGTAGACGGGTACGATAAGGGAAGATAGGGCAACTGATACTCAGTTACTCCCCCAGTGGGTGTTACTTTAGCTACGTTGTTCTGCGGACCTAAAGTTACCCAAAAGTTTCCATCAGGCCCTAGTGTAATACCTCTCAACACAGAAGAAGGGTAGGAGCTGCCTGCCGGCGGAGGGATCGTGTAAGAAGATACCGTACCAGTGTTATCAATGCGATTGATATGGTCATACTGCGAGTCAAACCACATTGCTCCATCTGGCCCGGCAACCATATTAAAACCACCGTATGGAGTAGGATAGTCTGTAATCAATGCATCTGCCGATGCCGTACCTACGGGTAGCAACGCTGCAAGCATAAGTTGAACTATGAGAAACACTCGCAATAGGTTCATTGGCAACGCACGATACCTGGATTTAATAAACCACTTCATAGACCTCCTTAATGTACTCACGCTAATACTTACCCGATAAACGGAACATCAAACATATTAGAAAAGCTTCAAGGCATTTAGCCTTCAACTGCAGCCTCAAACCCACCATACGCCATTCTTGTCATATCAACGGGCATAGAAAAATCGGATTGCTCTTCGGCTTTTTCCGCCATCTCTTCCATTACTTTTTTGTTTACTTCATCCCGATGCTCTTTGGAGTTAAAAACAATAAAAGAAAACCATACGTTTTCATCTTCACGAGCACCGGTCATCTCCGAATATGCTCTTGATTTTTCATCACCCATTTCTTGCTGCTTAAGGTCATCCCCTCTGCATTCAAAATATTGAAGTGCGCCATGCTTCATCCATGAATCTCGTCCCATTTCCGCCATTTTCTGGTACTCGGCTTCTTTCCCTTTTGGCACTACTAGCACAAATCCATCTACGTATTTAGCCATTCCTACCCTCCTTTTATTAGGTTATCCTAACTAATTCTAACACTTGGTGACCTCATAGATTTGTGGCAAATAGAGGTAGAGATACGATGCTGAGTTATTCTGGTCGCCCCTTATTTGTTCTACCTATTGCCTAGGAAGACTCAGGGTTAGAACGCGGAGATTGCAGTTAGTAGGTTACAGATTTGAGGATATTCACCAGGTCATCATAGTGGGCCTGCGCTTGGTATTGTGCCGGCGTGTACATGTGTAGGGCCTGCGCGCCTGGGGGCGTTAGTGATGCCTGTATAGAGACACTGTAGCTTGAATTTTTAGGGCTGGTGATTCCACTAAACGAGTGGAACGTTTTTCCTACCGTATAGCTCTGATTGGCTAGACCCATAGTAGATATAAAACCATCAGTATTACCTGCGATATTGGTGTCTACATACGAGACAAGCGACGCTGTCTTCCCGTTACTAAGCGTAAGAGATGAGACGGACTGCACCTTTTGCAAGTCTCCAAGGGCGCCATTATTATTTTTGCTGATGTCTGTCTTTGATAGTGCCGAGAAATACTGAAGCGTGAATGCTAGGCCGCTACTCGATGGCGACTCCAAGGCGATTTCTTGGCTCGATGCTAGTGTAAAGCCAGAGCATGGATCAGCGCTTTGTACTGCACCCCGAACTGTCCAAGTAGATGGGTACTTGAAGCTCACTCCATCCGCTGTGTCATCGCACGTATTCCACCCAGTGTACGGATTGACTGCTGTGGCTGTCTTCTTTTTATAGGTAGGCGTTGTTGAGCTGTTTGTTGCCGAATAGTTCTTATCACTCGTTTGCTTGGCGTGATATACGTACCAGCCCGTGAAGCCGAGAATACTGACGACAATGAGAATTAAAAATGCTTCAACGATACTAAAACCTGCTTGGTTTATCTTTTTCATAGTAATCCCCAAGTTAATATTTATTACCTTAAGTATAATTGAGTTGAGGCGTTCTACATAATAAAGACTTGGCTCGGTTTTTTACAGAGCTCGGAGCAAGAGTGTTAAAAGATAAAGATACGCCTAGCTGTGTATTGTATCTAACATATTACCCGTCGAAACTTGCTATCGGCAACTGGAGCATCCTTCGCGCTTCTCGTAAGGCCTCTTTCGCCTCTTCGTGTCTGTCTTCAGGCAAAAGGGGCAACCATCCGCTGTCGAATGCATCTAGATGTGCCCTGAATTCAGGGTCGTCAGCCGATATAATCGTAGCCGCCAATCGTGCAACATCTTGATGTCTAAGCCCACGATAGGGGTTATTTGGTTCGGTCGTAAGTTCATCTACCATACTATTCGGTCTGCCGAGTTCTCTTGAAAATGCTTCGATTTCGCGTCTTGGCGAAACAATGGCAAGGCCTCCAACGCGCCGAGCACACTGTGTATAGACAGGCTTGGTATCACCCATTGAACCTTGCCTACCCGTTGATCGCTCCCAAACATTCATTATAAGTCGCGTAGATTCACTTATACCGTATGGATGTGGAGTCGTACCCGTCCAACCACCAGCTATAGCGTACGTTTCTAGAGTAAGACCTAAGCTCCCGCTATACATGACCGGCCTGTCATTATACTGCCCGAATAGTCCACTCCAAATATTTGCATAACGCACAAGACGATTAAGCGGTAGGCTGGGGCCTCCAGGTTGATCAAACCTGACGGCCGAACCCCAGACCATTGCTGGACGATTTACATACTCATTCTGGGTCATGTTCACGTGATAATCAGGAGATTCTTTAACCATATCACCGTCATTCGAAACCGCTACCACTGGATGCCTAATCCTGCATGCCAAAGCATGAGCCACAGAAATGTCAAACGCGTCAGTTCTAAGTTGGGGAAAATTACGTGTTTCCTGATATCCAACCAGTGCAATAGCAGATGATACGCTAACCTCATCTCGTTGAATACGAATTGCCTCGGCTAATTCTACGGCGTTATCTGGTGGCTCGTCGCCTTCGTAGTTAATGAAAAACAATGCGCCAAATTTTCTAGGGTCTAGGTTTCGCCGTGAATACAATCGTGGCAGCGAAAATTCATCAGCTGGCTCAGTATTGCCATCAAGAATTACTATGGACAGCTCACTCATTCCTGGCGGCAACTCGCCATCGAGCTCGTTGTGTCGAGCTTGTGCGACCGCCAGCCGACTGCCCCACGAACTCGTCTCAGCAAGGAGTGCATCATGGGGTGACGCGTACTCCGGCCATTGGCTAGGTTCATGAGAAGTCATCGGCTAATTATGGCATCCTTTGCCGCTAAGATAGCTCTGCAAGAAGTTTGTTAGCTCGCTTTATGACTGCATTTGACTTGTGCTGCTGTTGAATCTTGAGTAACAGTATTAGCTCAGCTTCTGCAAAGGAGCCACTCTTAGTAAATTGAGCCAATGTATCCATTGCATTAGCCGCAACAATCCAATCTACGTCCTTGGTAGATAGCAGCTGTTTAAGCCAGCTGATCGCTAATTGTTTTTGCTTGTCAGTTAATTCAACTTCGCTGTATATCTGCGCCATATGCCATTGGATAGAAGGCTGACTGCTGATCGCTAATTTATCTTGAAATTTGTTGATATACGATGATAACCAGTCGGGGTGTTGGCGGCAAATTTTTTCGAGTCCGTCGGCAGCACGCATTCTTACCCATGCGTCCACGTCAAATAGACAGTCGTACAGTTCGTCCAGTCGAGACTTATCATGCAACACAAGTTCTATGACATCGTTTACCCTACCAAGAGAGTTAGCATGGCCTCCGACCGCCAGCATCTCTACAAATTTCTCATTCATACAGTAAATTTATGGCTGGGCTTACGATATGATGCGTAGCTTACACTAATCGCTACTGCTATCAGGCTTCCGGCGGCCAAACTAGTGATAGCAAGATTCATACCGGTATTGGTCAGGGTATTGGGTGAGGCGTTAGCTTCGGCAAGCCCTACCGGGTCAACAATCACTCCATTGGCTATACCATCGGTATCGAGTGAACTGCCATCAGTTACCTGGTACTCTACCTTGGCAGCAGTCAGGCCACCAATCGTAACCTGAGTTATGGTGGCGGGGATAGTCGAATACTGCTGCTGCGTTGCCGGGTTATACTTACGCAGTATCATCCCCCACCCGCTCACACCGTAAAAATACATAGTAATGCCTGCCGTGTAGCCATTCGTACCACAACTAGCAGTGTAGTTCGCGAGTCCTGCCGGGTACACGTAGCCGACGTCGGCCACAGTTTGGGCGGTGTCGCTGGCCGTTGAGAGTGCCGAGAGTGTACATGCGCTTGGGGCAGCTACCGATACGTAATGACTCGTCTGTGTGTCTACCAAACTAGCGACATTACCTTGCTGACTATCGGCGATACCGTCGTCATTCGCGTCTCCGCCATTTGGCGCAGCATCTTCCACGCCCGTGGCAATACCATTATTTGGGACAACTCCAGGTCCGCAACCACCTCCAGCTAGATCGGCTATCTCAGAACCGGTCAATGCCCTTCCATATATACGCAAATCGTCAACATACCCATTAAGCGGATTGTTATAATCGCCACTGCCTACTTTAACAGGCGAATTCTTGTAAGACAGTGTAATGCCAGGCAATGACTGAGAGTTATCCAACGCGCCGTCGATATATAATGCCTGGGTAGTACCATCATACGTAACCGTGATGTAATGCCAGGTGTTAGCTGTGATGGTTGCGTTACTAGTCAAGCTACGGATCGAGTTATCATTATCCTCCATATAAATGTGGTTGCCATTAAGCCACACTCCATAGCTGGTTACTACTGGGCCTTGCTTGAAGATGATATGTTGGTAGCCGTTGTTAACCGTATTGGCCTTCACCCAAAATGAGATGCTGATTGCGCTAGCCGGATCCATGGTGGCATTATCTGCAATAGAAACATAGCCACCGGTGCCATCAAAGCTCACACTATGAGTATTAATAAAGCAGCTGGTGGGTGGTAATTCGGTAGAATGTGCCACACCACTGCCCGTAAAGGTGCCGTTATTGTTATTACCAGAGGAGTCAGCAGAGGCGGTACCGGTCGCCTCATCAAAGTTCCAGTGGCCTATCAGGCTGTCGCTTATTGCCGACACTGGCCGGCCATGCCAGACAAGTAAGCCGAAGCCTAACCCTATGACAGTGATAACCACAGCTACCATTTTTCTTTTCATAAGCTACTGCTTGTGATTATAGCGCATAGCATAAATGCTAATCAAAAGCCTCAAGACGGGTCTAAAAGTTCAAATTGGCGCGATATTTGGGCGAAGATTTACGCCTCATCTCTGACAAGGTACTTCGCTAGAGAGAAACATTCGCCGTGCTATATCAAGATTACTTACTTAGAGAGTAAGAGATGGGAATTGCACATTGTAACTAGGGTTAATCTTTTCTAAGCTTGGGCCAGATACCCTTACGCCCCTAGGTCTATGACCGAGCGTAACGCAGGCTCTCGATTAGCTAGAACCTCAAGATCATCCATTAGAAATGTCGCTTGGTCCATTACCGCCTTATACTCCTGTCCAAGGTGAGCCGGCTGAGTCCACTCTGCATCATAAAAGCCAGCCATTTCAACTTGAGCAGCATAAGGCAAGCCCCATTTGCGGATCATATCGATCCGCTGGTAGCCAGCATAAACTTGTGTAGTCGTTCCGAGTACTGTCTCGCCGAGTACGTTCTCAACACCAAGCGCCTGTACAGCGAACATATGTGTATCAGCCGTATTAGCAAAGCCTTCTTTACGGCCTTCTACTTTTGGTGCTCGCAATACAACCGCCTCGCCGCCATCATTAGGCAACACATATCGACGCACTTCGCCTGGCTCATCAAAGAGCATGCCGAACAGGTCTGCTTCGACTATCTCTTCGCCGATTGCCTCAGCCCCGAAGTGACTACGTATAGCAGCAGACACTACATCGAACTCAGTTTTCGCACCACGAGCATACGGAAGTTCTTCCACGCGATCCTCAGCAGTTAGACTGCGACCGTTTGCCAGGCCGAGTACCGTAGGTACTACACCGCTGGAACCTCGCAGCTGATGTGCCATGTGACTCTTGGCAAGAATTGTCCGCTCTTCGACGCCTACTGCATAACTCCCTTGCACTAGCAGCCTATCAACTACCTTACCATGAGCGTTGCCACTCCCAAGCATTCCCATTTCTTCACCTAGCTCTACCAGCACGCTTGCTTTGTCAGGTGGCAATGTTGGAGCGTCCCGTCGTCGAGGACCACCCTCACGCCAATCCAGATGCTCCTGACCAAAGGCGCGTACCTGCGCCAATCCTGTCTTCAAATCCCTTGCAACTACAGAATCCTCGCCGTAGGCCCGCATTACTCCTGGCAGCGCCTTGGCATAAACAAAACTTCTAACATGTCGCAAGGCACCAAGAATCACCTCTACCTGTCGATCGTTGAACTCGTCAGGGTTCATTCCTGCCGCTTCAAGCGTCTCATTACTAAATCTCGTCATGAATAAATTATTATACAACTATTAGAACAATATTCCATAGGCTTAAGAGCAGTACACAAAAGCACTTCAACAATGGAAAAGCAAATAAGCTGGTTACGTAGCACGATGACAAGAGGTACCGTACTGTATCGAGATTATGTGTTGAGTAAGTGAGAACTGGGAGCTAGGCCTTTAATCAGAGAAATCAACTTGCAGACTAAAGATGTTTTCTACAGGCAAGTTAAACAGTTTGGCTATCTTAAAGGCTAAGGGCAAACTAGGGTCATATCTGCCTTTTTCAATAGCATTAATTGTTTGCCGTGATACGCCAAGCTTATTGCCGAGCTCAGCTTGGCTCCAGTTTTTAGAGGCTCTCAGTTCGGGAAGAATATTTTTCACTGCCGATCGCGGTTTTCAAACAATTTCGTGAATCCCACCCACGCAATAATCCCACCCATAAATAATATTTGTACTGCTGCTGTTACGTTGATAGTGATTGTTGCTTGCAACATCTCCGTTACAAATAAGCCGAGGAGAACAGTCACAAAGGAAAGCGATGCTGCCTTTAGTTGGATGATCTGCTGGCGCTCATCAGCCCGTCGATACCCAATATACATCGCCCAGAAAAGAACCAGTACGCCTACTAGTGAGACAATCCCCCATACTATCCCACGAGTCGTTAGTTCGCCGTCGTCACTGCCAGCCGTTGGCGAGCTACCAAGGAATAGTGCCGCAGCTAGGATGATGACAGCAACTACTGTGTAACGTCCTACGGCATTCCGTCTTTTAAGTTCATTGATACTTTCAGTTGGTTTTGCTGATTGTTTCATAAATAGCAGTGTAAAGCTACCTTTACACTATGTCAAGCACGTTTTACATCCGCTTGTACAGCCAATGTTGCCCTCTCGACTAATCTGCAGTAACGAAAAAAGGCACCTCTTTCGAAGCGTCTTATCTGTAGCTGTACCGGTGCAGAGCCGCAAAATCTACTTAAACTTTTTAACGCAATGCTTGACGGTCAACTCAAAAGCGACATTTTAGTTCCAATTACTAGCGGTCAAAGAGTGCATTACTTATTAGCTATTTGCCGTCTTTCCAGTTCCACCATTTAAGTTTTTCAGGTTTGGGATCGTCATTTTGGGCGTAATATATAGCGCAGCGAAATACATATAGGACGCATCTGTCCACATGTGAGCCGACCTGTTTCATCAGTTGCTCATAAAGTATCTCGGGGTCTTTATTCTTGAGATCGTTAACTGTGTTTACACCCAAACTTCGCAGATCAGCAGCAATACTTTTGCCAACACCTGGAATTACTTCTAAGTTTTGGCCGGCCATTACTACTCCGACCAGACCGCTAGCTCATTACTATCGGGGTCGGTGAAATGAAACCGTCGCCCACCAGGAAACGAAAATATGTCTCGGACAATCTTACCACCGGCTTTGATGACTTTTTCTTTTGTCTCTTCTAGTCGCTCAGAATAGAGAACGACCAAAATACTGCCTTTCTTAGGCTGATCCAGCCAAAAGCCGCCGTTTACGTAGTCACCGGCGAATGACGAATATTCTGGACCGTAATCGGTAAACTTCCAATCGAAGGCGGCCGAATAAAACTGCTTAATTTTAGCTAGGTCTTTTGAGGCAAACTCGATGTATTGGATCTGCTCGTGCTTCAAGTTCATAGGGACTCCTCTTGTTTACGCCTTAATTGAATCACGAAAGCCAATTACACGCTTGAACAAAAACGACAGTCAGACTATCCAGCGTTCAATAACTCACTCGGCGTGCGGCCCACGATTCGTTTGAAAGAACGAGTCATATGCGCATGATCCGCATATCCGGCCAGCTGCGCCACACTAGAAATAGTCTCCCCGGTGCTGAGCAATCGTTCTGCTTGCTGCGCACGCTGTATCTGATCGATAAAACCAGCCGACAAGCCAGCTGTATTAATAAAATGACGCTGCAATGTGCGCGTTGTTACATCCTGAGAATGACCCGCGAGCACTTCAGCCACCACTGCATCACGATAAAGCAGGCCAAGTCTGACCAGCTTATGTACACAATCTTCCGCGTTACCATAATCCGGCGTGTCGAATGATACCCCCTCTAACCAAAAACGTTTAGTGGATGAATCTCCGAGTTCTACCCGTGTATCCACCATATTACCCGGCAAGAGTGAGGGGATGAACGACCCTGGCTTAAAACGAACACCTATCAATTCTGTACCCACGGGCTGGCTAACAAGCTCGGCTTGTGTCATTGGACCAGATATAAACGCACGCGTCTTGCCATCGACTGCTCGCGCGAAAATGATATCCCAGCACCCATCAGCCGATACCCAATAGGGTTCGTCGCTATAGGCTTGACCCCGCCAGACCGCATCAACAAAGGGATGCGAACTAGTGCGTTGAGCATACGTAAAACTCATGATCTAATAATACCGCATTTACCCCCTGCTAAGGGTACTGGCCTAGCAAGTGTTGGAACTGTGGCCTGTTTTATAGATGCCGTATTAATGTACAAAGATAATGAGTAAGAGGCGGGAGTTACACTACGCTGCAAGTTCTTTCTGAAGAATGTATAAGAGGCGTTCCCGGGATTCTGTCTCATCAAAATTATGATTACCGTCTAGGGCAACAAGCGAGACATTAGGGTCAATTCCCGCAAACCTAACATCCCCAAGTACTTCATCCTGCCTTGCTTTGATAATTCGAAGTACGGTAAACTTGGCCATTCGGTTATAAAGTTTTACAGGGTTGATGCCCGCCAGGCCTTGCCAGTAATCCGGATGTACGACCGTAGTACTACCATCCGAACGAGCCAAGCGTGTCCTGACGGCTGTATCAATTTCAGTTCCCTTTCCCAGCTGCCTTGCGACGACTGCCTCGTCTATGTCGTCAGGAGGAGTAATCAGGATGATCTTACGTATATCACGCGGTTTGAGCATGGCCGCTACAACACAGCCTTGTGAGTGGCACACTAGATCGATAACTGCGCCTGGATGTTCAGCTCGGGCAGTATTGATAACCTTGCGAAGCTTTCGCATCTGCTCTATGAGAGGCTCGGCCGTCAGTGTATTGGCCTGCTCGTTAATGGGATTGTAATTGAACAATACATGCTCGGCATCTGGCAGTGACCGGGCGATAGCAGTGAACATACCCCGATCGTCCTTGCGGACACCAAAACCGTGCGAATAAATAACAATATGCGTTGGAGTAGAAGTCATGGATACATGATAACGTTAAATCAGTCTTAACGTATTACAGATAACAAAAAAGACGGTTGAAAATCTCAGCCGTCTTATTAGATCTATCTTGGTACACTATCTGGGCGAAAACTTACACTTTATCTCTGATGAGATAACCTGACGAAGAGAAACACTAGAGCTACCGTATCAGGAGTACTTACTTGATAAGTAAGAGGGAGTTACACGGGCCTAAGCGACTTGTGCCAGTTCATCCATAACCAGGCCGGAAAACGCACCATATCCCTCGCCCCGAAATCCGAAGTACTCATTGAAGAATCCCTGGTGGCATTGAAATTCTTCGTAGCTCATACCATTCATAATAGTGCCTACGGCAAGCTTGCTGTAAAACTCCGCATATTCTTCCACCCTTTCATTGTCTATCGGCTCAAATTTGGCCTGAGCCAAATCGTTAAAGTATAGCCTCATTTGACCATCAACTACGCAAATATTAAATGAGTCTCTGCCGATACTAACGTTATTCTTTATAAGAGCGGCTATATCGCCACGAATACCACTAGTTCTATCCATGAATGACCCTTTACGTATATCACTTGGCAGTAAATCGTCCTCTATTATTGATGAGTTACCATTCTTGCCGTCTCTAATCTGTATGGGCATATCTTGGTAACGTGTCATCTTAATTGCAGGGAATGTGACACCATTGATAGTTGCTGGCAGAACTTCACATATTGGGTTAACGATAAACCCCATCTCTCGCATTCTATCCGTTGCCTGCGGTTCCCGCAACGCAACTTCCCATTTATCTAACGCAATGCCGGTATCATCAACTGTATTAGGGAGTGCCAAGGCAAACGCCTCGCCATTTATCGACACATCATAAGCAGTCTTAGTTCCGCCTGAGCCTAATGTGCCTTGTATGTTTACAGCAGTGTCATCGAGCGTTACTTGAAAGTTACCGCTTCTTATAGCAGCCACATACTAAAAATGACCAGGTGGGCCTATAACCCCGCAGCAAGTAGGATGGTTAAAACAAAAGACACATCTTTTGATGTGTCTTTAATCGTAACGTTACTGGTGCGGCAAGTGGATTATAGGTGGAACCAGATTTACGCGAGCTTGATGCTTATGTACGAGAAGCTGGATAGATTCGGGTTTGCGTACTGTTTTGAGGGACTACAATAAATGGCGCATCTCAGCAACCTCAGCCTCCATGTCGATTTTGTCTTTGGAAGTTTCAACGATCTTGTGTGGTTTTTCGATAGCAAAATAGCGAACTGTCTTGCCTTGTTTATTGGCGATTTGAATTTCGGCAAGCACGCCATTGCTCATAGCGCCAAAAACCCAAATCTCATCACACCGTTTGACGAGATTGTTATTGCCTTCACGGACAAGGTCGCGGTCTACGGCATCAAGCAAGAAGTAATCAAAGACCATGAAAGGATTGAGCGGGACGCCGCCATTTTCCAGCACGAAGACTGAAATAAACATGCGGTAGTAGAACAAATGCTTGGACATCGCCGTGTAGACGAGCGGTTTGTCTTTTTGAACTTGAAGAGCCGGGTGGGCAAAATCCTTTTTCATGCAGCCCATTATAACAGCGGCGTATGCCAAGCTAAAAGGCAGTTACGGCGCGCCACCCTACCGATACACTTGATTGTGATTACCAACATCAAGGAATACGATAGCATCTTCAAGCTCGACATAAATAACTCGAACGTCACCCGCCACAGAAAAGGAACGTTTACCGGCAAGCTTTCCCGTCAAGGCATGGTCATGCAAAGGATAGCCAAGTTCACCAACAATGAACAGAGCAAGTCGCTCCTTAAATTGTTTTCTCAGTTTTTCGTTAGGGCTAATCCGTTGCTTGAAGTGCTTTTCGAACGTTTTATCACGTTTGATCGGCTTCATGATTACAAGTCTTTCATGAAGCCGTCAACGCTTTTGAATGGACCGCTTAGATCAATGCCTTTCTTGGCGTCATCGGCCGCTTTATTGAGACGAACAGCCGCTTCATCGCTCGGTTGCCCCCACTCGTCTACGTCAAGATCAATCCGGCGACCATCAACGGCGGCCTTAATAAGCACCCGAAGGTAAGCCTGTGCTGAATCAAAACCAAGTTGCTTTGCCTGAGCTGCAAACTTTTTGCGGATGGTTGGCTCTAGTGGAACGTGAATCGTGGATGTATCACTCATAATAGCTAAAGTATATCAAAGAGAAATTATTATGTCAATATCATGTCGCCAGAAAGGACTCTAACCCGATGCACAGATACAAAGTACCAGACAAAATAAAAAGACACCGAAATTTGGTCGTCTTCTTATCTGTAATTCTAAAATGGTGCAACTGAACAGAATTTACTTAAACTTTTTGGATGGATTGTGGAGGATCTAGCTTTTGCGGTTCCTATTCCGTCAGAACTATATCGTAATAGTGAAGCTCAAGTTATCTATTAGTGCCCCTCACTGACTTTTTTTAGAGGTCAAACGCCTTACGGAATCGTTCAGGAATAGCAATACCAGCCTGGCGGAATATTACCACCAGTTGTCCTTGATGTAGGTATTCATGATTAGCGATGGACTGGATGTTACGCACTTCTTTTTCGAATTTGCTAGCATCAAAGGGCTTCAGCAGCAATTCTAGCGCAGGTAGCTGTTTGGCAAGTAACGCTTTTACCTCGGCCGCGGATATGTCTTGTTTCTCAATCGCAATATTTTCTTCCAAGATAATACCAAAACGCGTATCAGCATGACCCGAAATACGGCGACAGTATGTATCCGTTGTAGTTGCCAGACATTGAAACTGATACAGCACGCCGTGCTGACCCATGCCCTCGGGCTCCCAGTCGAGCAGATTGGCCGTTTGGGCCGCATCAAAGAGCTGCAAGAAGTTATTGCGAGCCCACTTGAAGCCTGCATACAAACGTTGAAGTGCATTGTCCTCGAAACCTAGTTTTGCCATGATGCGTTAATTTATGCATGCATATTTTTTATTTGCAACAAAGAACCTCCATTGGAGGGAAATACTTGCGATCTCGTATTAAGAATACTTACTGGATAAGTAAGCGCTGGAAGTTACACGCCAGGCCTACATCATACTTTTCACAAAACTCCCTGAAAACGTGGACTTTACGCGCCCGGTTTACTCAATCCGATGTAGAATTATGCTTTTCTATTTTAGAGTGTCCGCGTATGCGACTCATTTTCCAGATTGCCAACGCCAGAGCTAGTAGAGCTGGAAAGAGCAAGCTCGGTAACATCCAGTTCGTGTCAGTCTTCTTCTTTACCAATGTATGGTCATCGGTCGTCGCTCCAACTGGCTGCATACTTTGCGTGGTGGTCGTCTGTGCTCCTTTGACCGCTGTGCTAGGCACAGTGCCCTCTTTAGTAGCCGTATGGGGGCTACTATTCTTATTTGTAGTCAGCGACAGCTGGGGGCTAGGAGAGACGGGTGTGGGGGATGTAGCTAGTGGCGTAGATGCAGGTGACGCTGGCTGATCGACAGTAACGTAGCTGCCTCCATAGTCCCAAACGACACCCCAATTGCCAGTCAAGCTCTCGATGATCGATCGGCATGGTAGGCTGGGGGCAAAATAGTATGTACCCGGATTAACCGCGCGGAATACATAGTTCCCAAAATAGTGGCGGCCGGTCATGTCGGCCGACGCTTCTCGTTCGACAGTTCGACATTGATAATTGTACGCACCTGTAGTCACGCTCATACCATCGTCTATAGGAAAATCGCTACCTGAAGGGTCAAATCGTACAAACTCGAAGCCTCTAGGATTAGCGTCTCCTGGCAGCCAGGATTCGATGCTCAGCGTGACCTTGCCATATTGCGTATCCTGATACTGCGCATTCTGCCTTCCATAAATGTAGGCCGCGACTGATATGTCCCCACCGACCGCGACATGTGATACAGAAGCTTGTACCTGAAAATCGGCATATCCCTGCTCCGCAAAAGCCGTCGGAACATACAAGAATAACGGGGCTATTAGACCAGCAAACACTCCTAAAAATATACGAGGGGTCTTCATATATCAGTATTATATCATATATCCTAATAAACATCAACTAGCGGACTTGCCTCCAAACACAGGCGCAGAGTCAGCTTCGCGATTCCATGCCGCATCGAACCTCCACGAGGTTCGATGCGCCTTTTTTCTTCTCCAAATAATCAAGAAATAGCTTACGTTTCGTTCCCTTTATCAATTATGTTATAAATACCCCTTGCAAGTGCAAATACCAAAAGGAGGTGTTTCGTAAGACTAGCCCACGAGATCCGTGAGCCGGCACTTCGCACATTAACGTACCTACAAAATCCCTGAAAGGGGAGAGCCATGAGGGCAACCTCGCAATGGTTCAGACAGAAGCTCAGGCGACTCGTACCGCTCCTCGCAGTCCTCGGACTGCTGACCGGTGGGATCGCAACGATCCAGGTCACGACGAGTGGACCGGCTCAAGCCGCGGCCATGGGCAACGGCTGGACGTCACCACTGGCGTCAATGGCCAATCCGGCCGACGGCTTCTTGGCCGACGGGTGCGGTCACGCCAACAACTACCTCAAGGGTCAGTTCCACATCGGTGCCGACTTCTGGGGTTCGAGTGGCGACGCGGTCTACGCGCTCGGCGACGGTACGGTTCGCAAGTCTCAGAGCTTCGGCGAGGGTACCTACGTCGTGATGGTCCAGCATACGGCACCGGATGGTTCGGTGTTCGTGGCGGTCTACGGTCATCTCAACGACGCCGGAAGGCCCGGTGTGGGAGCTGTCGTTCACGCTGGCGACCAGATCGGAACGCTGAACCCGAGCGCCGCGAACGGGCCGCACCTGCACCTTGGTGTGCTCCCGGGCACTGCTATACCCTCGAACAACTGGGGGAACATGTCCTGCCCGACCACGTGGCCGCCGACGAACAAGAACGGCTTCGTCGACCCGATGCCGTACCTGAATGCACATCCTGTTTCGGGTGGCGGCACAGTGACTGACACCGACGGCGACGGCGTCCCCGACAACCAGGACGTCGCACTGAACACGCCCGGACCCGTCACCAACCGAGGTATCCCGGACTACTCCGCCAGGACGACCGGCGACTTCAACGGCGACGGCAAGCAGGACATCGCGGCGTTCTACGACTACGGCAGCGGTGAAACCCAGCTGTGGGTCTTCACCGGTAACGGTGATGGAACCTTCACTCCACCATCGGCCGCAGTCTGGGACTCCGGTGGTCAGTGGAACTGGAACCAGACCAAGGTGGTGACCGGCGACTTCAACGGCGACGGCAAGTCCGACGTGGCCGCGTTCTACTACTTCGGTGGCAACGAGACCAAGCTGTACGTGTTCTACGGCAGTAGTAGTGGTCTCGCAGGTCCGACCTTGGCCTGGGACTCCAACGGTGGTCTCAACTGGGACGCTGCGAAGTTCGTCTCTGGCGACTTCAACGGCGACGGCAAGCAGGACATCGCCATGCTTTACGGCTACGGCGGTAACCAGGTCAAGATCTTCGTCTTCTACGGCAGCACCAGCGGCCCGACGACTCCGACGCAGGTCTGGGACTCCGGCCCCGGCAGCCTCGACTGGAACGCCATCAAGGTGGTCGCCGGGAACTTCAACGGTGACACCTACGGCGACATCGCCATGCTCTACGGTTACGGGACCACCGAGACGAAGATCTTCGAGTTCCTCGGAACGTCGACTGGCTTCGGGTCACCGTTCATCGCCGGGGACTACGCCTGGAGCTGGAACAGTCTCTTGCCCGTGACCGGCGACTTCAACGGCGACGGCAAGTCCGACGTCGGGGTCTTCTATGGCTACCTCGGCCAGGAGGTCAAGCTCTTCGAGCTCCTCGGAACCTCAACGGGCTTCGCAGCTCCGACGCAGGTCTGGGACTCCGGCCCGAACAACTGGGATTGGAACGTCCTCAAGCCCGTGACCGGCGACTTCAACGGCGACGGCAAGTCCGACGTCGGGGTCTTCTATGGCCTGTACAACTCCCGTACCACACTCAACGAGTTCCTGGGGTCATCGACCGGCGTCACGGTCGTCAGCTCTGCGGTCTGGGACTCCGGCCCCAATAGCTGGAACTGGGCTAACATCCTGATCGGGTGACCACTGTAGGTGCGTAAGGCTGCATCACGTCTACTACTGACGTACACATGCATCCTGGCGTGGGGACGAGAAGACAAAGAACTCCGGGCAAGCCAGCCTGTTGAGATCCTCTTCTCGTCCTCATGCTTGCACTACCTTTATCTATTACATGAGAACCGAGAAAGCCACCAGTAACAAACCGCACTCTGCTTCATGGCACCTGCTAACGCAGTATTTTATGATAAGAAGCCGTAGATAAGGTACGGGACTCGCACCTACTTACGGCCAAGCAAAGGCACTGCAAAGAGGCTGAATACAGCAATATCTACGCCAACATTGAACCAGACACTAAACCAGATGGATGCCGCAGCTTCAATGAATAGCCATATTAAAAGACCTACAAGCAATGCTCGCTTTAGCTCTTTATCTTCACGCCTAAATGCAATCTTCCCAACAAGGAGCAATGTAACGCCCCAACCAGTCATGATTGCCCCGTATAGTGCACTCTCCCATTCAATCAAGTGCTGATGTACAGGCAAAACCTTCAATCCGAAAAAAACGTACAGTAAGCCAAAGCCAACGAGTACGGCACTGACCACCCTAAACCATAAACTAAGCTGTCGTTTGGTCATATTTGCTCTCCTTTGTTTTGTAGAACGTTATGCTATAAGAAATAATCGCTAGGATAAAACCAAAGGCCATCATAAGAGAGTTTCCGTTTTGTCCGCCCCTGTTAAAAAATGACAGACCGCCAGAACCAGCCATTAGAATGAACAACAGACCTAGTGAATTGCCAACAATAAAAGCTTTGCGATGGCTCAAGATGCCTCGAACAACCAACGCAATTGATCCAATAGTTAGCAGTACCCAGATGATAACGTGGATAGCTAGGGCTATTCCAGCATGACCAGCAAGCGCCCAAGGAATACTTGGAGCGTATGAACCTTGAATACCAGGATGTATCTTTGGCAGTGTTACGTAAAGGTTGATATACATACCGACAATAAACTGAATAACAAGCAGTATTTGTATGATAACCAAACCTGCTCGTGTCTGTTTGTAGCTCGAATTGTGAAGTGTCGCTTTCATTATCTCCCCTATATATTGTTGGTTTGTTTTAGTGTCTGTAAATTGTCAACGAAGCCGTCTACACTCTGCTCCAGCGACGAGAAAAAATCTACATGAGCCTGTACAAAGCGCTGAAGGACGACTAGAGCTACCCGCTCTCCCTTTTGCGTGGGTTTAATAGCATAAGACCGCTTGTTGTTGCTCGGTACTTTGCGTATTACCAAACCTTTTTGCTCCAAACTCCGAATAGCGGTCGAGGCCGTCATGACATCGACCTTTGTAAGTTGAGACAACATAATCTGTGTTACGTTATTGCCTTGCTGAGTAGAGCGCACTACGTTGGCAAGAATGACCGCCTGGGTACTCGTGAGTTTCAAATCTTTCAGGGCACTATTAAGTCGTCGCTGCCAAAGCTTGGATACTTGCCACAGCAAGAAACCAGGCACTCTTTCACCCTCGGGACTTAAGTCAAATGCTAATGACTGCATAATTCAATTATAAGTAGACTTATAATTAAGCACAAGCCTTACTGATATTTCTGTAGACGGTTGAGCAAATGGGATTTACACCAATTTACAGATATAGACCCATGAACATGAAGAACAAAAAACACGTCTTTCGACGTGTTTCCTCTGTTATTTCAATCTTGGTGCGGCAGGTGGGCAAAAGTTTACACCTTGTCTCTGATGAGATAGCTCGATGGAGAGAGATTCTGGAGATACCATATCAAGAGTATTGTAGCGGTCACCCCTCAAACAAAGGCCTGAACTTCTCGTAGGCAGCCTCCTTGGCTTCCAGAATTTCTGCCGCCTGAGGATGGCTGGCACCGTGAAGGTAAAATTTGAGCAGTTCATATATAAAGCGCGCCGTAGAGAGCACAGGCAGCGCCGCTTTTTCTAGTTCACTCAAGGGCCGAACTTGTTCGTATGCCTCCATGAAGATTTTAGCGTTCGCCATATCATCACCCAGCACACAGTAAACGGGGTCCTCTATGGCAAAAAGGAGTGTCTTGGTTATATCTTCTATCAGATAGCTTTCGCGGCAATCATCAAAGTCAAAGATACCGCTCAGACGTTCACCGACGTACTTTATGTTCTGGTACATCACGTCGCCATGAATCGGCCCAAACGGCAGACTAGCCAGATCAATCTTGGTAGAACCCAGTTCCAACTTCTTGGCCAATTGCTCCACGAACCCATCTTGAATACCCCTAGATCGAACTTCCTTGAGCCGTTCCTGCGCCAAGTCGACCACCGTACCTTGCCACGACCGCGGCATCGGGAACTTGAATGTCTGTCCAAGTACATCCATTTTTGCCACAGCCGTGGCAAGCGTTTCTACCATTGGCCGAGTAAAATGCGCAGGCTCCTCGCCTTCAACATAATCCATAACGCCAAACTTGCGCCCGTCGACAAGCTCTTCAAATTCGTGGCCCGCAAGCGAAACATAGACTCTGGGTACGGGCACTTGGGCCGAACGGCACGCGTCCATAAATGCTAGCTCGCCGTGAATATCACTCAGCTTCCGTGAACCCATGCGGCTGTGCCGTTCGCCCCAGACCCGCAGCACAACAGATCCGAAATTGCCCTCAATAAGTCCCGTGGTATTTTCTGCTCCCATCTTGAAGAATCGGGTCTTTGACACAACCGGATCAGTAAAAAACTTGCCTAAGGCATGCTGCACTACGTCGTTAGAAAGTGGCTCACCCATTCAGCAATCTTAACAGGTGGAATGAGGACATGCTAACCAAAATACATGCAAACAAAAAGCACCCTTTGACAGAGTGCTTGAGTATAAGCTTTATGGTGCGGGTCAGGGGACTCTAACCCCTGGCCTCGTCCTTGGCAAGGACGCGCTCTAAACAACTGAGCTAGACCCGCATAAATTTACTTGCAGTAGTATACACAAAATACCCTGTTATGCCAAGAGGTCGTACGAAATGTCTTGCTGTTACAATAAAGAGAATGCATATAGCTATACAAGGGGCGCTGGGCTCATTCCATCACCAGGCAGCCAAGCAGTTAGAGCCTAAGGCCACCAGTATACCTAAACAAACTTTTGCCGATGTTTTCAAGGCGGTTCAGAATAGAGAAACAGACTACGGCTTGTGTGCTATTGAGAATACATTATATGGCCCCATCGAGGAAGTTTACACGCTGCTCAACCAAGAAGATATCTGGATAGTTCGGGATGTACAACTCCAAATCGCCCAGCATCTCATCGGGCCAAACAAGGTCAGCCTGGAAGAACTTACTGGCAGCAATGACGTACGGGTTCTTTCGCAGGCACCAGCGGTTGCACAAGCAGAGCACTGGCTAGCCTTGCACCTACCCAAGGCTACAATAGAAATAACACAGGATACTGCCGCAAGCGTTCAGGCCGTTGTCGCTCTGGGTCAACCACATACGCTCGCAATTGCCGGTCGACTAGCTGCAACTACTTATGGTGGGGTCATCGTAGCAGAAGGCATACAAGACAACCCACGCAACTACACACGCTTTCTGTTGTTCTGCCGAAAGCGGCAACCCGTTCAGCGTGCCAGTCTAGGGTCAATGATTCTGAAAACAAATGGACAGCCCGATATGCTCGTTAACGCCCTACAGGTTTTCACTGATGCAAATTGCAGCCTTAGCAGACTAAGAAGTTATCCCGCCTCTCAAGCATCTCCTAAGCATATCTTCTTCATTGATTACCAGCTTCCTAATGGTGGAAGCCATCCGATTATACAGGCACTGCAAAAACAGGGTTGTACAGTAAAACTTCTTGGAGAGTATAGCTCGGCTCCTCTCATTCGCGCACTGTAGTCGTACTACTGCTCGCACTATGCATTTTCTGAAGCGGGACGGGTACCGTGTTTCACGATAGGCTTTTTACGATTCTCACTATATGCGCGAGGGTTCGTTAGTGTCGTATAGACCGTGATAGCCTCACTTTGAGGTATCCCGAGATCACGCAAAATCGCCAAAGCTTCTTCAAGTGTCATCTTAAGAAAGCACGCATCGTCACTTAGAATGTCTTTTATAAGCATCTGCCTATGCACAGCATGCTGATTTTGTTCGTTACGGAACCAACGCAACAACTCTTCATTATGGGCGCGTATCTTGTTAAGCATTTATAGGAACTAGCTCCAATCCAGCGATCTGACGCTCGGGTATACCAGACATGTACGTAAATCTGCCCTCCGAGAAGCCCCTAGCAAGCTGACCATATGACACCTCTACAAGATTTTTGCCAGGTCCAGCGGCAAAATATCTCGTTCCAGCTTGTTCGGCAAATGTTTGGTCATTGACTGATATAACCATGCCGGGCCGGGCCAACGATTCGGGCTTCTGCAGTTGATCACTAAGCATCGCAATCCTTACGTTATTGTCACGTTCTGTGGCAGTAAATAGTTGCGCATACATATGCGCTGCATATGCAAAAGCATCCACCCCCTTTAGTGTACCGTCGGCGACTGCGTTATTTACCATATCCATCCATAGCGAAGCTTTGTCACCTGTAGGCACTCGTTCAACTGGCTCACTTTCTGCATTGTAGCGTTCCATTGCATTCCGAAAGGCAGTGTCCACTCCCGCTGGAAACTCATTTGATTCCTGGAACTGCTCATATACCTGGCTTACTATTGCTGCGAATCGCGCTTTTGTAGCGGGATTTGTGTTATGGCACTGTATGCCTTTGGGTGGTATGCCCAATTTAACGTTAGCTAAATCTCCACCCATAATACTAGTAACCGAATCAAAGCTCAGTAAGAAGTCATCGGCTCTAGTTACGGTGTACTCATGCGCATCGCCATAACCATTTCCAAACGGACTGTAAGGAGTCTCATGTTGTGAGTCAACAGTCTTAAAATTAAGGCCTTGCTCTTCCAGGAACTGTTCAAAAATGAGATTAAACTCAAAACAAACAGCTTCATTATTTTCGGGAGATATACGGCTTACTTTGCTTACCTGCTTAAACCTATGCGCCAGTGCCGCTTGCGCCGGATTGTTTTCGCCTGCATACATAGGCTGAGGAGCAACGGCATAATATTCTGGACTATATGTTAGAAGTTTACACATATTAAGATAGATGCGTATTGAGCGCTCCAATGGATCGGCATCTTCGGGTACTCCCTCCAGAATCGCATCGTGCAGTTCGTCATTCATGACAAACCCGTTCCTATATTCTTCTTCGCCTTCGGGTGTCACAGTAAGCTTATTAAGCGCTTCAAAGTCAATGTCTTGATAGGACTTAAGTGCCATATATCGGTCACGAACGCGGTTATCAAGTACATATGAAGCAAGGAGTTCATTCGACCGCACAAATTTAACTAGAGCATATGCCATCTGCTCTTTGTTCTCACCACTCTCAACAAATTGTCGATAATCCTCGTCACTAGCAGTCAATACATCTAAAAGATCGGTAACAGGAAATTCCACAAGTACACCGTCAATCATTGCGCGGTACGTATTATCCTGATAATCCTGCTTCATCTGCTCAGCTGAAGTCAGCGTGATAATTTCGGCAGCTCGCTGCCGCCTTACAGGATCGCCATCATATAATTCTTGCGACTGTAATATACCCTCAGCCAGGCTTACAACAGGAACGTTAATGTATGGTCTTTCACCAACAGTGTCACCCTCTGTCGTAACAGTAAGCTCACTAGTAGCCTTCGTCTGAATCATCTCCACTACATACCCATACAGACGATCATCAGTAACTGCAGCCTCTACAAATGCTGCACTTAACTTCCCTTCTCCCATTCGATCTCGATAAGAATCATACCAAGAGACAGAAGCCATAGTACTCTTATCGGTATACGGCCCATAATCTTCTACAGGTAAATGCAGCGTGGTACGATCCATGTCGCGCTCAGGACCTGGATCACCCTCAAACGCTGCATCAAAGATATCAGCGTTATCTCCAAATACGTTATTCCGTGGGCTCTCAGCGGTCTGCATACTACACTCAACATTACTGTATCTGTTAGCCTTTAACAATATCGTTTATGCTTACAATCAAAAGCTTGGGAACATATATTCTCGAACTTTTCATTGCTACCACTAAACCTAGCGGATTTGTCACGGAAATTGGAAGAGTTAGGTATTGGAGCAGTTATGAGCAGTGCCTAGATGGCATAATTTTCAGCTGCGAACTTAGCCTGGTCAATAAAAACTTTCTTAGAATTCCCCAGGGTACCCAGTTCGTAGAACGCCAAGATAGCAAGCTTGTACGTATTTACGTCGACTGCGCGAAGCGATAGCGGGAATGAATCATTGGCATATAAGATTGCATTTGCCAGAATGCGGCCAGTTCGTTTGTTACCGTCATTGAATGGCTGTAAATAACACACATATGTAAATGCAAGGAGTGCTTTTTCGTACACATCCTGCTTGGCATTTATAACGTCGCAGAGGTGTGTCATTTCATCTTCTATTTGGAATTTATTGTCTAAAGGTCTATACACACTGCCCGTAATACCTACCAATCGCTCACGCAAACCATAATCAAACAACCCTTCTGCCAATAATTTGTGAAGTTCAATGATAGTTTGTACTTGCAGATTGCCCGCAAACTTACCCTTGTATTCTTCTGAGAAATCCAGAGCCTTCTTGTGGTTTATTACCATTGTCGTTTCTTCTTGGGTCTTACCTTTGGCGGGAATACCCTCTTTTAGCAATGTCTCTGTTTCGAGCAATGAGTACGTATTGCCTTCGAACTGCGACGATTTCCAAGATAATTCAATCGTTATACGTTCACGTTCACGTCTAATAATATCGGAGGAAGCGGTTTTTAGTTTCTTTTGAAATGTTTTGTTAAAGTCGTCTAACGCTTTAGTCTCTTCTGGAGTAAAGAGCAAGATACTATTTAGGGTGTCAAGGCGGCCAAAATCATAATTCAGAGCCTGCCTCTCCTCCTCAGCAAAGATCGTCTCCAGCTGGCCCTCAGAAAGTGCAAGGTTAATCTTTCCCGAGTTCGCAACAGCATATGAGACCGCACGAGCCTCGCCTGACCTCTCTATAAATCCTTGCTCAATAAGTTCATTAATATCACGTTGCAAGGTACGCTCAGTTACCTCCCCAAATTCAGAAAGTGTAGCAAGTTGAGGCAGCGTATTATTACCGGCCATGAGTGACACCATGATTTGCTGTTGACGCTTAGATATGCTCATGGTTTTATTCTAGCAGATCCCGACATTTCGCACAAAGTATCCCGACATTTTGTCGTAATACAGCTCTCTAGATTCAAGCTAAAATACCAGGGGTGATATAAACAAAATGTTCCAGGAAAGTAATCCTGGAACATTCAGTATCTGTTGGATAATTTTGGTGGCGCCTCCCAGACTCGAACTGGGGACACAAGGCTCTTCAGGCCTCTGCTCTACCAACTGAGCTAAAGCGCCACGCGTAACAGCGGTATTATACTTTAAGTACCACTGTTACTCAAGGTTTTGAACTATTTATGCAAATGTCTACTGAACAGCCGTTCCAAACAAATGGCCCACTAGATACGTAGCGGCCATTGCAGCTGCGCCACCGATTACTACTCGCAAGATTGCACGCTTGCGTGAAGCATTGCCTACCGTGGCACTTACGTAACCCGTGAGGGTTAATGCTATGAGGACGGCTGCAAAGGTCACCGCTACACGCGTGTGGCGCGATGCAGCCAATACTGCTATTAACGGCACAAGCGCACCGGCCGTAAACGAAATCATAGAAGCAAGAGCTGCCTGCAGTGGATTATTCAGATCTTCTTCGTCAAGCTGTAGTTCAGCCTCTAAGTGGGCTTTTAGTGCGTCTTTGGCGGTTAACTCTCGTGCCACTAGTAGCGCAGTCTTGCGACTAACACCCTTTTCGATATAAGCCTCAGCCAAGCCTTCTAATTCGTGTTCGGGATGTTCGCGCAAGCGCCTTTTTTCACGCCGGATATATGACCGCTCAGTATCACGCTGGCTACTTACTGACACATACTCACCAACAGCCATACTAAACGCACCAGCCACAAGACCCGCAAGGCCAGCAATAAAAATAGTGTGTCGTGCACTTGTCGCGCCGGCCACACCCAAGATAATACTCGACACCGACACAATACCGTCATTGGCACCGAGTACTGCGGCACGTAGCCAGTTTAGTTTGCTGGTGCTAGCTCGTGTAACTTCTTGCTTGTCTGCCATGTTGTCTAATTATCTGTTATCGGGACAATCTCCCAGTTGCCACTATAAATCCGCTTTTTCTGTAGTTTACGATCAAACCCAGCGCCCGCCCACTTGCCTTCCATGAAGTGCGTTTTGGGGTCTATTACGAGTTGACCGCTACCGTCGTACAAAGCCCCTTTAAACTCCCCTGTTGGCGAGGTAACTTCATGCCAAGTTCCAGTGGCAATATCGTCGTTTACCGTTAGACGAACTAACAGGTGTGATTTTTCTTCATTGGGTTCGCTCTCTAGTATCAGCTCATCACCTTCTACGCGAGCGGTCATTACATATTGACTTGGCTCTTCCCCTACGAATGTGTTACTAGGGAACCAATAGGTGCACCGCCATCGTCCTAAAAGGTCACGTATCTCTGCCATGATACGTATAGTATAGCAAACGTGCGAAAATTGCTTAGCTTAGCTCTCTTTGGACATGAAATCTTTTATGGATTTAACGGTATCCATAAATTGTGCTGGAAATACAATGGTGCTGTTTTTTTCAACGGCAATATCGGATAACACCTGCAAATTTCGTAGTTGCAAGGCAATTGGGTGGGCCGCAATAATATCGGCGGCTTCGCCAAGCTTAGCAGCACTCAGCTGTTCGCCCTCTGCTGCAATGATCTTGGCCCGCTTTTCACGCTCTGCTTCGGCTTGCTTAGCCATAGCCCGCTGCATGCTATCAGGCAACTGAATGTCTTTAAGGTTCACGCTTGAAACATACACGCCCCACTTAGCAGTTGCCTCATCCAGAATATCTTTGACAGCATCATTAATCTTAGCTGTCTGACCCAAGACATCATCCAGGCTGCTCTGACCAACAATATTACGGAGCGTTGTTTGTGCCACTTGATAAATTGCCGAGACTACATTTTGGATCTCCACTACCGCCTTTGTGGGATCATTAATTTGGTAATACGCCACCGCTGCAACATCTATAGACACATTATCTTTAGTGATGATTTTTTGACTATCAATCGGCAGTGTGACAATCTGCAAACTAACCTTACGCATTTGATCAACAATTGGAATAATAAGCCGCAGTCCTGGCTGCTTCACCCCTTCTCTAACTCGGCCCAACCGAAAAATTACGCCCCGTTCGTATTGATTAATGACCCGCACACCATTAGCAATAATGATAAATGCAATGACACCTAAGACAATCCCGAATCCAGTCATATAGCCTCCGTTGTTATACCGTTATTGTACGGCGACTATACAGATTGGTGCAATCTTAATGTTTGACTGCTGCGCGCCGCTTACCAAGCATCGGCAATATATAAAGCGCTAAAATCAACGCAAACAGCACTGCAAAGCCACACATAATGCTTGGGATGCCACGTCGCGTCTCCGGCTTAACGCTGTTAGCAAGCGCCGTCGGCACAAGGAAGATTAGATAGCCCAACACTAACGCCTGTATGGCAAACATGTGCGACTTTGCCTTCTTGCCTTTGGATTTTAGTTGTACCGACCAACGTACGCCCAGTAGTATTGCCGTAAGTAGCCAGCCATAATAGTAGGCACCATACGCTATTGCTGGCCTCGTACCAATCTGGAATATCACGTAGTTACCGGTGCAGGCATACCCATTAAATACGTGCGGCACAACGGTAAAATACGCTATAAATGCCGTCATAGTTAGATATGCAAAGGCAACCAGCCGGCGCTTCGGTTTACCCGCCAAAACATGTAACATATGTAGTCCCAGAGGCGGCAACAATGTAATTGCTACATACCCTGCCCGCGACCATTCGCTAGCCCGTACGCCCCAACCACCACAGACGTGATATTCACAGAGCTGAAAAACCGCAAGCCCTAGTAGCATTAAAACCGTCAGCCTGCTCAACACATCAAGCTTGTAACGCACAATTGTATAGACAGCTAACGCTGTCTCAATGATAAATGTCGCCAACATCACCGGGGGCGAAAAGCAGTTAAATTGGGTGGCAGATTTTCTGGACATATACTTTCAAGGATTATCATAACCGTTTTGCGCAACAAGCCCAAGAAAAAAGGCCCGCTATTCGTATAACGGGTCTTTCTTGGTGGGTGATATAGGGCTCGAACCTATGACCTCAGCAATGTGAATGCTGCACTCTAGCCAACTGAGCTAATCACCCCTGGTAAACCAATTATACCTCCTTTGCCATTGCTACAAAACATCGAACTAGCGCTTGCATATCATAACCGGCTGCCGCAGCTGCCTTAGGGAAGAGACTCTCAGCCGTCATACCGGGCAAAGTGTTTGTTTCTAGCACATACAACTCGCCCTCGGGGGTAACGATCATATCAGTACGTGACAAATGTCGACATCCGGTGAGTCGGTGTATCCTTAGCGCCAACTGCTTGGCGTGTTCCTGGACTTGCAGCGATAGTTGTGGCGGATTCACTATTTCCTGCGTTGCACCATTATATTTATTTTCATAATCAAACTCAGCCTCAGCTGGCGGAACAATCAGAATAACAGGCAGTGCAATATCACCTAGCACACCGACAGTAATTTCTTGCCCAACGATCAGTTGCTCGAGCAGCATTTGCTGGTGGTGTGTAAATAGCTCATCAAAATATACAGAACTAGGTTCGTCTGCCAGATCACGCACAAGTACCATATCAATACTAGAGCCGCCATCTACTGGTTTCAAAACATATGGTGCCTGCCTGAGTTTCGATGTCGTAAATGCCTGACCAGAAACTACCTCACCTGCCGCCATGCGTATGCCATGAACGGCCATAAAATCGCGGTACAGTGCCTTATTGAATGTCAGTGCACACGCACTAGAGCCAGACCCTAAAAAGGGTTTCCCCATGGCTTCAAGAATTTGCTGGGAAGTGCCATCTTCACCCCCTTGACCATGGACCATTGATATCACTAGGTCAGCATTTTGGGCAGCCTTTTGGATAGTAAACTTCGGATCCACTGGATCAGCAGTCGCTACAGCATAGCCCGTCTCCCTAAGCGCTGCTACTACATGGGCCGCCGAACGAAGTGATACTGCGCGTTCGCTACCTAGACCGCCTTGCAGTACCAGGACTCGCTCCTGTTGTGTTTCGTTGGATGTCGTATTCATATTAGTCAGTATGCATTATTCTGCTAATTTCTAATAACTATGCACAAATAGCCCATATCGTATAATCTGTTGTTACAGATTGATAGATATGTCGTCCAGATATAATAGACATTATGATTATACTCTGTTATCATGCATACATATGGAAAAGATTCTGCGTGGAGCACTCATAGCACTCGGCTGTGACGATAAAGAGATCAAGCTATACATGGCGGCCTACTTGCACGGCACAGCGCCCTTAAGTGACCTAATCGTCCGCACCCGCTTGCGCCGGTCTACTGCGTATATTGTCGCTAGTTCACTGCTTGAAAAAGGGCTACTTACCGAAGATCATAAAGCATACGGTAAATCTTTAAGCGCTACCGAACCAGAAACACTGATACGTTTGGTTGCTAATCGGCAGCGACAACTTGGTCGACAACGGATAGAGCTTGAAGAAAACCTAGGGCAATTACAAGCGCTACATCAAACAAGTGTTATTAGGCCGCGAGTGCGTACGTTCCAAGGAGCAAGTGGCCTCTTAACTGTGTGGCGCGATATACTAACCGCCAAAGGCGAAATACTCCTGTGGAGTAACCAAGCTGCAGAGATTAAACTGTTTAGTCTTGCACAACACAACCAGTTCATTCAGGAACGCAAAGCGAATAATCTATCCATCCGTGTTTTGACCGTAAACAACATGGCTGGGCAACGCCTACAGGATGCCGACACGGAGAATTTGCGAACTACAAGATTGCTAGCACCCGACACTATATTTAGCGCCGAGACATACTTATACGATCATAAGATTGCTATGCTTGATTACAATCAAGACATCATCGGTATCATTATCGAAAGTGAGCAGCTCTCCGCAGCGCAGCGTGCTATGTTTGAAGCTCAATGGCAAACACACATTTAGTTACTAGAACTGCTCGAAAGGTGATACAGGCCACAGTAGCGACAACGATACGCTTTTAGCACACTGCCATACCGGTACTCGCTAACAGTTGCGGTAGCCCGCGCTGCCTCAGGCGTATCAAACGCTAGCTTATCGGCACATGGGAGCGGAGTCGGTAGTGAGTTATCCATAGAGATAAGTATAGTAGTACTTTTTGTAATCTGGCCACAAGCGAAATGCTACAATAAGCTTCAGGCCAATGACAAACAGACACAAACACCGTAAACACCTCCATTCTACTCGCCACACTCGCCGTGAACCGCTTGACTATATTATGTATTTCTTTGGTGTCACTACACCGTTATTTGAATTGCCGCAGTTATGGGATATCTACTCAAACCATAATGCAGACAATGTCTCACTAGTCACCTGGGGCTTCTTTTGCATTGATAATTTAGCGTGGATATTCTATGGCCTGCGCAAAAAAGAATGGCCGCTGCTGCTTACCTCTGCTTTGTATGAAATTATTGAGATTGCCATCGTAATTGGGATCGTGCGTTATTCGTGAGTGCTCTAAGCTAGCCGATTAACGGTCGACGAACTGCTGGCAAAAACGCTCAAATACCGCATTAGTCCACCCAAAACCTGTTTGGCTTGGGTACACACCTTTTTGGGGCGGCTTATCGGGATTAACCACATTGTATTTTTCTAGAAACACTCCATGCGCGTTAAACCAATCGAGGTTGTTTTTGAGCCATTTTTGCGCAATACGCTTTGCGTCTTCTTGGTAGCCATAGCGCAGCAAACCCTCCACAACAATAAAATGTAACGGCGCCCAGCCATTTGGAAACGCCCACTGCACCGGCATGCTACCCGGTACGTACTGACCGAGCGGCAGTGCGTCAGTAGTAGCAAGTCCTCCTTGGTTTTCAAATCTACGCAGTGCCTTAACCAACTGCGCTGCCTGTTTATCGGTAACCATGCCAGCCCACATTGGGAAATATGCCGCTAGACTACTTACATTGCCTCGCTTTTCTTTGACGTAATTGTAGTCGTAGTACAGCCCTCGCACGCGATCCCACATTAGCTCTTCCATAACAGCTTTGCGAGCCTGGGCAGCTTGCTCCCATTTGGCAGCCTCGCGCCGATCATCAAATAGCCGAGCGGCTCGGGCAAAATCCATTTCGTATTTATAGAGCAGTGCATTTAAGTCGACCGGTAGGTAGTTAAGCGCGTGGCGATTAAAGCGCGGCGTCATATCCCAACCACTTTCGGCTTCGGCTAGATCGTGCAGATAGTTTATATCATAGTAACGGCTGAGGCCTTTGAATACTTGGCGTTCGTGTGGCTTTTTCTGACCAAGCCAAACTGTGTCGTATTCCTGTTTCGCAATCTCCATGGCCGCTTTTAGCCACGTCTTATTCTTGCCATAGGTTTTGTAGACATCAAAAATAAAGGTGGTTAAAAACGGTGGCTGCGAGCGCCCCATCAAGAACGTACGGGAGCCATTGGGTATAACTTTATATCGAGCAAACAAGCTCAGCAGATCTTCTAAGATACCCTCTACCAGTTTTGGGTTTTCACCAGCCCCTACCATACCCTGCACCATAAAGAAACTATCCCAATAGTACAATTCGTTATAATCAAACCCTGCACCTTCCTCATAACTAGGCACAAGGTACGGTTTAGGCAGCCCCACCAAACTATCCTCATCTTTGGGATGAAAACGCTCCAAACGAGGCCAAAAGGTACGAATGTAATCTCGTGCCACCTGCACATCTTCTGGAGTAAGATCTAAGCGGCGGCGTGAGGGTAGCAGTCTTATGGCAGTATTTGCTACTTGCCGAGTCGCCTTACCCGCTGCATGTCCAGCGATTTTTGTGGTCCTTTTTGCTTTTTCTCTCATGGCTTTAGCCTAGGCATTTTCCAACGATTGGTCAACCTGCCCGCCAATATAGGCACACTAAAGAAGCTTACTTGCCGTCGCCTAAGCGTTTATGATCTGGATTATCAAAGTTATAGAGCGCTTGATGCAGTGCACCCATGAGCATCTTGGCCTGCTCGCGGCTCATACCAATACGCGAAACCGTAAGGGGTTGTCCATGCTGGCCAGCGTTTTGCGAAAAGTTGAGCACCACGCCTTCCAACCCGCCAATAACTTCTACCGCGTCACTGTACATAACCCGTGGATCAATCATAACCATCAACGTCTGCTGTTGGCGGCTTGGGCGCGTAGTCGTCTCGTGGTCGTGTGTTTCATCATCAGACTGCTTGTCATAGCCGGCAAGTTGCCAGAGTTCTGCTGCTTTATCATCTTCCACAGCAAAGTGACTAATTAGCAGCAAGAGAATATCCTCGCTAGGACGCTCGGTACCGGATTCAAATAAAGTAAGCGCCTTCTCGTCAATTTCGACAGCACCACAAACCTCAGCCAATGACTCACGGCTGTATTCACGCAGACGCTTTAACTGTGTTCCTAAAGACTCGTACGGCAATTGCTTCTTATTATCGTTCATACAGGCTCTATTTTACCTCTGGTAGCCTCTCCGTGCAAGAAGGCTTACCACATAGCTAATGAGGTATACTAGCTAGTGATGAAGCCCCAGCAAAACGTCAGTCTTAGCAACTACTCCAGCATGCGGCTGGGTGGTAACGCCGATTATTTGGTCAGTATACATAATAGAGCAGAGCTAACCGAAGCAATTGCTTGGGCACGTGCCCATAATTTGCCCATGATTATGATTGGTGGTGGTACCAATATTTACTGGAAAGATACTGGCTTTCGGGGTCTGGTGATGGTTAATGAAATTGCAGGCTATAATGACCAGCTTCAAGATGATGGCAGCCACTTACTGACTATTGGTGCCGGTGAAATTTGGGATACTGTTGTCGCGCGCAGCGTAGAGGCTGGGTTAACCGGTATTGAAGCGCTTAGCTTAATACCGGGCACTGCCGGTGGCACGCCAATTCAGAACGTAGGTGCATATGGCCAACGTATTAGCCGATCACTGGTTTCATTGGAAGCGTTCGATATGCAGACGAACGAGTTTGTAGTGCTTAGCGAAGCTGATTGCCATTTTGGCTATCGCGAATCACGTTTTAAAACTACTGATCAGGGACGCTTTTTTATTACCTCTATAACGCTTCACCTACAAGAAGGTATTCCCGAGCCACCATATTACATGGCCATCGAAGATTACTTACAAAAACATCCCCTAGAAGGCCCTATGACACCTGCTAAACTTCGAGATACTGTCATTGCAATTCGTGAGTCAAAGCTACCCGACCCAGCAAAAGTCGCCAACAATGGTTCATTTTTTGCGAATCCTATTGTATCTGCCGATACCGCCAAGAAGCTCCAAGCTACGTTCCCAGATATTCCCTGTTGGCCCGGCGACAACGACACGTATAAAGTCCCGGCAGCATGGCTCATAGAAAGCGTCGGTCTAAAAGGCTTCCACGATCCGGAAACGGGTATGGCTACGTGGGATAAGCACGCCCTAGTCCTCGTGAATGAACACGCCAAGACTACCGATGACCTATTACATTTTAAGCAGCGTATTGTAGACGCCGTCGAACAGAAGTTTGGCATAACGCTAATACAAGAACCTGAATTATTGCCTCATTAGTTATACCTAGCGCCAGACCCGCGTATACTACAACTCATGGATAAGCCCTCAGAAAAAAGCCTTGCAGAGAAACTTGGTTTTAACCCCGGTGATACGGTATTTGTAGAAACCACCCCCGCTTGGTACAGTGACCTTACTGATACCATAGGCGTTGAGCTTGAAGCAGGGCTACCTGCCACGCACGTCCACTTGTTCTGTGAGCGCGCAGCTGACCTAGCAGATTTCTTGGATAACAATAGATTAAGCGATATTAAAAAATCCCTATGGATTAGCTGGCCCAAGAAGACTAGTGGTGTCAAAACCGACCTAAGTGACAATCTGATTCGTAGCGCTATTTTGCCGTTCGGCTGGGTTGATATTAAGGTTGTCTCAGTTGACGACACCTGGTCTGCTCTGCAGTTTGTCCGGCGCAAAAGCTAAGCAGCAAACGGTTCGCGCATGATTTCAGCATAGGTAGCACGGTCTGTCACCGAATAGGTAAGCTCGCCACCAAAACCACCATGCTCAGTTACACGTACGACATTTACACACTTCTCGGGAAATGCGCCAGGAGCAAACCAACCAATTGCGCTACATTTTTCTGGCTCACAAATCTTGGGTTCGCCTTGCCACGCATCAACCTCAAAAACAAAATTGGTGTAATCTTTGTCCAAAAAGTACTGATCAATATGAATAAGTCGTAATGACTCAGCGGTAGCCGTCAGACCCATCTCTTCCTCAAGCTCGCGAGCGGCACATATGCGCATGTCTTCGCCATACTCCAAATGGCCGCTTGGCAAGTCCCAATAGCCATCCAGGTAGCCTGTGTTAGCTCGCTGCTGCAGCAAGATCTCACCTTTGTCGTTTCGAATAACACAAAAGGTTGCTTGTCGAGTTACAAATCTATCAGCCATATGATTCCTCTACTTGTCACTAGGTAGTGGGTATCTAAGTGCAAATTCACGGACAGCAGTACGTAGCTCTTCTAGCCGAGCGTTGTCTTCGCGGTGCCGGACAGCTTGATGCATCCAATCTGCGATCTGTTCCATATCATCCTCTACAAGACCACGCGTAGTGATCGCCGGTGTACCGAGGCGAATACCACTTGGGCGAAATGGTGGCAACGGGTCATTGGCTACGGCATTTTTATTGAGTGTCAGACCTATCTTATCTAGCACCGTTTCTACGACATTGCCGTCTAAGCCAAAACTCTGATATACATCAGCAAGTATCAAGTGATTACTAGTGCCACCGGTTATTAGCTGGAAACCTCGTTTTTGCAGCGCTTCGGCAAGTGCAGCAGCGTTCTTAACAATTTGCGCGACGTATACTTTAAATTCTGGCTTGAGTGCCTCACCAAATGCTACAGCCTTGGCGGCAATGATGTGTTCGTGTGGACCACCCTGCATACCCGGGAATACTGCCCGATCAATAAGTGTTGGAATGTTTTCTAATGTCTTTTCCGGAGCTTTGAGCGGATTACCTACCGTACCTTTTGAAAGGATAAGTCCGCCGCGTGGACCGCGTAGTGTCTTGTGCGTCGTAGTAGTGATGACATGAAAACCATACTCGAACGGATTCTTAGCGACACCACCGGCGATCAGCCCGGCAATATGCGCCATATCAGCCATCAGCAAACAACCGGGGATTTCCTTGCCAATAGCAGCAAACTTGGCATAATCGAGCTCACGCGGATACGCGCTGAAGCCAGCCAGAATAATCTTGGGCTGATGCTTTCTAGCAAGCTCGCGTAGCTCATCATAATCAATCTCGCCCGTAGCCGGATCTTTCATTTTGTAGCGTATAAAGTTGTATAGCTTGGCGCTACGCGTAACAGGGGCACCGTGCGTAAGGTGACCACCGTGCGAGAGATCCATGGCGAGGACCGTGTCGCCAGGCTCTAGCCAAGCGCTATACACTGCCTCGTTAGCAGGGGCACCTGAATGCGGTTGCACATTGGCATGGTCTGCCTTAAAAAGCATTTTAGCTCGATCAATAGCAATTTGCTCCACCTGATCGGTGTTTTCCTGGCCCCCATAGTAGCGCTTGCCTGGATACCCTTCGCTATATTTGTTAGTAAACACACTGCCCATTGCCGTAAGCACGTCACGGCTCACATAGTTTTCACTTGGGATTAGCTCCAAGCCTTCGCGCTGACGTAGCTCTTCAGCCGCTATCAGTCGTGCGATTTCCTCGTCTTGCATCTGTGCCATTACCCTACTCCTCGTTTCTTTACTGCTTAGTATATCTGGTGGGGAGTAGATGTTAAACCATGATAGCCAGTCTAGCATTTTGTACATCCCAGAGCTATACTGGCTATAGTTTTTAAAACAAAAATCCGGAAAAGTTCATGTATATACACTTTGTGATATACTAGTTAGGCAATATGGCAACAACCAACGAAAAAATAGGCGATTTTATAGCTCGCGTGCGACAGGAACGCGGCATGACTCAGACCGAATTCGCCGAACGACTAGGTACGTCCCAGTCCGCTGTTAATCGTATAGAAAAAGGCAAGCAGAACTTGAGCCTTGAAACAATTGGAAGACTAAGTGAGGCGCTAAACAAGCAAATAATCTCGCTTGGCAGTGGCAGTGTAAACCTTCGTATAGAAGGTGGACACGAGCTCAGCGGCAATATTCAACTCAAAACTAGTAAAAATGCAGCTGTGGCACTACTCTGTGCAAGTTTGCTTAATTATGGTGTTACCAAGTTCCAGAACTTTCCGCATATTGAAGAAGTTAATCGTATTATCGAAGTACTGAACAGCATCGGTGTTCAAACCAAGTGGCATAACGGCAATGACTTGGAAGTTCGTCGACCAGAGAAGCTCAACCTTGAAAAGATAGACAAAGTTGCAGCCCGCAAAACCCGTTCAGTACTTATGCTAATGGGTAGCCTAATGCATGACTACAAAGAGTTTAAGATTCCCTATGCCGGCGGCTGTAAGCTCGGTGAGCGTACTGTAGAACCACACCTGTTTGCGCTGGAGCAGTTTGGTGTTGATATTGTCGCCACCCAAGGCCATTACAATATTACGGTTAATAAAAAGGCTCCAAAAGAATTTACTTTATACGAGCAAAGTAACACTGCCACCAACAATGCTCTAATGGCCGCAGCACGTACAGACAGTCCTGTATATATCCAAGGTGTCAGCGGCGATTATATGGTACAGGACCTCTGTTATTTCTTGCAAAAACTCGGTGTCAAGATTGAAGGTATTGGCACGCCATTTGTACGTGTTACTGGTGTACCATTCATTAAAAAGAATATTACTTACTCTCCCACCGAAGACCCAATCGAAGCGATGTTCTTTATTACCGCTGCTGCCGTTACCAACTCAGAAATTACTATTGAACGCGTACCCTACCGCTGGATCGGTCTTGAACTTTTAAAACTCAAGAAAATGGGATTAGAGTACGACTTCGGTGAACCTTACAAAGCCCAAAACGGCCAGATTGACTTAGCCGACTTAACCATTCACAAGCACAACGGCAAACTAGTAGCCCTTATCGACAAGATACATCCCAACCTCTACCCTGGTATCAACCCGGACAACCTACCATATTTTGTGCTGATTGCCTGTTTGTCTAAGGGCCGCACCCTCATTCACGACTGGATTTACGAAAACCGCGCTATCTACTACACCGAACTTACTAAAATTGGTGCCCAGGTAGAACTAGCTGACCCCCACCGTTTATACGTGCTTGGGCCATCGAAGTTCACTCGTGCTGATGTAGTCTGCCCACCAGCACTTCGCCCCGCTAGCCTCCTGCTGATTGGTATGCTGGCTGCTGACGGTATGAGCACTTTGCGCAATATTTACACCATTAACCGAGGCTATGAGGACCTAGCTGAGCGCCTCAATAGCCTCGGAGCACAAATCAGCATCTTCCACGACCTGTAAAATTAAACCCCGACAGAAGCTCTACACCTGGCAGTTCATGGAGTATAGTATTTCTACCTAGCCTTTCTTTTTCGCTAGCCTCCATACTGTTACACCAACACCGATTGCTGCCGCAGAGCCAATATGCTTTCTGGTTCTATCCCGGTCAGCAATTGCGGCTTGTTCTGGGTCGACATGTCTAGTCAGCCCTCTGCCAAACATTTTCATAGCTTGAGCGTCTAATGGCTGTCCAAACATTTGCATCAGGCGCGGATGCCTTACGTTTGTTGCTCGCATGTCTGTTGTCATAATCGTGCCGCCCCAACCCGGTTCTAACGTTATCCTATACGTGTATAGGATTGGCTCCGCATTAGGATCTTTTTGAGGCCAGTCGCTTTTGAAGAGTATCGTCCTACTATCGTGATCAATCTCAACTACCTCGGCATATGAGTCTCTAGGCGCATCCCGTACCCTTGCGCCCGCTTCAAGCACTCTAGTGCCGTCTAAAGTGGCAGGAGATCTCAGCGTTCGCGGCACCCATCTGCTGTTTGGGAAGCCCCAGCCCGTACCACGTTCACCACCTACTTCTTCACCTCCCACTAGACCCATGCGGCTTACCCAATCCCAGGCCTCGTCTATATTTGGCGTAGGTATTTCAGTATTAGTCCGCCATGAAACTTGTACTCTATCTTCGGGGATAATAGCTAACTCAGGGCGACCTTCTATGTGCGTATACTGCTCACTCATGTACGTTGTCCTCCTTATTGTCTATATCTATTCGGAGACTAGCTCCGTTTTATAATATATGGAGCACTCCTCCGCTTGTCAAGAGACCATTTCTTGTGTAAGGTACACGTATATGGTTCAAAAAACAGCCTCCTTGCGTGCGGATGCCCAACGCAACTATGATCTCCTTCTGCATACTGCCGAAAAGATCTTTTTGAAGAACGGCCCAGCGGTGGCCTTAGAAAGCATTGCTAGACAAGCAGGTGTTGGTATCGGCACCTTGTATCGCCACTTCCCTAATAGGGAATCCCTAATTGAAGCTGTCTATGCACCTAAAGTTCTAGCGGTGATCACCAAAGCTTCATCGCTGTTTAATACATCGCCAGATAAAGCACTCTTAGAGTGGCTGCGGATGGTCGTCCGCTTTTCGGAACAGTATAATGGTTTTGGCATTCTTGTACGACAAGCTAGCATGGACGCCCACTCTCAACTTGCTCAAGCGGGATCTCAGCTACTAGAGAATGCGCAAAGCGCTCAGCTAGTACGCAGTGACATCATGATTACAGACCTCTTACGTCTCGTTAATGCTCTTACGAGTGACATGACTAAGGAAGAGGTTGCGCGAGTAGATACACTAATTGAAGTCATTCTTTCAGGACTACGATCTAGCGGCACAGCTTAAATCGCCGAGGAGCTGCCCAGGGCTCCTGGTTTTTAGAATTATTTAACGTAGCCGCCCAAGAAGGCTACGATAAGACCGGCAATAGCAAACATCTCACCAAGCAGCCAAAAGCGCATAGTGATCTTGGTTTTTTCCCAGCCTCTGGCCTCTATATGGTGGTGAATTGGGGCTGCGATAAAGACCTTACGGTGAAAGAATTTCTTAGACAGAATCTGAATTAAGCTTGAGCCAGCTTCTGCGACAAAAACTAAGCCAATAATAGGTAACAGTAGCAATGTATTGGTAAGCATGGCCACTACTCCTAGGGCTGTACCAAGTCCAAAGGAGCCAATATCACCCATCACAAAGCGCGCCGGAGCAATATTGAACCACAAGTAGGACAGTAGCGCGCCGACCACGGTAAGACAAAAGCCAGCAATGCCGTAGTTGTGTTGGAATAGTGCAATCACACCATAGGCGCCATAGGCAGTTGCAAGCAGTCCGCCGGCTAAACCATCAACGCCGTCAGTAATATTTACTGCGTTACCCGTACTAACAACGACTAGCATAAAGAGGGGTATAAGCCACCAACCAAGTATAAAGTCTCCTGCGAATGGTATTCGTACGGAATTATATCCAAGCTTGTAATAAAAGAACCAGGCACCGACAGCTGCGATAATAGTAATAAGCGTAAGTTTGAGTGGCGCGCGAAGCCCTGCAACCTTACCACCGCGGCCGCTGACATTCACAATATCATCAATCAGTCCAAGTATCCCACCGCCAATAAGCGAAGCTAGCGGCAGCCAGGTTTGGTGACGATTTAGGTTAAAAATAAGCGTCACAATAGCAATAGCTACGATCGTTACCATGCCCGCCATACGCGGGATGGTGCGTTTGATGCGCAATGCATTAATCACCTTTAATTCTTGGCCATTTGCATCATGGGTCCTCGGCCGCTTCCACCACTTGTACTTATATGCAAAATGCGTGTACACCGGTGTAAGCAACATTGCTACACAAAATGAAACGAAGCTAAGTAGCAACGTAATAGTTGTTTTATCTGAAAAGTGATCGAGTGTTACCATATATTCCTTTAATCTAAATGGGGTACTTGGTGTTTAGTGTAGCACGTAACGTAAAATACCTACTAAGCCATACAAACCGTAGCTTTTGGCTGCAAAAGCATATATGATTGGTGTGAAATCAGGAAGCTTTATATGAATCCATATGCACATATGTCACACCCTATTGCCATCTTAATTCGCGGTCTACCTGGTAGCGGTAAATCGTACCTTGCTGCAGCTCTTGCAGAAGCATTCGGCAAGGATGCAACCGTTATGCTCGATCCCGATTCTGTTGATCAGACAAGCCAGGAATACAAAGACCACGTAGCCGCTCAGACTGCAGAAGGAGTTGATCCCGCGCTGCACCTATATCGTTTTTCGCGAGCAAAGGCCTATAAAGGTATTGATGATCATAAAATCATTATGTGGAACCAACCCTTTACCAACCTAGAGGTCTTTAACAAAATGGCCGACCGACTAAAAGAACATGCCGGCGAACAGCAAACACCATTACCAATACTGGTTGTTGAGATTACTATTTCTCCGGAAGTCGCAAAGCAGCGTGTAGAACAGCGCAAGCAAAGTGGCGGCCATGGCCCTTCTGAAAACACTTTCAGCCGTTTCGTAAACGACTATACGACATTTGCGAACGATGGCTATGACGTGGTAACAGTGCAAGGTGATGCAGACACAACAGCCAACGTAGCCCTAGTTTTGGACCGCGTTAAATCTCTAATCTAGACTACGCCGAAGCCTCAGCTCGAGCCGGAGGTGTCCAGGTTGATTGTGTAGCCGTCTTGAATGTAACGGTTTTGTAGTTACGAATACACCGATAAACTGCCGCAAGCTGCACAATGTCCATTGCATAAAAGAGCATGTACATAACAAGGCTTTGCAGGCTCATTTTAATTTTCTGCTTGCTTGTCAAATACTCATCAGGCCAGACGGTCCATAGCGTGTATAGTGTGACCGTAACATAAGCTCCACCAATGATACTCAGTGTATGGTGCACGATACTTAAATAGGCTATGAAGCCAATCATAAACGGACCAACCAACAACAAAAGCTCGCTAACGACCGCCATAGGCAGGCGATATACAGTAAGCCGACGCGTGTACATTTCATTATCGTTTAGGAACAGCGAACGATACTTGAAGAGGTTTTGTAAACTACCCAGCTTCCAGCGATACCGTTGCTTAATAAGTGCACCGTATGTTTGGACACCGCCTGTTTCAGCAACTACGTCGGCCGCATACATGATGCGCTTGTTGCGATTGCCTTCCTGTGCAATCAGTTTCATGCTTAGCCCAATATCCTCAGTCTGCGTGTCCGTATCATACAATCCAACCCGCCTTACCAGCTTGGTGCGATAGGTAGATGCTACACCGCCAATGATAAATTCTGTCTTGCTAAGTGTGTAGAATTTCTTGGATCGATAGCCAATCATGTGCTCAAAGCGTTGCAATAGTGTAATCCAGTTGTCGCCGCCACGGACACGAACATTAGCAGCAACGCCCATTACACTTGGATCGTTAAAGTGCTCGGCAGCATTTTCAATTGCCCAAGGACTAATAGTTGAGTCGGCGTCGAGGCACATCATAAGTTCACCACGCACATAGTTCTTAATAGCGTTGTTCATCGCAGCGCCCTTACCCATGTTCTGCTGATTGACTAGGGTGATACTCGTTGTTCCTACCGCTTCACGTACATAACGGCGATACAGCCTTCCGGTACGGGCCGAGCGAGCGTTATAACTCGTTGTTAGCGTATCTTTTTGAGCAGCAATATAGCGCTCAACAATTTTGGCCGTATTATCGGTAGAACCATCATTAACGACAATAACCTCAATATTCTTATAGGTGCTACGCCGTATCGAATCTAAGGTGCGGCGTATGCCAGTTTCTTCGTTATAGGCAGGAACGATCACACTTACTAGTGGATGCTGTGTTGGATATTTTTTATTAGGAGCTTTTTTTCGGCGAAATTCTTTGATGTCATAAATATTTGCGCCCACTACATAGAAACCCAGGTGCACAATGCTGAGGATATTTGCAAGCGCCAGTAAATACACTAAAACAGTTTTCATGACCTATACCACCTTCTCTAGGTTAAATGTTAGAATCTCACGGCTTTGGTACAGTAAGCCCACGCATGTCTGCAGCATCAGTACCGGCTTTCCTCGGTAGCCAAATACCGTGTTGTAATTACTTGGGTCGATTACCTTGGTGTTATTCAGTGTGTAGAAAAAGTGATGGCCATTGCTAGTTGCCACAATGGCTTCTGCGCCAGCCTGTATCTTAGGCAATGAGCCAAAAAGATTAGTACGCGCATGCCCATAAATAAAAGTGTTGCCACTCTGGTTGTTTGGTAAGCTCGACGTCGTCGCAAATTGTACCTTGGTAGTCGTAAGCGTCCAGGTCTGTGATGACGCATCATAGTAGCCAGGAACAACTGGCAGATACATATTAAGGCTGGGGATATTGAGGCTGGTTGGCGTGCCACTTACATAGCCTTCGAGGGGGGCTACCTCCGTTGGAGCAATTCCGGTGTTGGTAACCGAGGATGTCCTTACAGAAGCCGCTACTGGAGGTGTTGCCACAATATTTACTGCCTGATTCCGCATCATAGTCGCGAGTAAAAATCCGCCAGCAAGAAGCAAAGCAGCCCCAAATATCGTTACAATGGTAGTTTTCTTCGACATATCGTTAGTCTCCGAGCAGCAAAAAGGAGGGCCACACTAGCAAATCATGCTAGTATAACCCCCCTTATTTTTGCTTTGTTACGCCTTGTAGGCGCGCTTTGCTACTACACGTACGAGCGTAGAGATCATGATGGCAGCGCCAACAGTGATCGCAGTCAATGCTACAAACGTTAATAGAGTATTTCCACCTGTGTTAGGAAGTGCTGCTGCACCGCTACCAGTACAGATAGCACCGCAGGCACCTTTGCCTCCTTCGTACATGAGACATCTCCCTTATAGTTATTACAATTTGGGTGTGCAGCCAACAGCCTTTAAGGAAATAAATCCCTAAAGCTTCGAGGCCCAAACTCAAATTCAATATGCATTGTATACTAAAGATGTAGTTATGTAAAGATTATTATCCTATATGCTTATGGTTAAACTTGCTAGGACATAAGCATTATGATTTTATAGTTGTATTTGATAGCGTTTATTGTATAATCATGACATATCTATTACATGTAACAAGGCTGGAGTTTCCCAAACATGCTTAAACGTCTAGTACTAGCAAACAACCTAAAGAATCGCGTTAGTGCGATTGTTGGCGTTGCCATTATGCTAACCAGCAGCGCCACGGCATTGGTGCCGACACACACTAGTGCCGACACTACTAGTCAAGACACGGCTAAAGTATCGTTTACGTTTGATGATGGCCTTAGTAGCGCCCTCTTGGCAGCTCAGACACTCCACACGTATGGATACTCTGCCACAGATTACGTTATTACCCACTGTGTTGGCATGAAAAACCCAAACACTTGCGCTGCCAATGGAAGCGTAGACTACATGAGCTGGTCCGACATTCACAGCTTGCAAGATACATATGGTTGGGAGATCGGCTCACACACGCAAACACACCCGTTGACTGCAGCAGCAGACAATAAAAACCTAACTGACCAACAACTCGACCAGGAGATGAGTGGCAGCCAGGCGGACCTAGCAGCACAAGGGTTTACAGCTACCGACCTTGCTAGTCCTTACGGCGACTATGACAATCGCTCATTGGCCGTTATTGCTAAATACTATGCTTCACACCGTGCGTTCCAAGACCTGTCCTACACCGCAACTACTGGCAACACTACCGCAACTGCGGTTACCGGTACGAGCACCTTCCCATACTACTCACCCTACAGCAGCTACCCATACAACAATTACCTGTTGACTGTTATGGAAGTGCAAGGTGATGTTTCGGTTCAGGCTGTTGAAAGCGCAATTGACCAGTCAATTGCAAACCACCAATGGCTTATCTTGGTTTTCCATAATATCGTCAGCGGCACTGCTAGTATTGCCAAAGACGATTACCAGTACAGCACCGCAAACCTTGCAGCAATTGCTGCTTACGTGCAAAGCAAAAACCTGCCAGTAGTACATGTACACGATGGCCTGGCTAGCGGCACTAACATCATGGCCGACAGCGCATTTAATAATACTATTAGCACCTACGCCAGCCCTACCGGTTCAACGGGTTGGACTACCGACTCACCAAGCACCATTACAAATGATCGACAGGCAAATGCCCTAAACGGTCATGGTAGTTACGACGGTACTGCGCAGGGTCCGCTAAATAGCGTTGCCATCGCCAGCAGCGCTAGCCAGACACATCTGTTCTCACCAGAAGTGGCCGTAACTCCAGGCACTACATACACACTGACAAATTTCGTTAACGTAACCTCTTCCGCTGGTGGCATAAACTTTTATGTCGACGAATTTGACGTAAATGGTAACTATGTAGGCTTCCAAAAAGCAGTTGGCCCAACCGGCACTGTCACTGCCAACGACGCACAGGTTGGCGACGTAAACTTTAAGTACACACCTACCACCTCTACTGTTGCATTTGCTCGTATCTATGCAGATATTGCGCCAAGTACTACAGGCTATCTTGACAACATGCAGTGGCTTGCTCCAGCTGGCACCGTTACTCCCCCTGTTAACAAGCCTGGTGATATAAACGGTGACAATGCCATTAACGCCATTGACCTAAGCATTCTATCCAGCCATTGGGGCGTAACAACCGGCGCAACTCGCGCTCAAGGTGACCTCAATGGAGACGGCGCAGTTAACGCCATTGACCTAAGCATTCTATCAAGTAACTGGGGTAAATAATCATGAAGATTACACGCACATTACAACCAATTGTTACCGTAGCAACCATTCTTACCAGCGGTATTATGGGCGCAACGGCTAGCGCAACACCGAATACATCAAGCTACAGCATGCAGCTAAGTGGCAATACTGTATCGGTTTACGAGACCAGCAGCGAAGCTGTTAACACAGTAGAGGCAGACTTTACCTACACAGATAGCCAGAATGCGTTGCAGTCTGTCAGCGAAACAGCAGGTAGCACATTCACAACCTGTACTTCTAACACAAGCTCTAGCGTTGTGTGCACCGCTCTTGGTGGCGCAATCACCGGTACACACCTAGTCGCCCAACTAACCCTCAACCTTAAGGCTGGCCTTAGTAGCGCCAATGTTACTGTCGGCATGGCCGGAAGCTCAATGATTCTCTCGAGCACCGACAATACTGACACACTTAACCATAGCGCATTGCCAGTAGCCAGCTACCACTACACCGCACCAGTTACAACACCCCCGAGCAACCCATCTACAGGTGGTAGCACCGGCGCTAGTAGCTCAGCACCATCAAGCAGCACTACTGGTACTAAAAGTACTACAACTTCTAAGCCTCAGCCTACCACTGGTAGTACTTCGCAGACTTCAACTTCTACAAGTAGCACTACTACCCAGAGCCAGAAGAATACTAAGCATGAAGTATCCAATTCAAGGCATATTAAAAGCCACCATGCCGGTGTGGTGACCTCCGCACTTGCCCTAGTTGTTGTTGCAGCCGGCGCATACTGGCTCGTCATTCGTAAGCGCACTGAAGTCGCCCCTGTAAAAACAACGTACAAGCTCGATACAGCTAGCAAAAGCAAGACTACAAACAAGAGTAAAAAGACTACTGCCAAGAAAAAGGCATAAGATCTCAATACATTAGCATCCAATGGTCACACTCCTCGGTGTGGCCATTGTTATATTTTAGCGCCTTCCGCCTCTGTTATTTATGAAGTTTTATTGTTACAATTGAGCAGTAATAATTTGCGCGGGTGTCGTATAGCGGTTATTATCCCAGTTTTCCAAACTGGTGATCGGAGTTCGACTCTCCGCACCCGCACCATCTTGAGAACAAGTATAAAACGCTCTGCACATTTGTTGCAGAGCTCTTTCTTTATACCCTGCAGAGGACGCTAGCTGGGCTCATTTGAATCTACAATGGCTAGTAATGCAGCCATCCTTAATGCTGGGTCAATAAAACCCATAAAGCCGAAGGGTGGTTGATAAGGATCGGCGCCTTCATGTGACAGCGTTTGCAACGCTTCTGGCGCGTACACTAAGAGCGCATCATCACCATAGAACGGTTGATACGGATATCGTTTCTCATCCGCCTCACTATAAGGTGTCCGAGCATATGTCACCTCTTCATATTGCCCATCAAAACCAAACGCCCTCATACTTTTTTCTTCGTAAGTACCGTCACCAGCCTTCTTTCCTAAATTGTTAACACCGGACTGGCGATTTCGATCTGTACCCGTTTCTAACAGTGTATTAATACGCTCTGGCGCTGAGCTACATACCCGAAGTGCAAGGCCTCGAAATGAATGTCCATTTGCCTCTTCAAGACGAGGATACAGAGCATCATAGGAAACAACACCTTCAGGCACATGAACCCGCACAACTTCCCCAATTCGCATTCGTGGCAATGCGGCTTCTACATAAGGCCGCAACGCTAGTCTTCTTATCTCTCGTATATCAGCAAGCGGATCATCTGTTGGGTTGAAGCCATCAATGAAATCTCTATAACGCTGCAGCGCAATATCGCGTCGCACACGGGCATCGAGATCATCACCTAAGTTCAGCATGGGGTATGCTTCGCCAGTTTTTTCACTGTGATCTGGTAATCTAAACTCAGCCATACAATTTGTACTAGCCACTTTAGTACATTATTGCACTATACGCAATACAATATCTATATATAAATATCCGCCATCCATTGGGTGTATCAGGTTTGCTCTACTCCGCAAACAGCGCAGCTACAGCTGTTTCATATACTTTGGTGGCGCGTTTTTTATATTCGGCCGACTGCCGAGCATAGTGTTCTAGTGTGATACCATCGTTAACTTCGAGTACTCGCAGATCATTTGTGTTAACGCACACAATATCAACAGCGGCAAATCGCAATGATAACGTCTGCATCACTTGGGTAGCCATGGTCTGCAAGCGTAGTACTAATGATTCATCAACAATGTCTGCAGCTACGGCACCATGCCCCAAGTTAAACATTTTAAGCTTACCGTGAGCGACAGGTTGGGTTTTTTCTAGCGACAGGAGCAGCTTGCCATCAAGCATCACCAGTCGGTACTCCGCTTGTAAGTTGTAATGTGGCGAGATAGCCCAGGCGGGCTCACCGCTGTGTTGCGCCACTTGCAAAGCTCCTGCAAGCGACTCAAACCGCTCGACTGCCCTGCCCCCTGTGCCATCTAGCGGCTTAAGTACGACCGCTTGACCATCCAACTTAGGCAAATCCAAATGCCACTGCGTTGGATCATGTGGTACAGAACGTACTAGGTAGTGTTCAATCGCGGGTATATTTGCCGCATTTAGAGCAGTATACGTCGCTACTTTATCCTGTGCGAGCTGCCCAGAGGCAGACAAATTAATATCAAACTTATAGCCAACAATCCAACGGATTTGCCCGTTCTTTTCTAACCGCAGCACCCAGTCGTTGGAAAATGCCTGAAGGTTGATGCCCTGCATTCGGCAAGCATCCCGAATTATATTGGGTAAGGCTCGGTCTTGGATATACGGTCCATGTTGCATAATTATTCTGCTATTATAGCAATTTCCTCTGTTACGGTATAATATCAGCAAGATCGGTGCATGCCCTGGTAGCTCAGTTGGATAGAGCAGAGGACTTCTAAGCCTAAGGTCGTTGGTTCGAGTCCAACCCGGGGCACCAAGTATTGACATTATATTATACTTATGCTATTATATAGCGCATGCGAGAATATCTTCCTGGTGCTGCACGACCAGAATTAAGTGAGCGCTTAGCTCGAAAAGCAGACGAATCACCTACATTAGGTAAAATTTTGCGCGGCGAGGTACCAATGCGACTCCTCCCAACTGGTCACGACTTTGACTATCAAGGTGGTGAGCTTGGCAGGTGGCGCACATATGAAGTAACCGTACCCGGAGCAAAGCCTGACGGTTCCGGCTGGGAAACTTATATGAGTCGCTGGGAACGATTGCCCTTGGCCACTACAGGCTATAATCGACCCGCCGGCCCTCGCGTGACCATACTTACTGGCGAAGGACAAATGCCACTATCGGATGACCCTGAAGTTATCGAAGCGGTCGTAGGTGAAATGTATCGCCAAGAAGATTTATTGCGAGCCGCTGAAGAAGACCAAGCACCGTTGCCTTCCTAGCTCATATCCATACATGCGCTAGTTCTTACTTCATTCACCACAGTGCACCACAAGCCAGACCTGTACAAACACAAAAACATACCAGTACAGTTTTGCCTCTAACGGCATTGCAGCGCTTTAAAATTATACGCATCGTAATTATCGTTATCTTCATAGGCACACTTGCCGCCGCCTACTCAGATTAGCCTGTATACTATAGACCGTGTCCACAGAAATTCTATTTATGCGGCATGGTCCGGGTACTCATCTTAAACCCCCACATCACGACCGCGTAGCTGGCCGTGCAGCATATGCAGACCTTGATGAGGCAGGCTTCGCAAAAGCACGCCAAAGTGGGCAAGGCCTTGAAGCAAGAGGATACAGACCTGAGCGAGCATTTTCATCGCCGTCGACACGTGCAATTCATACTGCGGAAACCGTTCTTGGAGAATTAACGTTACCAGGACAAATTGAGCTTGTACAGGATCCACGACTCCACGAGCAATGCCTCGGAGGGAGTGAAGGGCGTAAGCGTGCAGATGTACACACTTCTCGAATGATACAACGATACGCCATAGAGGGCGCAAATCTTAGGCACCCCGGGGTCAATGCTGAAGGTATTCCAGCAGAGACCTTGAATGAAGTTATTGCTCGTGAGCTTGCGTTTATTGCTTCACTCCGCGGAGAGCCAGAGCCACCAGAAACAGTGTTTGTAGTTGGCCACCACACCGCTATTAAAGGCCTGGTAGCAGCAATTGAGCTTGGTATGTCTCATGAGACTGCCGCTGTTGATCCACAAATTCTCAACCAAGGCATGCTAGACGTTGCAGCTATTGACACTTGCAGCACAACTTTTATTGTGGCTGATGGTCAGCCAGACAATCTACGTTTGAACGTCGAATATGTTGGTAGAGTGGTTGCAGCATAGGCGCTTCCACTACGTATCTAGGAACTCCTGCACAGCGTTCGCTAATAGCATACCCCCACGCGTATTAAGGTGCACGCCATCAACATGATATTTCCAGCCATTCATTTGGGCTATCTCATCAAAACTGTGACGCAAAATGAACTCTCGCCAGTAGTAATCACGGAAGAAGGACCTAAAGCGAAATTCGGTAAAAGCCTTGCCCGGTTCCGCTTCGATCTGCGCTTGGAATTTTTCGTAGAATGAGATGTACTCAATATCCTCCTGCGCTGCAACATTTTTGATAATGCCAGCAAACTCTTTGAAAAGTTGATTAAGCATAGCCTGCTTTGGGTCCGACGATTGCGGGTCTTCACCGATGAGTGCGAGTGATGTAAGGGCAATACGCGCTGACGTTTTGGCTTTAAGCTCGCGCACAATACTTTCTAGATTTTCGCGGAACCATTTGGGCGAGGATTTTTCAGGTAACTTCTTCCAACCACCCAACATTTTTTGAACATTTGGAAATACTTGGTTGAGAATATCATTGGCACCAATGATAAGAATGATGCGGTCTGGATGTGCGGCAATGGTTTTGGGCAACCTATGTAGCGTGCTGTAGGCAACATCACCGCCGACTCCCCGATTTACAAATACAAACCGCTTATTCTGCGGTCGCTTTTCAAGCTCTTTAATCCAGTTGAATACGCCACGTGCCGCTGCAGTACTACTACCAACACAGGCAACTATTTCTTGCTTTACCTCATCTGTAGCCATGAAATTACTCCTTATGTTTACGTTTTACTATATTGGAAGTAGTAAAAATATGACAGTACCTATCAAATTTTGTACTTTTGGGTACAGGAAATCGTAAGCAGTCCCGTCAAAAGTAAAGGGTATAATACATTTTATGACAAAGCATACTAGCGAAAAGGGTAACCTCTTAGAGCGCTTGCTTGCAAGGCTTGACAAGCTTCAGCAGAAACATCACATGCTTAGTTTTCCATATGCTGTGATTAAAAAATATGGCGATGATGATGCTGGCCATCAGGTAGCACTCATTACCTATTATGGATTCCTCTCGCTATTCCCGCTTCTATTAGTTGCGACTTCTGTTATTGACCTGGTCGCACAGCATAACAGTGACTTGCGAGCCCGACTAGTGGCCGACATTAATAGCTACTTCCCTATTGTCGGCGAACAGTTGCAATCAAACGTTCACAGCAGTAAAACGGGTGCCGCGTTACTAGTCGGCCTCTTAATTGCGCTATATGGTACTCGAGGCATCGCTGATGCAGTGCGAGGCGCGCTTGATCATGCCTGGGCGATTCCAAAGGTAAAGCGTAGCGGCTTTCCAAAAAGTCTTTTAAAAAGCATCAGCCTGTTAGTTGGCTCCGGTCTTGGACTGCTTATAACTACTAGTCTAGCTAGTTATACGCTCGCAGCCGTGGGCAGTTCGCCAGTTCTTCGTATCATACCCATTCTCATTAACGTGACGCTACTATATGTCATTTTTATGTACACGTTCCTCATTGGCACGTCACGACGACATCCCCGTAGAGACATCCGTTTAGGTGCTATTACTGCCAGCTTTGGCCTATTACTATTGCAGACGATGGGCGGATACCTCATTACCCATCAACTGCATAATTTGCGCGGCCTGTATGGTCAATTCGCGCTGGTGCTAGCGATATTATTCTGGATCTATTTACAGGCTCAGGTGCTCATGTACGCTATTGAGATAAATGTGGTACACACTTACACTCTGTGGCCGCGCAGCCTCACGCAAAAACCAATCACCGAAGCTGACAGAAAGGCTTTTCGTTTGTACGCTGAGAAAGAAGCGTATCGACCTAAGCCTGAAGAAGAGATTGCTGTTACGTTCCGTAAGCCTGAAGCTAGGTTGTAAAAAATCCCTACTTCGCGTATAATTACCTCTGTTTTCTGCACTTTGTGTCTTATATGGCACAAGAAAAGCAACCCGACAAATATATTCCATTTGTCGGCGCAATGAGAAATCTGCTTGCAGATGTCTCATAAGTATCATGGCGGAAGTAGCTCAGTTGGTTAGAGCGCTGGATTGTGGCTCCGGAGGCCGTGGGTTCAAGTCCCATCTTTCGCCCCATAAGAATTATGAAAAGACTTCTTAAGAAGTCTTTTTTATTTGATATGATGAAATCATGGACACTGATGAACTTATGGATCTCGTAGATAAAAATGATATTAAGATTGGCGTGATCAATCGTTTGCAATTAGACTCCTTAATGGATATCAACAAGAAATGCTATCTTCGTACTTCATGCGCGCTCATGAGGAATAGCTTAGGACAATACTGGACACCTCGAAGGGTTGCGACCAAGAAGATCGCTCCCAATGGCTTGGATTTCGCAATGGCTGAACATATTCATGTTAATGAGACATACCTTGATGCGGCCGTACGCGGATTTACAGAGGAACTAAACCTACACATAAGACCAACCGATCTAACACTTGTAGGCATACTAGGCCCACGCGTTGAACTACAACTCCCCTACTTCTCGGCAATTTATACATATGATACCGATAGCGAACCAGATGAATATAACCGTGATGATTTTGTAGGTGGAGAGTGGCTAGAACCGCAAGAGATTATTGCTCAAGTTAAAAATGGTCAAGCAGCAAAGTCACTCTTGGTCCCTGCCGTCAAACTTGCGCTACTGCAACAGGGCCGGCTATAACCTGCTGTGAGTTTTCTTTAGAAAACCGCTACTTTGAAACAGCAAAATATCCTTCTACTTCATCATGGATATGGTCGTGCCAATGAAAACTACCTGCTTGGTTAAGCGTAATGGTCAGTGACTGATTTTTACTAAGCAACCGCTCGGCTATACCATCATACGGCACATGGTGTTCATGTGGACCGAATGCTACCTCACGCGTCACGGAATCATCATTAATAATCGTGAGCGTATCACAGAGTTTACCCTTAACATGACCGTCTGATACCTTACCATCTTTAATAACTACCTTGTGTGCTACTGGAGAACTATTTCCCTTGCAGACGCTCCCGGCAGATTGGCCACCCATAAGGCCAACCGTTAGCGCCAGGCCAATAACAATAACTATAAAAAGACCCAGAAGAACAGATGTGCGGCGGTTCATACGCTATAGTATAAAACAGTATGAGTAAACAGTGGCAAAACGCCATCCCCTGGAGCCTCGCATTGGTAGTAAGTATACTTGCGGTTTACGCCTGGGGACAAAGTCTTGCTTGGAACTTTCGAGCCTTAAACATGTATGCATTCTTCCCGGTGCTTGGTCTGCTAGCGTTCAGTATTATGTGGTCACAATACGCACTTAGCGCTCTAAAACGCATATCGTGGATGCAAGCTATTAAACTTGATGTCTATTTTCGCTACACCGGTTACATTGTACTGGCTGCGATTGTTTTGCACCCTGGTTTGCTTGTATACCAACTTTTTCGAGATGGCCGCGGCTTACCACCCAGTAGCTATGAGCATTTTGTAGCGCCTGGACTTGGCTGGGTTACACTCCTTGGAACCGCTAGTTTGCTGGCATTTCTAGCATTTGAACTACGTCGCTGGTTTAGTGCTGCAAGGTGGTGGAAATACATCCCTGTCGCCGGTGATATGGCCATGGTTGCTATTTTATATCACAGCCTTCGTCTAGGAGCGCAGCTGCAGAGTGGCTGGTTTCGATTTGTGTGGTGGTTTTATGGCATCACGCTCATAGCAATACTGGCACAAAAATACGCGAGGCTTACAACCACCGCATTACGCGCTAGTCAGCAGCAGGCCAATAAAGAGCGGCACAATTAAGTTATCGAGTCCTAGGACTGCAACATTCTCAACAATAGCCCCTCCCAGGGCTCCTAAAACAACCCCAGAGACAGCCAGCCCCTTTACACTCAACAAGCTATAGCCACTAAGTATCAGCGTAGCAGTAACGAAAAACGTAAGGGTACCCACTACGCTTTTGGCGTGTCCAAAAACCTGATAAGTATTCTTGCGACCAAGCCGTGTACCAATTACCGCTGCCAACCCATCTGCAACACTCATTTGTAGCAAAGCAGCAGCGTAAATTCCTTTGCTGCGGGTAATAAATGTTAACGCTCCCACTACCATCGCAAAGCAAATCTCACCAAATGTTGGTCGCTGCACGCTATGTATAGCGCGAAATAACTTGAACCGAGCAGACACCGCAACAACAATAAGAAATGCTACGCTTAGCAGGCGTATTTCGTTCCAGCTTAAGAAAAATGGCCAAAATGCCACAAACGACCCAACCGTTATATGTACAAACTTGCGGCCAATTTCAGAGTCGTTAGAAAACCAGCGCTTGCGCCAACCAATTTCACTTGCAGAAAGTATTAAAAACACTGCAAGAACACTTAGGAGGATATACATTTCCTACTTATTGTACGCCTTGATTGCTACAGAAAGCCGATACTGATGATAATTTGAGGGTTAGCGTACTTGGATTGAGTGATATAAAGAGTGATTGGGGGTAGTACTGCGGGGCGCTGGTTCAGATGGTGTGCATAAGCACAACTCTGGACTGCGCCCCGCTGTACCGCCGTGGCAGTTTGTTGCCACGGCGGCCCCCTACCGCAGACGCTGCGCGATGTCCGTCGGCATACGCGACGCGAGCTGCTGATCGAACGAGTACCCACTCATTCCGGGCTTCGTGACCCTGATGCGGATCGTGTACGTCCCGTTGTTCAGGAAGAGCAGGTCGTGTCCGTACTTCGGGCTGTGGATGTGGTAGGCCGCGGCGAACCCCTGGATCGTCAGCTCCTCGACCAGCGCCTTGTCGTAGTAGGGCGACGGCCTCTTCTGGATGTAGGAGTCCGATGTGGACCGCATGCCGCTGCGCAGTGTGCTGATGGCCTCTCGGTACACGTCGACCTGGACGCTCGTGACGCTCTGCGTCGCCGTGGTGTCGACGTACAGGCACTGGTACGCGTAGTCCCCGTCGGGGACATCAGGCGTGGCCTGCTTCAGGTTGCCGTCGACGACCTGGCGGGCGGTTGCCAGCGGAACCAGCTCGCAGGCGAGGTCCTTGCTGGGGTTGATCGGGAGCACCGAGGACTGCGCGGAACGCGAGTCCATCGCCGTCGCGACCTGGTTGGGCTGCACGCGCAACCCACCAAGCGCGCCGGCCAGCGCAATGACGACGACCAGGCCGCACGCCAGGATGGGCCCTAGCTTCCGGGACATGTTTTGAGTCACCTCAATCTGTGGTAGGGAGGAGCGCTTATGCACTCTGAGAGTTATAATACCACATTTTGTTATTTTTTAATAGTATATTTTATAGGTATATGTCATATAGTACGAAGCCCCCGGTAGAATGTTGATGGATGAACCATCATCAAAAACCGGGGGCGACGCACTGCTTGCGACTTGAGGGGCTGGTGGCTAGATGGCGACACCGTGGATGCGGGCCCACAGGCGGCGACCGAGTGTCGCGTGGTTCATGATCGCCTCCTGGAGCTTGTAGCAGATCCTGACCTGCAGGCCGTAGTACGGCTGCTCTGCTTCGTCGGCTGAAGCACGCGTCATGGCTGCCGGCACGTACACCAGAATGGCGGCCCGATCATCCGAGTGGAGCGCGTAGCTCACGTGGTCCGATATGAGGTAGTTCTGGTGCGGCGAGTCGAGCAGCCTGCGGCCGAACCTCGTCACCTGGGTCCACCAGAATAGCCGCGAGGCATGCACCACGCATGGGACCTGGACGACATATATCATATAACCGTCCTCCAGGATCACGTCTGGGAGGACGCGGAACCAGGCATTACGGCCATCCACTGCCCTACGAACCTCATCGTCGGTTACAGTGCGTGACACTTTCACTCTCCACTTCTTGGCTGAACGTAGTTGTGACTGTCTAGTATATTGTATAAGAAATTGGCGTATAAATCAAAAATGGTCGGGGTGACTGGATTTGAACCGGCGACCTCAGCGTCCCGAACGCTGCGCGCTACCAAACTGCGCTACACCCCGCTACCCTTCATAGGACAAGGGTTATTTTACCAGCTTTATACTCTGTCATAAAGGCTGCCTACTCGACAGACTTAGTGCGTTTGCGCCTAGCATAGAAGGATTCAGCATTGAGTATCAACAAAAAGCTTGCGCTAACGCCTACGGCCGCTATGGCAAAACCGCCAATAATATCTTGTCCGTGGTGCACGCCAGCAATTACTCGGGCCATGCCGATCGTCAACGAAACGACCGCCAATGAGACTCCTAGCCATCGACTGTAGCGCACGACCACAAATGCAATTAGAGCGCTGTAAGTGGTATGGTCCGAAGGAAAGCCATTGTCACGCCCGTGCGCAAAATACGGTATGACACCATCACGCACAAAAGGCCGTGGATCTTGGTGCAAAGCGGCACCGAGCTTAGCGAGCAGCGCCGTTACTAGTACACTAAGCACTAGAAATGCTACTAGCTCAAGTTTGCGCCGCTGGCTTAATCTAAAAAATACAAATGCCAGTACAAGCACCGGCGTTACAATTACATACTTCGCGAAAATAATAACTAACTCATGCATGCCATTCATACTATCACACTCAGCCCATCTAGAACTTGTGCAGCGAAGACATTACTTCCAAACAGGGAAATAACACTGGGTGCCATCGGCGGCAGTAAATCGCTCCCACTTATACGGTGTCGTGATAGTTGCAGGAGAGGCAGTCCCTAAGGTTGCCGAAGTTGAGCCACTGGCTTCGTTAGCTGAGACCGACTTAGCCTGTGCGCTAGAAAGTACTGCACCGCCAACACCAATTTGCTGATTCAAAAATATGCTACTGGCGGCGCTATCGGAAATCGTTACTGCCCCGCCACCAGATGACGTAAAGGCATTTCCACTCCACACAGTATTAGCAGGGCTACCATCATTATACAAACCAGGCAATGAGCCGGCTGTTGGATTGTCTATCGTGACATTCTTGACAGTGGTCCGCGTAGTACCACCGTCCTGTAGTGCTACCCCACCTGTACATGAAGCCACCATCGTAACATGTCCACCAGTTACTTCACAATCAGTGGAGCCACCTTTAATGTTTACTCCAGTTAGCATACCACTCCCCATTACTACGTCTCCGGGCGCAATGGTAATCCGGGTACAAGCGCCCAGAACAATACATTCATACCCTGCAGCGGCATTAACATAACTTGGCGCCAAACGACCGTCAGTGCAGGCAATTGCAAGCACGCAACCATCGGTATTATTCGTGGTAAACGTGCCACCCGCGAGTTCAATATCAGTGGAATTAACGAAATTAACCGCTTGGTGATAGTTGGAGACGCCAAAGCCAATACCAGTGCAGTCGGCATCAATTATTTTTACGCCCGTTGCGTTGGATACAAAAATCCCCGCCTGCACTGATTGACCCATAGACGTAAAGTGATAGAGATTGGGCGCAATAACCCGCGTATGTACTCCCTGCACTCGTAGTCCCGCTACTACACCAGCATTGTAAGTACTGGTGGTATTTGATAGATCCAAGCCAACCAGTGTAGTTTCAGGATTACTAATATCGACCGCAATAGATGCACCACAAGTCGTGTTTGAACAGTCAAGACCATAGATTGCGGTTGGCTTAGTAGCAAACTGAGCAACAAGCAAGCTACCCGAAAAATTCTTGCTTGAAGAGGCAATGATAGTTAATTGATCATTAGTTACGATGCCATTATTGCTTGAGGAGCCGAGGCTACTCCACGCGCTGCCTCGGTCAAACGCCGCACCGATAAGCCGGGTCACTGTTCCAGAGGAAGTGGACAAGCCACCCCAGGCATTTACCGCCGCCGCGCCGTTTAGCTCCAAAAATGTACACGAGCTAGTAGTTATAACGGCATAGCCGCCGCTAGTTGCGGCCGCCCAAGCACCAATATTTTGATCTATTCCTTGCCCATTAGCACCACTGCGAATAGTCATGTTAGCATCAATACTAAGCACATTCGGTATGCTAGTAGTAGTTTGTGATCCAATAAAGCGAAGGGTGCCACCACCCAGATCAATTGTTGCGTGCTTTGATGCGAACAAGGTTGCGGAGCAAAAGTAGGTAAACCCTAGCCCCACGAGTGCTCCACCAGCGTCTAGCCAAGACTGTAGAGCCGTCGTGTCATCAGTGCCGTAGCTATAGTTTAAATTTCCGGAAGCTGCCGATGTTGCGACAGCACCACCACTAATCGTTGCCTGGATATTGGGCGCCGTACCATTGACAGCAGTAATGTGTCCTACTAACGCATGTGCAGGATTTGCAGCTGGCGCTGAAACCCATTGGCCAACCGTTGGCGCTGGTAGTGAGCCGCCCCAATTACTATCACTGAGCGTTCCATTGGCTCCACCACCATACGTGCCAGTAGTAGAAACCTGTACGTCACCCTTAGCGCCAAAACTGAGCGGGGAAAGTGCTTCGCTAAGCGTTTGCCATGTAGCCGCAGTGCTACTTGTGGCCATAAGCACTTGATTAGTGGTTGGCGTACCATTTACCGCAACACCATGTATCTTGGCAACCGTTGGATTTGGTAATGTCCCGGATAGATCGTTGCCAGCCGTCTGATTGCCTTCCATTGAAGTTCCAGAAGTTGTTCCAAAGACAGGGGTTGGTATTGCCCATGTACTGTCACCACGCAAGAAGTTTGAAGATCCGGCCGAACCGCTACCAAGTTGGCCACTGGGCACTCTGCCGCTACCGTTTAAACTGGCCGGTCCGTTTGCCTGCCCCAGACTGCTACTCATCACTGCGCCAGCGCCAGAAACTGCCCCACTAGTAAGCGTACCGTCGCTATTATGGGCAACTGACAAAAAGCCGTTTAGTATATTACCCCAATCGCCATCATCACCACCCGGAGTTGGCAGACGCTGTGTCATAGGCTAACCTGATTTTGATACGTCACAATCAATGGAGGCACGCGGCACCTACCTTTTTGCTTATGCTTCTAGTGTAGTTGTTCGTACATCAAAAAACAAACCTGTTTGGTCGCTGCTATAAGTTCTTGCCTACGGCTGCCGCCGACATCGTAAAGCCAGCTTCACGCACGCTCCAGGGCCAGTGATGACTATTGTTTTGGAGGTTGATGTAGTTAGTGTTTGCGCCCGCCAAAAAGGCATCTATTTTGCTTTTGTCGCCCATGACAGCTGCGGCATAACCGGCTCCACCCCAGGGCATAGTGTCAGGATTATTAACCGTTGTGGTCCAATTCGTGCTCGTTACTGCGTTGTCCCAGGTGCTATTAAATGCATTCCACATTGCGCTAGGATTGCTAACTATACCAGCTTTGAGCGCCCATAGCTGAGTTGTAGCGCTAGGCCAGCTACTCCAGCTTGGCGTATCAGTGGTGCCATCAGAGTTCTTAGCGATGACATACATACCAAGCGTAGAATTCCACAAGTACGTCTGGATAGCAGTTTTGACATCACTAGCAACAGCGCTGTAATAGCTAAAACCGTTTAGATCATCAGTAAACACATTTTGGTACAGCCAGGCAGCATCATTTAGGCCAGTGTAGACCTCGGTGTTGTCCATCAGATACTTTGCTGGATAGTCTGGTCGCGCCCAAGTAAGATTATCTGATTGTTTAGTGGATAGCATAGCGCCAATAATTTGGTTGACCTGATACTCGTTAGTGCGAAGGAAGGTGACATCGCCTGTTACCGCTGCATATTTGTGGCAGAGCGATAAGAAAGTAGCGGCGTAGGAGTCGGTAGAATCATAGCTAGGGTGTCCACTCTGCAGAATCGGCGTAACAGCGTAAGTAGTAGCATTAATAGAATAGTCGTAAATAGTTGCCACTTTGCCATTGTAGTCGGGCCAGTTAAGATGGGCGATGTACCAGTTCATCCAGCTTTTTACCTGGGCCGCGTCAGTAGTGCCGTTATCTAGTAGGCCCATCGCTGCAATGTTCGCATCATAGGGTGAAACCTTCCAGCTACCTCCTGAAGGGTCTGGATGTATTGGAATAGCACCGCTTGCGTCACCATGACCAGCTGGAATCTGCGTACTAGTAATCCACGACGCTTCACTTGTAATAATTTGACTGTAGTCGATATTCTGCGCCCAAGCGCTCATGGTACTAGTTAGCGAAAGCCCCAGCGCGCCGGACAAGGCTGTGAGCACACTAATGATTTTTCTCATTTTTAGTTTTGAGGTTTGCGGTATATTCATACGTTCTATCATCCCAAATACTCAAAACACATACAACCTTTGACACTAGTGGTTAAAAATGCAACTAGAGACAACATCAGGCAGACCCACTTAAGTAAAATCTTATGCAGCTTTTACGGCTCCAATAAGCAGCCAGGCGGGTCGAGCATCGCCTCGGTAATCACTGACTGGCATTATATCAATCTTGCTGAATCCTGCATTTTTAAGTACTACTTCAATCTCATCCGCCTCCCAGAAACAGAAATAGCGAGGCACGTCTAATTTGCGTTCGGTTACTTCTTCTCCGCTACCGGCTTTTAGACTAAACACCAGTCTACCGCCCGATTTTAAGGAGGAATGGACCTTATTTAGAACTAACCCAAGCTGATCACGGTTAAAGTGCAAGAAGACCGCATCTGCAAAAACCATGTCATATTCCGTGCCCAAATCGTCAGTCAGCACATTAAGTAGTCGTGCTTTTTTACCAGCCTTAACCAAATGATCGACAAACCCCTGGCTTGCATCGGTCAGCTCCATATCGAAGCCCCTGGAAGCAAAATAGTCGGCATCCTTGCCCGAGCCACTACCAATTTCTAAGATTTTAGGCTCATTACCAAGCATATCAAGGTTTTTATCTATCCAAGCTTTCAAGTCACCATCAACAACTTGCGGGGACGTATCGATATACTTAGTAACAGTCTTGTTATAACTGTCTAAAGTTTGGTCGTTAGTATTATTCACTTGCATATCATACTACCGTTTTAATTATTGCCAAACTGAGCATCATTTCCGTCGACAAATTTTGCTGTGCCACCATCACAAATACTAGCTGTGTGTCTTTATAAGACTAAATCCACCATTACAATTTGCTGGTGGATTTAACGAAATATCTATTGGTCGAGCAGGACCAACAACCTTTGAATAAAGTATAGCAGAGCTGGTGGATTGGTTTATAGAGCACGCCGATGTTGGCTGGAGACAGCAACTGCGAGACACGTCACCCATACAACACACCCAGCTATCAGTACTAAAGGGTAAGGGTGCTAAGAACGGTCGTTAGATCGTTATTCACTGGGTCTTGCTCTATTGTGACGAAAGTCACTATTTTCTTGACTTTACTTCTGTTGCAGGTGTACCATACTGGCGACAAAGGCAGATCACTTTTGCCAAAAATACTCAGTGTAAACACCAAAACTGTTAGGAGTTTTTATGACAGCAGGAGTAATGGAAACTGCTCACTATTTTGAGGCTGAGTATGATATACCGGATTCTGTACTTAGCCCTGATGTAAGAGTAGACAGTCAGGCTCAATGCCTGTTACCAGGCCTTGAGCTTGGAAGTCAACAAGGTATGAGGAGACTCGTAGAATTTCTATTGGGCCAGTGGTCAGAGGTAGCCCCGCTAGATTACCGTACATGCGCAGTCGATACGAAATTGGTAGTTTACCCCACAAACCCGGACAGCGCGAAGGAATTCCAGAGATTTGCACAGAGTCAAGCTGGTATTGGTCTAGTCAACCCTATTTATGAGTCTCCAAACAACTAGCCCAAAGAAACTAGTGCTGTCATCATTAGCTTATTCAGATAGTCGTTAATGTAAACACATAAATATAAAAGAAAAAACACTGAATTGATATCAGTGTTTTTTCATGGTCGGGGAGACAGGATTTGAACCTGCGACCTCACGGTCCCAAACCGCGCGCGCTACCAAACTGCGCCACTCCCCGAAAAATACATGAGACACCTGCAAGCAGGTTTCTCACCTAAGCCAGCTAAAATGGAATACATTTTGGCCGGCTGCTCTTCCCAAGGACTACAATCGCCCAAGGAATTAACAGTGGTGATTATACGGTAAAAGGGTGTAGATTACCAGACCTTACGAATATGTTTGGCGGAACGAGCGTGGCCAGTTGTTTCGTCTATACCCACAAGCAGTGCGTTAAACTGTGTTCGGCCAGTAGTTTCGAGTTCATTGCGTGTCTGATAGTCATCACGCCAGCGGGGGATAACAGATGAAAATTGCACACCGAGCGACGAATCAAGTGAACCACACATGCCAACATCAGTCATATGAGCAGTGCCTTTTGGTAGTATATCGGCGTCGGCAGTTGGTACATGCCAATGGTCACCCACCACCACGCTTGCCCGGCCGTCCAGGTAATAGCCAATGATGAACTTCTCGCTACTGAAATCACCGTGGAAGTTCACAATAGTTGCGACACGCCTATCTGGCGCTTCACTCGCCAAGATCTTGTCGATAATCTGCAATGGGTTATCAACTTCTTTGTCGGCATCACGGCCAACTATCTGCCCCATTAGACTCACCACCAACACTGGCCCTTTGCTAGTTTCGGCATATTTATAAGATAAACCTGGCGTACCTTCTGGGTAATTAGCAGGACGAATGATTGGCTTGTCTGGGTCGTTAAGCGCTGAGTAAATTTCATTACGGGCAAGCGTCCAATTACCACCAGTACAAAAATCTACACCGGCTGCCTGCAAGCGATTAAAGTCTTCAGGCAAGATCCCTTTGCCTTCACTTAAGTTTTCGGCTTGGGCAGCTACAAAATCTATAGCTCGCTCGACTCGTAACTGCGGCAAAACTTTTTCAACAGCGACTAGTCCCATTTCGCCCATTACGTCACCAATGTAGAGAATATTCATAAGTATTACTGTAGATGCTTAAAGTATTCTGGTAAAGGATCGCCGAAACGGACTTCCGCCACATTAGCGATACTATCTTCTTTAGTCATTTTAGGATATTGCGCCCGATACGCGGTGTCGACACTCCCGAAGTAGGCACCACTCCAGTCAAAGCCGAGTTTCTTGGCCGCCGCCTGGATGGCCGGCTCACTGGGACCTTCGATTTCGATATACGTATCAAGCCACGGCCACTCATCCAGCACCACTTCTACATCGTCCAAATGCCACGTTTCACGCTTGGATTCTTGGTAGCTATACGTTTTGAATCCAATTGCGAATAGAATCTGCTTCATATCATCATATGAGCCAACTGTGGTCTCGAGCTCGTGTACATAGGGCGAGTCTGATGATTTCTTTTTGTAATTGATCGTGAGTTTATCGCCCTCATCACGCAAACGCAGTTTTTCGTGCTGGAAGGCCTTTTTGTACCGATCGTCAGGATGATCAAACAAGTTGCGGCGCATTAGACGCATTGGATGCACTAATGTTGCGCCAGCTTTTTTGAGGCTTGCACGTATGTCATCGTGATTAACCTGTAAAAATTTGGCCTCGATTTCCTGCGGCAAATCCATTATTTTATTTGGCAAACTCTACGGCGCGCGTTTCGCGAATTACATTTACTTTGATAGTTCCAGGATAGTTCATGCTTGATTCAATTTTGTTAGCGATATCACGTGCTAAGCGGATTGCAGTCAAGTCATCAACCTGCTGCGGACGCACAAACACTCGTACTTCACGACCGGCGCTAATGGCATACGATTTCTCTATACCCTTGAAGCTGTTGGCAATGTTTTCGAGGTCTTTCATACGCTCTACAAAGTTTTCGGCACTAATATTACGAGCACCCGGACGTGATGCGCTAATGGCGTCACAGACGCGAACGATCAGCGCTTCAGTACTAGTAGCTTCAACGTCATCGTGGTGCTGCTCGGCGGCCAGCGCCACAGCTTCAGGCGCACCATATTTACGTAGCATCTCGCCACTAATATGATGATGCTTACCTTCCATTTTGTGAGTTAACGCTTTGCCCAGATCGTGGACCAGGGCTGCATATTTGGCAGTTTTTACATTAGCACCGATTTCTTCGGCAATCATGCCGGCTATATGAGCCATCTCGGTTGAATGCTTCAACACGTTTTGGCCATAGCTAGTGCGGTATTTAAGCTCACCCAACAGATGTAATATTTCTTTTGGTATACCCAGTACGCCAACCTCGCGGGCAGCATCTTCACCGGCACGAATTACATCTTTTTCGACTTGCTTCTGAGCCTTTTCAACTACCTCTTCAATACGGCCAGGATGTACACGGCCATCCTTCAGCAAGAGTTCAAGTGCAATGCGTGCAACCTCGCGGCGTACTGGATCAAAGCTGCTGAGTACAATGTATCCCGGCGTATCATCCACCATGATGTCTACGCCAGTGGCTCGCTGCAATGCCTGGATATTACGACCTTCTTTGCCGATAATACGACCCTTCATTTCCTCGTCTTCCAGCTTCACACTGGTAACAGTCCGCTCGGCAGTAACTTCGCTGGCCATGCGCTCCATAGCCGTAGCAATAATCAGGCCAGCTTGCTCTTCGGCAGTATCCTTCGCTTCATTTTGCAGCTTTGCGACAACACCAGTTAGATCATTCTTGATATCGCGTTCGGTCATTTGCATTAGCTTCTCAGCAGCTTCGGTTTTGCTAAGTTTCGCAACCTTTTCGAGCTTTTCTTGTTGCTTAGTGCGAATATCACGGATCTCATTTTTGAGCTGCTCTACTTCGTCTTCACCTTTACGCAGGGATTCGGTGCGCTTATCCAGCTCATCCAGCTTGCGGTCCAAGACTGACTCACGTTGTACTAAACGATTTTCGAGGTCTTTTAGCTCACCGCGGCGGGCCTTCTCATCTTTGCGAGTATCCTCGGCTATACGGGCAGCGTCATCACGTGCGGTTTGCAACAGCTTATCTGCTTCCTTTTTTGCTTTCGATAACTCCTTGGCTGCTTTGTCTTCGGCGGCAGCATTTTTCCGCTTCTGCGTATACGTACTCCCGCCATAACCCACGCCTAAACCAACTACAGCGAGCAGCACTGCAAGTATTGCCATATGTTTCCTTTCTGTTCTAACAGATCGCGACTAGTGGGCATCGCTATCACTTCTCTAGCCCTATGGGTACGCTATCTGGATATCAAATAAAAAATCTTATAGGTGGATTTGTCCCAAAACAACAATTCCTGTTTTAAATATACGCTTTTGCGTCTAATGTCGTCAAACAAACAATTATTTCTTGGGCGGGGTAATATGTGCATCGGCACCGTAAAAGGGCAAGGCTAGCTCATCCGTTTCGCCATTTTGTAGTCTTTGAATTCCCGTTTCAAGCCACCGTGGGTCCTGCTCGGCAACAATTGGTATATGATAACTATTGCTCAGGGCGTTACCAACAGTTAGGCCAATTCGAAGTCCCGTAAAGCTGCCAGGGCCTTGGAAGCAAACAATTCCTTGGATATCGGGCCAGCTTTTCTGCTGCGATTTTAAAAGCGTTTCGATTTTTTGATGCAAAGTTTCGGCTAGCTCACGGTGCGCCTGCCACATTTCATAGGCCAGCTGTTTGTCGTTGTCATACAGCCCTATCTCCGCCTCTGGTTTATCGGTACGAATCGTTAGAATAATCATGATGCGACTCCTTCCATAAGATACGCTAATTGCTCCGGATACATCATGATGATCTGCCGCGTTTCATCGCCAGTTTGCTCTATTTGTATAGTTAACCGATCTTTAGGCAGTACATCGTGTACTATATCGCCCCACTCCACAACCACTACATATCCTGGGTCGCCAATGAGCTCATCAAGTTCATCGCCCATGATCCCCGCTTCGCCTAAGCGGTAAAAATCGAAGTGTGCAATAGTAAATTTGGGTCCTTGATACTCACGACTCAATGTAAACGTTGGGCTGCCCACCCTGTCCGCGCTACCCGCACCTCGTACAAGCCCCCGCGTGAATGTCGTCTTGCCCCCGCCCAAATCACTTACCAACTCAATAGTCTCACCGCCACGCAAATTGCGTCCGAGGATTTCGGCGAGCTGCTCGGTTCTCGTGGAACTGGTGGATTCGGTTTGCCAGGTCGCGCCGGTATTCATATATTCCATATCCTACCGCGAGTATAGCGACAGCGGCAAGCGCTAACGAATGAATTTTTATATCTTACTTTATAACAAGGCCCAGCATATGCACGAAGTTGTATACTATAAGCATGTTGCAACTTAGTAGCAGCCTGCTTGGCAGACCTATAATGAGCCTCCGCACTGGCCAACAAGTTGGCACCACACTTGAGCCCATCATCAATCCGAATAATTTAAAGATCGAGGGCTTTTACTGTAGTGACCGCTTTAATAAGGGTGACGTTGTTCTGCTCTATCAGGACATTCGTGACATTCTCCCTCAAGGTTTTGTAGTAAACGATCATGATGCGTTGACGCCACCAGAAGAATTAGTACGCTTAAAAGATGTCATGAGCATACAATTTAAGCTCATTGGCAAACCCGTGATAACTGTCTCTAAGGAACGTATCGGAAAAATCAGCGATTACGCAACTGAACTGGAGACACTGTACATCCAAAAAATTTACGTTTCGCAGAGTATGTTCAAAAACTTTGCAGGAGGTAATTTGGGCATTGACCGCAATCAAATCAATGAAATTACTGATAAGAAAATTATCATTAATGAACTCCTAAAGGGAAGGCCTGCTGCGGCTAGCATGGCCGCCTAAGCTCCGACTAGTCTTCCAGCTCTTCGTGCACCAGCGCATGCTTAATAGCGTCATAGCCAAAACCTTGGCGAGCCAGATACTGCATCAGTTTTAGATTGTCTTGGTATTTGGACAGCTTGCGTTTACGAGCAACGAGCTCTTTGAGCATTGCGTGTTCATCAGTTTCATCGCTGCGTAGTGCTTGTTCGATAACTTCATCGGCAACATGTTTTTGTCGCAGCTCTTGAGTCAATCGGCGCGTACTACTATACCTAAGCAACCGCCTGTTCCGCACCCATGCTTCAGCAAACTCATTATCATTAACCAGACCAGTCCGACGCAAACGTTCCATAAGCTGATGTGCCAAGGCCTCGTCATAACCTTTACGCTGGAAATAATCTGTCAGTTCCCCTTCACTGCGTATGCGACGGGCAATATATGCCAGAGCTAAGCCGTATGCCTTGTCATCCGCAGATAGCTTTTTATAGGTGTTCAATTGCTGTTCGCTTAGTTCGAGGCCTGGTATGATCCGTTCTTCAAGCAGTGCATCGGCGCTTAAACTAAACGCGTATTTTTCATCAACGTATAGCGAATAGCGGTTTTTTAGCCGCTCCTGCTGTTTGATGGCAGTAATCTTCACGCATTCGCCCTAAAACTATCTGCGGCACTCAGTGCATTCTTAAAACAATCCTTCATAGGGCCCGTCATCTCGAGCAGCTTCAGGCCTTTTTCATCAACAAACACAAAATCATCATGCTCGGCAGATAATTGCACCTCATGACCTTCAGTTTCCACCAAGAAGTTAAGCTGTCGAACTTTTGGCTTGCTAGGAGTGGAATACTCAAACCCTGGGAACATGGCAACTACACGTGTAAGTCGTAAGTTAGTCTCCTCCAGCAGCTCACGCGCCACAGACTCTGTCAATGTTTCCCCGGGATCTACGCCACCACCAGGTAGTTCGTAGCTACCCCCCAAAAAATCGTCGGGAGTGCGTCGTACGACCAGGATTTTGCCATCATAGGCGACCGCAATACCAGTCGACAGGTGTGTTATGCCATCCGCTTCAGCCTGTCTGCGAATAGCAGTTTCAGGAATTACATATGTCATAGCTGCAGCTTATTCCCATGTTCTAGTTTGGTTTTTGTGCTCGCGCCGTGCAAAAGCCTGCTCTAAGTCAATGCCTAGCTGGTTACAAATATCCAGGAGTACCGCCAACACGTCAGCCGCAGCATCGCTGCAATCTTCAATTGCCGCATCAGTCGCTTGGGCTAGGTTTGCCCGCTTGCGAGCAGCCTTCGCAAACTCACCCGACTCCTCTAATAGCAACATAAACTTTTGACTGACCGTTTCTTTGTCAAAGCCGCGATCTTGCATCACTTGTTGGATATACGCCTGATAACCGGCAAGTGATGCATTTTGTGGGTCGTGACTCTCTGGCATAGTTACTCCTTTGCAGCAGCCTCTCGGACTTTAACGGCTACTTCTTCTTGGATTCCAGGATTCTCTTGCAGATAGGTCTTAGCAGCCTCACGCCCCTGGCCGATCTTTTCACCACCATAAGCAAACCAAGCCCCAGACTTCTCAATGATGTTATCTTTGACGGCTAAGTCCAAGATATCACCGGCAGTGCTAATACCCTGGTTGTACATAATGTCAAATTCGGCTTCGCGGAATGGCGGCGCGATCTTGTTCTTTACTACCTTTACTCGAGCACGGTTGCCAATAATGGCATCGCCGGCCTTGATTTGGGAAATACGGCGAATATCCATACGAACACTAGCGTAGAACTTGAGCGCATTACCACCAGTTGTAGTTTCGGGGTTACCAAACATCACACCGATCTTCATGCGGATCTGGTTAATGAAAATGACCGTTGTCTTACTGCGGCTAATCACACCGGTCAATTTACGTAGCGCCTGGCTCATGAGCCGTGCTTGCAGGCCCATTTGTGGGTCTCCCATGTCGCCTTCAATCTCAGCGCGAGGCACAAGAGCAGCTACAGAGTCAACTACAATTAAGTCAACCGCACTACTACGTACTAATGTTTCGGTAATCTCCAATGCCTGCTCACCGTTATCTGGTTGGCTGAGCAACAAATTCTCAATATCTACACCAATGCGCTTAGCATATGCCGGGTCAAGCGCATGTTCGGCATCAATAAAAGCAGCTGTGCCTCCAGCCTTTTGCACTTCGGCGATAGCGTGGAGAGTTAAGGTCGTTTTACCCGAGCTTTCCGGGCCGTAGATCTCTATAATGCGGCCTCTAGGAATACCGCCACCGAGCGCCAGGTCCAAACTCAAACTGCCTGTGGGTGTTGTTTCAACGTTTACGGCATGAGCCTCACCCAGCTTCATAATTGAACCCTTGCCAAATTGTTTTTCGATTGTCTCAAGCGCCAAACCTAACGCCTTACTCTTACCATCTCCATCGCTTACGCTCACTACTGGATCTTTGGTTGTTGTCGTCTTTGCCATTTCCTTCGTCCTTTCGTCTACGGCAGCCCAGAAAGCTACCTGCATCAAATAATGTTGTACCTACTGGTATACGCGCCCAATCCCACAAAGACAAACCATTTCTTGTTTTGGGAGGACAGACCTCCCAAAATGATTTTTACCTAAATTTCGTTGGCTAACTCTTGTTTTAGAATATCCATTATCTTCTTTTGTTCAACATAATCTGAAGTAAATTCCAAATACTCTTCCGAGCTCTCAAACAATTCTAAAATGCGCTTTGGACGAATCCACGACACCTCATCGCGTTGCAAATAATACGGCAGACTGGAGTATTCGTAATCACGCCATTGTCGCGGATTTAGGTGAATGTAGCGCGAAATATGTTCCAGATATGAGTCATCACTTATCATGGAAGCTTTGTAGCGTGATTCAAACAATGAACCACTTCGCTTATATTTTTTGTTGAAATAGCGGCTATAGCTAGTTAATAAACTTTGCATAAAACGCGCCATAGCTTCTGGCTGACGCTGATAAATAAGCAAGTGAAAATGATTTGGCATTAACACAAATGCCAGCAGCTCAAGCTTGTTGTAAAAGTTTGGATATGGTACACCATATGGATCACGCGCCTCCTCGGCCGACAGATATCGCTGTAGCAACGTTAAAAATGTAATGTAATCCTGTTCGTCATTAAAAATCTTATGGCGACTATGACCTCGTGCATATACATGTTGAAAGCTATCGGCCAGATCTTGTTTTATAACATTCTTTCGCGGCATATCTATATACTATGTCATCTTTATACCCTTTGGGAGGACAGACCTCCCAAAATTACAACAATAATAGAGGATTATGTTGCTAGTGGTTTTTGTATATAATACGCAGTAATCATGCGCATATCAGACGATTTGGTGGAGAAGTTGCTGATTGCAACCGGCAAGCTTAATGAAGACAAGCTGAAGGCACTCCGCGAACAAGAAAACAACGAAAAAAAAGCTTTGCAGGATATTGTGGTCAACACAAATACCTTGAGTGAAAAGGAGCTAACCAAGCTATACGCCGATGAAATCGATGTCCCTTTTGTAGAGCTTGACCCCAAGGAGCTACACAAAGACATCTTAAAACTTATCCCGGAACGTATCGCCAAGCAGTACGACACCGTGGCGTTTGATGTCGACCAAGATGGCGTAGTCTATGTCGCCATGGAAGACCCGGACGACGTGCCAGCAATTAGCTTCTTGCAAAAGCAGCTTGGCCAGCCAGTACGGGTCCACATAGCTACCGAAAGCAATATTCAGGCCGCCCTCGACCAGTACAGCGATAACAATGTTGGCACCGAACTCGCCAGAGTGATGGCCATCGAAGACAAAGAGCTAGAAGACGAAGTTGTTGACGAAGAAGATGTAGCCGAAGATTCGCCAATCGCTCAAACCGTAAACCTGATTATTGATTACGGCGTCAAAGCCGGCGCCAGCGATGTCCACATTGAGCCACGCGAGAATTTTGTATTGGTGCGTTACCGGGTTGACGGCATTCTGCGCGAAGCTAACAAATTACCACGCAAGGTACTTAACTCATTGATTTCGCGCATAAAGATTCTCGCTAACCTTAAAATTGATGAGCACCGTGCACCACAGGATGGCCGGTTCAAGATATCGGTCAACGGTCACATTTATGCACTCCGCGTGTCTACGCTGCCGATTGTAGATGGTGAAAAGGTGGTAATGCGTATCCTGGACGAATCCAGTAAGGCTGCCACGCTTGAAGAGCTTGGATACTGGGGCAACTCACTAACAGCGGTGCAGCACGCCATTGTACAGCCGCACGGTATGGTTCTTGTTACTGGACCTACTGGATCAGGCAAATCTACTAGCTTGTTTAGCGTACTCAGTATGCTCAATAGCCCGGGCGTCAACATTAGTACAGTGGAAGACCCGGTGGAATATCGCGTAGTTGGCGCCAACCAGACACAGGTAAACCCGACTGCGGGCATGACATTCACCAGCGGTCTTCGTGCACTTCTGCGCCAAGACCCAAACATTATTATGGTAGGAGAGATTCGCGATGGTGAAACGGCCGACCTAGCCGTACAGGCCGCGTTAACTGGGCACCTTGTTTTCAGCACCTTACACACTAACAACGCCGCTACTTGCTTACCACGACTACTCGATATGAATATCGAGCCCTTCCTCATTGCCAGCACCGTCCGTATTGTGATCGGTCAACGTTTAGTGCGTAAGCTTTGCCCAGACTGCCGCGAAGAGTTCATTCCAGATAGCGCCACGCTGACACGCCTCGCTAAATCATTCAGGCTGCAAAACGCCGAGGCAATGAGCCACCTGCACAAGTTAGAAGCACAGGCGATAGAAGGTAACATTGGCACCAAGAATGCCAGCAAAGTTAACAAGTCATCATCTGCCGAACCTTCAACTACCGAAAAAACCATCATAAAACTTTGGAAGGCACATGATGACGGTTGCGAGAACTGTGGCCACAGTGGATATCGCGGACGTATGGGCATTTACGAGGTGCTCACCAATAGCAACTCTGTCCAGCAACTTATCGTTAGCACTGCTCCAAGCGAGAACATCGAAAAACAAGCCGTAGAAGAGGGTATGATTACCATGCAGACAGACGGCCTCGTAAAAGCGCTTCGCGGGCTCACTACAATTGAAGAAATCTTGCGTGTCACCGCGGAAAGCTAAGACTAGTACCTATGCAGTTTACTTACAAAGCATCCAAATCAGACGGCTCAAGCATAAACGGCACCATTGAAGCTACCGACCATACTGCAGCTATAGCCGCGCTTTCACATCAGGGCTTACATCCACTAGTTGTCAGGGAAAGTTCTACAAAAAAGCGTCCCGGTGGTGGTCTGAAGTTTGGCAAGAAGGTAAAAAGCTCTGACCTGGTGATATTTGTCCGCCAGTTTTCTACTATGATCTCAGCTGGCGTACCACTTGCCCGCGGTTTATCCACACTACAGGAAAGTCCAAGCTCACCGTATTTCCGCAAAGTACTAAGCAGCATCACTAAAGAAGTAGAGAGCGGTTCTCAACTAGCTGATGCATTTGCAAAATTCCCGGGCGTATTTGACGAGGTATTCGTAAACATGGTGCGCGCGGGGGAAGAAGGCGGAATTCTAGATGAAATTCTGAAACGCCTGGCGCTACAGGTCGAACAGAATGCCAGTATGAAGAAAAAGGTAAAAAGTGCCATGACATACCCCATTGTCATTTTAAGCGTCACGATCATCGCCTTTTTTGGGATCATGCTGGTTATTATGCCTAAAATTGCCAGCATCTTTTCGCAGCTTGGCGGCCCTGGCGCACAGCTGCCCATCTATACTCGCGCTTTGCTAACTATCAGCCATATCTGCCAAAAGTATGCGTTAATTATGTTGCCTCTTTTTGCCGTGATTGTTTATTTTGTAATGCGCTACATCAAGACGCCAAAGGGGAAGTTCCAGTTTCATACATTAATGCTCAAAATCCCAGTGGTAAAAACACTTATTACCAAAGTGGCTATCGCGCGGTTTTCACGCACCTTTTCGTCGCTGATGGCCGCTGGCGTGGGCGTACTTGACGCCCTAGCCGTTACTGGTGGCGCTATCGGCAACAAGGTTATTGAGCAGGAGCTAGCTAATGCCGCCCAACAGGTCAAAGAAGGGAAACAGCTATCCGAAGTCTTAGCGAATAGCCCTCATTTTCCTCGTATCGTTTCACAGATGCTAGCCGTTGGTGAAGAAACAGGTAAAACTGATGTGGTGTTAGTAAAGGTGGCTGATTTTTACGAGGAAGAAGTATCAGTGGCTATTGACGGCCTTACCTCTGTTATTGAGCCTGTTATGATTATCTTTATGGGCGCCGGCGTAGGGCTAATTGCCGCCAGCGTCATGGGTCCAATCGCCAACCTTAGCACCCACATTGGTAATTAACACTAGCCTAACTTACTGCTCGCTATCGCCTATCGTGAGATCACGATACATATGGGTCCCGATGTCCTTGAGGGGCGGTGGTGGCCACTTAAAACCTCGAGAAACAAAGAAATCTTCACTTCTTTCTGTTGCAGGAAAGGTTGAAAGCATATCATACCCTTGTCGGATAGCAAGACTAGCCGCATGATCAACAAGTCTAGTACCAACGTGTTGCCCTTGAGACCCAGGATCAACAGCCAGCCTCGCAATATAGAGGCGTCTTCTGTCTTGGGCGTCTTCATAAATCTCGGATACGCCCACCATACTATCTCCTACGAATGCACCATGCACTTGGCTATCATCATACCAGCCTAAATGAGCCCTTGGCGTAAGTAGTGCCGCCCTGCAAATTGCATTGGCTGTAGCCGCTTCACGGGTATAACGCTCTAATTGCCGTATCTCGAACTCCATCGTGGCAATACCATACCATAAATTGGTTTTTTATTCCACTAACTCCAGCGTCGAAGATTACTTAAGGGCGGCGTCCTTATCTCAAATAAGTTTCAGGTTGTCTTGACGTTGAACAGCTTACGTTTATAATGAGCGCTAGGCTACTATGATTGCCGCCTTTTAGCGGTATTCTGGAGCAAATCAACATAACAAATTATCAAATAGGAGGGTGGGCCCTTATGGTTTCACTGAAGAATAGGTCAAAAGGCTTCACGATTGTCGAACTTTTGATCGTTATCGTCGTCATCGCAATTTTGGCGACGTTGGTTATTGTGACCTTCACCGGCATACAGCAAAAAGCTCGTGACAGTCAACGCCAAACTGACGTTAACGCGCTCGATAGCCACCTCGAGGCCTACTACGCCGAGAACGGTAAGTACCCAACGCTTACCAACTTAACAACCGCTAGCTGGGTTACGGCTAACATGAAGGGTCTTGACCCTGCAGCTTTAGTAAGTCCTAAGGGTGCAACAATCGTTGGCACCGCTTCTTCTTCATCACAAGAAGCCTATGGTTACGTAGCTACGCCAACTGGTTGTGATGATGCTAGCAACGGTGATTGTACTGGCTTTACACTTACTGCACAGCTTGAGGGTAGCAGCACCCTGTACAGCAAGAGCAGCAATACCTAAGAAGGTATAAGTTCAACATTATGGAGCCCTTACTTTAAGGGCTCCATTTTTTATAAGCGATAGATACCTTAGACAACTCTCATGTATTTCTTTATAATCTGCTATAAAGGATAAGCGCTTACGCTATAACAACTTATGCAAAAACAAACGGGCTTTACCATTGTCGAGGTGATGATAACCATCGTATTCCTTGGCTTTGTAGTTGCGGGCATAACCGAAGTATATCTAAGCATTCAGCGTTTACAGGAACAAACTGCATGGCTACAAAGCGCTTCGCATGCCGCACAGACAGAGATAGAGAGTTTACGCAATACTAGCTACAACGGCCTAACTAGTGGCCAAACCATTAATTTTTCAAGCACACTCCCTACTACCCTGCCTGGCCCACGCACCGGCACTGTTGTTGTCAGCGAGCCACAGACAGGCTTAAAGCGTGTTGATGTAACTATTTCTTATAATGACCACGGCAGCACACGCAGCGTAAAACTGACCTCTCTTATTGGTATAATCGGGATCACCCAATGATACCATTCCGTCGTTTAAATCAATCGGGCATAACACTTGTTGAACTATTGATAGCACTAGTGCTAACTACAGCAATTTCGGGGTTAATTATCAGCTTTTCAGTAGACAAACTTGAGCAAAGCAGTGAGCAAACCATTAAGTATGATCTGCTCACTAATGCCGAGACGGGCCTAAACCGCATCGCAAATGACGTACGAATCGCTACCTCAGCAGATGACAATAATAGATGGCAAGATGCGCATGCACCAGCAGCACCTACCGATGAACTCAGTTGGCAATCTACTAGCAGTACGCTTGTTTTAGCAGTTGCCGCTCAGGATAGCCACCACAACATTATCTTTGACGATGCGCACGATTATATTAGTGCGAAAAATAACATTATTTATTATCTGAATGGCACTAGTTTGTATCGCCGCATGCTAGCAGCACCCAACACTGGCAACAGTGCGATTACCACCTGCCCACCTGGTGCTACCAGCTCAACTTGCCCGGCCGATGCCGACGTACTTGACAATGTCAGCTCATTTTCTGTGCAATATTATGGAAGTGATGGCTCAACAGCCACCCCTACAACCGCACATTCCGTACAGCTTAATGTCACGCTTCTGCAAAATCGTTACAATCACAATATAACTACACAATATTCGACGAGGATGGTATTCCGCAATGGTTAAAAAACATGGTTTTACCAAGATAAACCGCCCCTTACGTGAAAAAGGCATGATACTAGTGAGCGCACTGATTATGTCGACGATCCTCATGATGATCGGTTTCATGCTCATTAGTGCCGTTGCTGGCCAATACCGTCTTGCCAGTGATGATGTATATGTTGATAACTCGCTGCAGGCAGCAGAGGCAGGCGTGGAACAGTCAGTTGAGCAATTAAACCAAAATGACAGCTTCGCGGGATACACTACAGCACAAACATTGTTCAACAACACAACTCAAGGTTATGGCACGTTCACTGCTACAGTTGCCGCAAGTCCCGATGACACAAATGCCAAGATTATCACTGCGGTTGGTACAATCTATCATTACGGCCAAACTACGAAGCCGGTCAGCAAACGCACCGTTAAAGTCACCGTGGTAGGGACATCTTCGGGAGGATATTCTGTATCGACAGGCCCCGGGGGGCTTATTCTGGGCGGTAGCGCATCCATCACTAACTCCAGCGTATATGTTAATGGCACGATAACTATGACCGGTGCCTCTAGCATTGGTACCCAGGCAAACCCCGTGAATATAGACGTCGCCAACATCGCCTGTCCCAAGGGCTCAAGCCCAGGATCAACGTACCCCACCTTATGTACCGACGGGAGTCAGCCGATATCACTCGCCAACAGCACTAAGGTTTGGGGTTCAGTATGTGCCACAGGGCAAACCAGCAAAGGACCGAATAATAACATCCAGGGCGGCAGCAGCGGCCAAGGCTTAGAAGTTGGCTGCACCGCACCAACTGTTTCACAGCCGGTGTACAACCGCGCTGGTGTTATCGGCGGGATAACTACCACCGCCTCGGGCACTAGTGGCTCCTACTCTTGCAGCGGCAATAAAACTGTCACCTTCCCGGCCAACATCGATCTCACGGGCTCCACCATAAACTGGGGTAGCAGCTGTACCTTTATCATATCGGGCAATGTATACATCCCTGGAAACCTTTCCATCGGCGGCTCAGCTAAAATTAAAGTAGCCGATGGCGTTGGCGCTACCCGACCCATTATTGTAGTAGACGGCACCATCAATGTTGGCGGCTCGGCCAGTATGATCGCCAATGCCAGCGGTGCCGGAATAGATTACGTTAGTTTCAAAAATTCTACTGGCAATCCAGCATCAACGCCGACAGGTACAAACTTGTACAATTCTCAGATCCAGCAAAACATAACTGTTGGCGGTGCGGTCAATTTGCCAGGCATGATATTTGATGCGTACTGGAGTAAGGTTTCGCTCTCTGGCAGTGGCAATGTAGGTGCCGCGGCCGGCCAAACTGTCGACCTTTCTGGAGCCGGCACCGTAGTCTTTGGCACAACTCTGTCATCTGGCTCTAAAACCTGGACTATATCGAGCTACCAGCAAATTTCCAATTCCCCTTGAGCGCCCCTGAATGCTATACTTGAAACAAAGCTTATGCTAAAAATGTGGGCAAGATGACAAATAAGTTACCGCTGTTATTTGAAGACAAACCATTATTTGGGCTTGATATTGGTCATGGCAAAGTTCGGGTTATGCAACTTACCGCAGACAGACGCCGATTAAAGATGGTTGGCTATGGAGAAACTACGTTTGACCCGGGCGCTATTAAAGACGGTGTTATTGTCACGCCCGAGGTTGTAGCCGAAGCAGTGTTAGCTCTTTTTAAACATCATTTGATAGGTGACATTACCACCAATCGCGTAGTTCTTTCAGTACCAATAGCTCAAGCCTTTACGCACTCCATGGAAACACCAAAACTCAGTGATAAAGAACTGGCCGAAGCAGTACAGAACGAGGCCGAGCAATACGTTCCAGCTGCCCTTGATGATCTATATTTAGACTATGTCCGGGCTGGCACTGACAATAACCAGACCAACGTTTTTATCGTCGCAATGCCGAAACGCATTATTGATTCATACTTAGTGCTACCAAGGCTACTCGGCCTAGAGGCAGTAGCGATACAGACCTCCAGTGGTGCCGGTGCACACCTGTTTGCACGAGATGCACAGAGCGATATACCGTCGCTACTTATTGACTTTGGCAGCAACAGCGCTGATATTACCGTTTATGATCACGGATCAGCTATCAGTGGCACCGTAGCCTGTGGCAGTGACCTGCTTACCACCGCAATTGCGGAAGAGCTCAAAGTCACCGAAAAAGAGGCCATGCTAATCAAGGCTAAGTACGGCCTTGGCCTCAGCAAAAAACAGCCTCAGATAGAAAAAGCGCTGACGCCAACATTAAGTCTACTTATTAAGGAAATTAAGCGCACCGTACGGTATTACGAAGAGCACGCGCATGATAAGCGCAAAATCTCGCAGGTTGTGATCGCGGGCGGCGGCGCAAATATGCCTGGACTTGTTGACTACCTAACCAGCAACTTACGCCTAGCGGTTCGAGCGTTCGACCCTACTACTTACTTGGATTTTGGGCACCTACAACCCTTTAATGTAACAGAACGCATGTCGTACGTTACTGCTGCCGGACTAGCTTCTACACGCCCCGAAGAGGTATTTGCATGATTAACCTGCTGCCACCGGAAACCAAAGCTGCTTACCGCTTTGCCAGGCGCAACCGTACATTGCTTCGTTGGTGTACGGCGTGCCTCATCACACTTATCGGTGGTATCCTGCTTGCCGGCGGTGGCTATTTGTACCTTAACCACTCCATTAGTAGCACCTCACGGCAAATTGATGACACTAACAAGCAGCTTGCCATCCAACATCTAGCAAGCGTCCAGAAACAAGTTGGCACTATATCCAATAATCTCAAGTTGGTAGTTCAAGTGCTTTCCCAGGAAATTCTGTTTTCTAAATTGCTCAAGCAGCTTGCCAGCGTTACACCAAATAGCGCCATTCTCACAAATCTAGCCATTACGCAAACCCAGGGCGGTATAGATATAACTGCTCAGACCACCGATTACAATGCAGCCACGCAGTTACAGGTAAACTTAGCCGACCCCAATAACCAAATCTTTAGCAAAGCCGACATCATTAGCATATCTTGTGGCGGAAGTGACGGTAGCGCAAACGCAAGTTACCCGTGTACAGTGACACTGCGCGCACTTTTTGCACAGGACAACCCCTTTCTGTTTATCAATGACGCCAAAGGTGGCAGCTCATGAAAACCAAGCAACTCTACATAGTACTGAGTATTTCGCTTGTACTACTCTTTGGTGGTTTTTTTGGCGTTGCCTACGAGGCTAATAAGCTTATGAGTAACCAAGCCACAAAGTTATCCAAACTGCGTGGTGACAGTGCCGCACTTGACGCGCTCCAGACTTCACTAGTCAGAAACAAGCAGGATGTTGCCAAATACAGCGACCTCAACACCATTGCCGAAACCATCGTCCCACAAGATAAAGATCAGGCTGAGGCTGTTCGTGAAATTGTTAACTTGGCAGCCCAAAGTGGTATACCCAAATTATCCTCTATCACCTTCCCCACTTCCTCGCTCGGTGCCGCAACGCCGACTACCCGAACCAACCCGAACCTCACACAGCTTACACCGGTAAAAGGCATGCCTGGAGTATACCAATTGCAACTCACCGTTACGGTGGCGGCTGCAGATGAGGTGACCTACAATCAATTCATAGCTTTCCTAGACCGACTTGAGCAAAATCGCCGCACTGCGCAAGTAAGCAGCATTACTGTCACTCCAGACTCCAAAAGCCCAAATAAAGTAGCGTTTACCTTAGTGATAAATGAGTTTATAAAGCCATGAAAAACAACGACATTCACTTAAACATTAACGACATCCCAGCCCAACTAGCAGGTTTGACACGCAAAGCAAATGCGTACCGCGCATTTCTATTCTTTTTACTAGTTGCAAGTCTGTACGGCTTTATTATCTGGCGTATTAATGTCTCTAACAATACTTCTGCTAGTGCCAGTGAAGAAACAGCGCAAACAGTAGCCCAGCCACATATAGATGCAGCGACTATTCAAAAGATTCAGAATCTCCAAGACAACAGCGTACGTGTGCAATCACTATTTGATAACGCACGTCAAAACCCATTTCATGAATAAAGTGTAAAATTAGGCCGCAAGTTGCTGCCCAAGGCCGGAAAATCTACTAGCGCTGAACGGGATCTTGTGGCGGCTGTGTAGTCTCATTTGGAACGTTTGGCTGCGTTGGCGGGAATGGTTGGTTGCCAGCTTGTTGTTGCTCTTGCTGTTGCCGTGCGACCATCTGCTGATACTGCAAAAACTGTTGATACTGCTCAGAGTCTATAACTGGAGGCTGTGGCTGGGCAACTTTTTCGATTGTAGTTGGCATACGACCCGAGTGCACTGCCGCATCAAAGTTTTCATGTGCGGCAATAATTTCTCGAGCAACTTCATGAGGGTTCGTGAGCGTAGAAAAATGATAGTTGTTCTGCTCACCGGGCGTTTCAATGGTGATGTGCCCAAAGCCAAACATGGTACCCAGGAAATCCTGCGTAACTGATACGTCACTAATGTGCCGCAAGCTCAGCTGGTCAATCTTGTTTGCAAACAAAGAAGGGCGCAGTATCTGTACAATTGCTTCTTCGGTTAGCACTACTTGCTCCTGCGAACGTAGATATATTGGTACACAAGTACCGGCGAGTACCAATATAGAGAAAACACTGGCGACAGCTATGATTTGGTAGCGATACTGTACGAGTGTGCCATCAGCGCCACCGATTGTTGTAAGCACTATGGCCAGCACCAGCAGAGCAATTGCTATTGTCAAGCTCACCAGCCAGTTGGCAGCGTAAGCGAACCAGTGATGCTTATATATAGCTAGAATTTTCTCATCAGCGTCTATCGGCAGTTTTTGATGCAGGATCGTGTCGGACCTAGGCGTAACTTGCATATGCTACTTAGTATATCGCTTTTTATGTATAACAACCTAATACTCGTTACTCCTCAAGCCACTAACCAAGGCTAACCCGGTAAACCAGCCAGTCGCTAGACTAAAGAGCTAGCTACCTGGTACGTCAGTCTTAGATACAGGCACCTTTTTGCCAAGGTGCTGGTACGTCTTATGGGTTACCCGACGACCACGGGGTGTGCGCTCCAAAAGGCCAATTTGCATGAGGTAGGGCTCAATAAAGTCTTCGATTGTACTACGTTCTTCTGCTGTCAACGCCGCCAATGTCTCTACGCCTACTGGGCCACCGTCATAACTATCAATAATAGCCGCCAGTAGCATACGATCTGCTGGATCGAGCCCCAACTCATCCACTTCAAGTAGTTCCAATGCTTGCGTACTAGTAGCAACATCGATGATGCCGTCACCGTTAACATCAGCGTAATCGCGCACACGTTTGAGTAAACGATTAGCAATACGCGGCGTTAAACGACTACGTTCAGCCAGTTTCATTGCTGCTGTAGCGTCTATGGTGATATTCAGGATACCAGCAGCACGAGTAATAATCTGTGCAACTTGCTCTGGTGTATAAAATTCTAGCCGATGAATATGCCCAAACCGATCCCGCAGTGGTGCAGCCAAAGCACCGGTACGAGTTGTTGCGCCAATTAGCGTAAACTGCGGTAAATCTAACCGAAGACTACGGGCCGAAGGGCCCTTGCCAAGCATAATATCTAGCTTGTAGTCTTCCATGGCGCTATACAGCACCTCTTCGACGGTGCGATGTAAGCGGTGGATTTCGTCAATAAACAAAATGTCGCCATCCTGAAGATTGGTCAGCAAGCTAGCAAGATCCCCTGCCCGCTCAATTGCCGGACCTGAAGTAATACGGATCTGTGCACCCATTTCATTGGCAATAACACTTGCCATAGTTGTTTTACCAAGCCCGGGTGGGCCATACAGCAGCACATGATCGAGCGCTTCACCTCGTTTCTTTGCAGCCCGAATTGCCAGTTGCAGATTTTGCTTGAGGCGATCTTGGCCAATGTAATTAGCAAAATCTTGAGGTCGCAAACGATTTTCAATCTCTTGCTCAACCTGGTCGTCCGCCTGCGGCGCCGCTCCAACAATCCGTTCAATCATGTACGCATGATTATACCGCAATAAGCTTAAGCACTGTGCAACTTTTTGTTGTAAGATTTGGCTTACTACCCCTCGATCTGAAATCCGAGCTCTGCGGCAAGTAGCGGCGCAAGTTGCAGTAGCTGAGCTTCAGAAATTGTTGCACCCTTTAGACCCAGTACTCCCTTTACGTCCGTCAGATCTTCAGTAGTTACATCTACATTCTTGCATGTTGCTGACATAAAAATGGTCTCAGTTAAGCCACGCCCCATAAATGTCACCTGCTCGAATTTAGCATTGCTAAAGTCGGCTCGGTGCAGAATACAGTTTTCAAATCGTACCCGCTTAAACGATGCAAATCGGAAGCCAGCTTCGTCGAACTTTACGTTTTTAAACGTACAATCTTCAATATGCGCATCGGCAAACTCTGCGCCTGTTAAGCGACAATCGGTAAATGTCACTCGCAGCAAGTTTGCTTTATTAGTACGGAGTGCTGCGGCCTCTAACTTTACGCACTGCGAATCAGTAAGTTCAAACTTATCAAGCATTGCTCCCGTTAGCACTACACTTTCAAGCCTGCAGCCATCCACTTGCAACCGAATAACACCAGCAAGGTCTACGGAGTGTAGCTGTGCGTCGTCAATCTCTAGCAAATCGGTAACTTCCTCATCCCAGTCCTGTAGTTGCACAGACAGTCGAGGCGCAATTGGTTGATTTTTCATCGCTTCAGGGCCAGCTTTATACGTTCTTCACTTGGGAGCATAGAGTCAATATCCTTAAGTGCGGCCGCCGCATCTTGCGGCGTATAGCCAAGCGAAATTAGTGCCTCCACGGCCTCGTCCTGCGTATTAACACCGGGCCGAGACACAATACCCTCAGCAGCGTCGCTAGCACTTAAGCCCACCTTATCGCGCAGCTCCACAACAATCTGCTCCGCTGCGCGCTTGCCCACACCTTTAGCGCTTTGTAATAATTTGACATCACCGGCCGCAATTGCACCGCGAACGGCCGGTGCGGTACCAATATCCAGCACCGCCAGCGCCACTTTTGGCCCGACATTTTTAACACCCAACAACTGCTCAAACAGTTTCTTAGTATCCAGCTGTACAAAGCCAAATAAATCGTAGGCTTGCTCACGTATATGTTCATATACATACAGCTTAGCGACCTCACCAGTAGGCAAACGACCATGGTCTTCAGCCGTTACTTGCAGCCCGTAACCCACACCACGCACATCCAGCACAACCATGTCGGCTAGTTTTTCACTTATAACTCCACTCAACGTCACAATCATTGGCACTATTGTGGCATGCATTCCCCCGTAGGACAACTACGTCTCGACTGAATTACCGGCAATTAGGCCGGCTGATCTATCAGTGTGGTAAGTTCTTCAACACACACCTGTACCAAAGACACTCCCACTGTGTAGGCGCGGTAGTCTTTTACGGGTAAAGTCGCCGTGTCTATCATGGTATCGGTAGTAAGGTGTACCGGCAGCCTATCAGCAGGCCGACAATCTATAAGACCAACATACTGCTCGCTAGGGACAGACAGTTCTAGGTCCAGCCCTTTTATAGCCCCGCCCGCAAGAGATACAACGGTTGTTAGAGAAGGCCCAGCGTTTACCCGTTCACCGTATAGGGTAGCACCAACCTGTCGGCTGCCTTCGTGCGCAAAGTATTCGTACGGGGCAATGATTGTCGGCTCAGGAAGTTCCTGAAACGCCACCTGAAGCTCTTTACATGCAAGCCCGAAGACAACTTCTCTCATAAGACTACCGAGCCACGCTCGACGTTCAGGGTGTATAGGATACAAGGCAAGTCCATCTCTTCTAACGTCGGCTGCTGCTCTAACCTGTGATTGAGTGAGGTTTACAAAATCTTCAAGCGTTTTGCGGGGTCGTATCAAAGCCATGCCAACACTATAGTCCGACTACGGCCCGGATAAAAGTAAAGCTAATGACTAGACTGGGCGCACGTTAGAGCGGCCGCGATTGCGTCAGCAGCATCATCGGGTTTAGGAATTTCTGACAACCCTAAAATGGTTCGTACCATTTCCTGCATCTGCTTTTTATCCGCCTTACCGTAGCCAGTTATAGCCTGCTTGATCTGCATTGGCGTATATTCATAAATTGTCATGCCAGCTTGCATACCGCAGAGCAGCACTACACCACGTGCCTGCGCAACTGTCATAGCGGTTGTTACGTTGCGGGCAAAAAAGAGTTTTTCCACGCTCATCACTTTTGGCTCTGCGGTGGTGATTATATCGGTCAATTCTTCGTAAATAGTTAGGAGGCGCACCGCATCGTCTTCGTGCACAGGAGTACGGATAACGCCGCCGTCTACCAACTGAAATTTTCCACGCTCGGCTTCAATAATGCCAAAGCCTAATATTCCAGTCCCTGGGTCTATACCTAAAATCCTCACTAGTTGAGCCTTTCGCCACTTGGCAAAACAGAACACGCACATTCATGCATAGCAACAGTATACTAAGCTAAGGAAGCAGTGATTCATCAATGTCAAAGTTAACATGCGTATTTTGTACGTCATCAACTTCATCTAACGCATCCATCAAACGCATAATCTTACCAGCTGTTGCCGCATCAGTAACTTCGATGGTGGTGTTTGGTACATACGTAAGCTCTGCTTCGGTAATTTCTAGGCCTGATTCTTTGAGGATGTCGCGTACCTTAGCAAGATCGGTCGCGGCAGTATATACCACGCTTTCATCACCTTCTTCTTGTACATCCTCGGCACCAGCGTCGATGGCAGTCAGCAGCAAATCATCCCCAGTTGCTTTTACTCGTATCATGCCCTTATGGTCAAATTGGAATGCTACCGCACCCTTTTCGGCAATATTGCCACCATGTTTGCTAAAAGCTAGCTTTACTAACGGGTACGTTCGATTGATGTTGTCAGTTGCTACCTCTACTAAGATTGCTACGCCGCCTGGACCATAGCCCTCATACAGCAGCTCCTGCAGCTGTGCCGCATTCTTATCTTTAATGCGATCGATACTACGCTGAATATTAGCACTAGGCATGTTGGCTGCTTTGGCTTTATCTATGGCAAGGCGTAGCGCAAAGTTCGTTTCCGGATCGGTGCCACTACGCGCGGCAATGGCGATCATATTACCAAGCTTTGTAAAAACGGCACCACGCGCGGCATCTTTGGCCCCTTTTTCGCGCTTGATGGTCGACCACTTTGAATGTCCTGACATGGTATCTTACTACTCCAACTATATCTGTTATCATACCAGATTTATGCTTAAAAAGAAAACCAACCCCAATCCGGGGCCGGCTACAGTATGCACTATTTACTTCAGTTCGTAGATGGTCGTTGACCACCTCCACGCACTTCATGTCCTTGGCGGCTCGCGTGTCGTATGGCACGATTATATCTACCACCCACAAGGGAAAGCCCGGGAAACTCCCGCTCTTTGCGGTGCATAAAGTTACTAATCTTTACGTCAAGATCTTTTGAACCCATAGCTTTCCCTTTCTCCTCTGCACCATAGTAGTCAGTGCTACTAAACAGTATAGAAAACTCGCAGCATAAGCGCAGTAAGCAAGTCGTCAAAAACGGTTGCTACGCTCGCCTTACTCTAACATTATCCAACTAGTTGAGATGTGCCGGCAACTTCTCGGATCAGCTTTACTAGTTCATCCGGTGTCGCCCAAGCCTTAAGCATGTAATGCATTGCACCTAGCGCAAATGCCTGATCAATCTCGTGCTGGTCATCATAGTTACTAAATACAATAATCTTTGTACCAGGCAGCTGCTCTTTAGGCTGCAGCCTTTCCAGAAACTCAATGCCGTCCATAACCGGCATGCGTAGATCGAGCAAAATGATATCCGGCTTTTCGGCTTTTAGAATCTCAAGCGCCTCTTTTCCGTTATACGCTCGGAGTAGCGAAATGTGAGCAGCTGCCAGCACGCGAGCGTACGCCTCGTTCAGCAGCTGCTCATCTTCAATGATCAGAACCTGTACGTTTTTGGCGTCTGTGCTAGCCATGATGCTACTTATTCCCCTTTAGCCCTGTTATTGTACGTGACACTTACTCTTTTAGTCTGTAAGCTACCGCACATCTTTGGTTAAACCCTAGCCGCTCGCCTGCGACATTAAACCCGCTGGACCGTTCCCTAAACACTTATCTTTACCTTCATTGTGCATCAGCGGCAAAAAAATAGCAAATACAGAGTAGCATCCGCTAAACAGCAACGTTTTCAAACTCATCGCTACCAGTAGCTTGTATTAGCAGTGGAATATTTACGTAATAGGAAAATCGCTGATAGTCAATAAGGCTTTTCTCCTTAAGTCGATGCAGCTCTACGGCTGTTGTTTCACGCGTTAGTCCAACCATTTCCGCAATATCTTGGTGGCTTAAACGCAGTGCAATTTTAGTAAGTCCGTTTGACCGCTTTTCACCAAAACGCGCGACCAAGTACTGCAGTATATACACCACTTTTTCCTGAGCATGCGAATGTTCCAATGCGTAAATGTGCATGGTTGCGCTCGTATAATGTGCCATGTAGGATTCAAAAACTTGGCTCTTTATAGCATCATCTGATGCTAGTTCCTCCAGAAATACTGCTTTAGGAAGACTCAATACCGTACAATCGGTGAGCGCTTCGTAGTAGTACAAACTAACACGTGATTTATTAAATATGTACTCTACGGGGAAGAGGTCGCCCGCACTAAGGAGTGTTACCGTTCGCTGATCGCCACCTGTAGTTATGCCATATACTTTTACTAGACCTTGTTGTAACAGCATGGCGCTTTGTGGCACCTCACCTTGGAATAAAACGGTTCGCTTTTTGGAAAATTTGCGAACTACCCCTTTGGGCAGCAAATTCTTGAACACTCCAAACTTGAGTTCCTCATCCATGTGCAATTAAGTATAAGCGCTGGCTGGATAATTGCCAAAGCTCAAGCCGTAGCCATTGCTTCAGTAAAAACTGATGCAAGATGTCGCTTTCGCCGTTGCAACACATAAGATACCTCTTTTCTATTATGGCTAAGCCATAGAGAATGCCATATCCAAGATCGTTAAATATTAACTATACGGGCTACGTCTTGCTAATAATGAAATCTACAGCCAATTATACTTATCTCGCTATCATTGATAGCATAAATAAGTCTGTTCTTCTCGTCGATCCGTCGCGACCAAAGCCCTGCATAATTTTCTTTGAGGGGTTCAGGCTTCCCAACCCCTTCAAAAGGATTGCGCGCTACATCAGCTATTAGTTTATTTATTTTCTTGAGCGTCTTTTTGTCTTGCCCGAGCCAGTATGTATAGTCTCGCCAGGACTCAGGTGTAAAGACTAGATTTCTTTGCGCCATCCTAGTCTTCGATTAGTTTATGCTCTTCAACCCTCCCTGCTCGTAAAGAGGACATCGACGTTTCAAGGTGTTTCCGGTTAGCTGGGCTGCTGTTTAGGTAGTCAGTCTCCATCTGAGAATTATATTGATCTAGGGTCATTACGACGACCGTTTGACCATCATTACGAGTAATGAGCAGGACATCCCTGTCGTCAATTACTTGATCGAAATAAGCCTTGGCATCTTTGCGAAACTTAGAAATAGATGTGACGTTCATAGTACTTAACATTGTACCTCTGGACGTACTATCTGTCAATACACGACCAGAGCAATAGCCATAATAAAAAACTTCTCAAAAATTACCACCGCTGATGATAATCATCAGCGGTGGCCTAGATAACCTAACTTGCTCTCAAATTACTTATCGCCCTTGAATATCCAGGCTACCCCATATTTATCAGTCAGCTGACCGTAGGTGCCAAACGGTTGTTGATGTAAGTCCTGAAAAGTAACTCCATCTTTCTTTGCACCTTGTGAAAGCTTGTCGAAAGCAGGCTTTAACGCATCATAGTCTTCACCAACGACATAGATACTCATGGTATTGCCCGGCTTTGGTGATAAATCGGGACTCATCCAGTCGGTTGCAGAAATATCAATGTCACCATTCTGTAGCTGGGCGTAAATTACGCGGCCGTGCTTCTCGGGCGGAAACTGATCTTTCATAGGCGTGTCGCCAAGTTTCGTGAGCGTGAGCTCTCCGCCAAGACATTCTTTGTAGAAGGTCATCGCTTCAGCGCATTCCCCATCAAACAGTACAAACGGTGTTGTTTTTAACATTGTAATATCCTCGTTTACTTTATTACGTACATCAATCCTAGTTTGAACCTAGAAACGCAGTAACATGCGCTTCGTAGTCGGCCTTATTGGCACTCCAGATTTCAGCATGACTACCATAGTTGGGTAGCCATACTGTACTTGGTCCTGAGTACAATTTAGCTAGGTCTGATGTCTGGTGGTAAGGTACTGTCGTGTCTTTCATGCTGTGGATGAACAGTATCGGCACATTGGCTTTGGCAAGTGGCAGTGCATTCTTAGGGCTAGCCAGGCCGTCAAAACGACCGCGTGACATGGTTGTGCTAAGCATCATGTTTAGGAACCACTTTGGTGTAGATTTAGATTCCTTGGTTTCCTTAAGGAGGTCCTGGAAGCTTTTATAAGGATTCTCTGCAATCACACCCGCCATTTTGGGCATTTCAGGTAGTGCCGTCAGAATCGAAGCAGCGCCTACTGAGGTCCCCATCGCGTAAACCTTTGCGTAGCTCGCCGAAAGGTATGTGTACGCCGAGAAAACATCGCCTGATTCGCGCTGACCATACGTGAGCCCTTTAGCTGGGCTGCATGGTGATTCACCCTGGCAGCTCATATCAATAGTAAGCACGTCCAGATGCTGGCTCAGGTAGTAGGAGATGTAACGAGTCATTTCGCGCCGATCGCCACCGCCAGCCGGCACGAGCACAATCGCCCCTTTAGCCGGGCCCATGTTGTTGTCGGCAGTTTTAACCAACCAACCTGGCAGCTTGTAGCCATTAACCGTTGGGAACTGCACCTCACTGAATGTGTACTGGTGCGTTTGAGTCAAATTGCCACAGTCTTTGCCCCAAAATTTAGCGGTTTCGGTCTTACAAACTGAAAAGTCTTTGCTAGACCCTTGCCAAGCCGGCGAGAGAAGCAATGAACTTGCAAACATCACCCCCATTTTAATGAAGGCAAAGATAAGAACCACTACGCCTACGACAACAAAAGAAAGTATCTTCTTTTTGTTACGTTTTTTTGGTGTTGATTGCATATTCTGCATAGTATTTTTCATGACCATCCTTTATTACTGGCTAAAGATATCAACGTGATAATATCAAAGTAGTCGTTGTAACAATTGTAAATAACCGTCGATTTAAGCCTACATACGCCAAAAAATGAATAAGATCTCATCTACAATATTATCGCCACCACTAGAGCTTCGACCATACATCAACTGTTTTAGAGTTAACCAATATCCAGGCAAAAATGAAGTTTCCGTACTAGTATGCCCAAATGGACTACCTGGCATGCTCCTCCAGACTCACCCTAATAATGCACAAGTTAACCGTATCGCAACAGATGGCGACACCCTTGAAGATGTCCCGACACTGTTCGTCTACGGCCAAATAACCAAGCCAAACACTATGCACTTTGGCGAAGGCCCTTTCGCTAATGTCCAAGTGTTATTTGAGCCGAGTGCCTTACGGTCGCTTTTTGGGATCGATGCCACTACGATCACAGATGGCTATCTGACTCCTGACCGATTCGGAGCGCAGACATTAGTTGCCGAGTTGAGCCACATACGGTCAACCGATGAGTATGTTCGTATCATTAGTGATTTTTTCAGATGCAAATTACAAGAAGACATTAAGAAGGATTCTGCCATAGAGGAGGCGCTAACGTTCATTCGAGAACATATCGACGATGTGAGCGTTAGCGACGTGCTATCACACGTACATGTATCGGAGCGACAATTTGAGAAACGATTCTTACTATGGGTCGGTATAAATCCTCGGCTCTATATTCGAATAGTTCGCTTTAATAAAGCTATGGAACTCATTAACGCTGGCACATACGAACGACTCTCCGATGTTGCGGCAGCTCTCAATTTCCACGACCAGTCTCACTTTATACGGGATATGAAGATCTTCTCTAAGATTACCCCGAAAAGTATATCCATGAAGGCTATCGACTTCTATCATGACCAGGTAGGGTCATCTTATACCAGCAAGTGAACGTATTCGCTTACATTACTGACTCGTAACCCTTGCCTTATAAACAAGAGACCTCGATGATTTACTCCACAGCCAGCCAGGATTATCAAGCTTTTTATATGTTACCCTGACAGCTCTAGGGCCAAAATAACGTTGGGGTAAAATCCATCTCATAAACCCCAAAGCAAATGCAATCATTATCGGAGTGAGGTTTATCGGATTAACGATAGGCCTAATGCTAAACATAACTGTGGCCAACCCAAGGGAAATTGTGATACCAACCTGACTCAGCATACCTAAATAAAATCGAGTGTTGTCCTGGTAGATCTTTTCAGAGGTTTCAAATGCATAGGTAGAGTAGGCCCATCCAACAACCTCGCACAAACCAAATACCATAAGCAAGACTCTAAGAGCAAAACTATCGGGGCGTACAAGCACTCCGGCCAAAAGTAATAGCCAGAAGCCGTTCGCCAATATGCCTACATTTGACACAGGATTCAGTGGATCTTCCCAGCCCAAAGTTACCCTCTTCTGCCATTCAGGCTGAAAGTAGTATAGTAATCCTCTTTTTCTATTTCTCTTGATCTGTTTGTAAAATGCCCACACATTAAACGCACTAGTAATAAGTACGGTGATCAAGGCCACCATTCCCAAGTTTCTATTGAAATTGCTCACATAGACTAGTGCGGTAGCAAATGATAGTAACATCAGGGTGGCCGCTATACGATTTATGATTCTAGCCTTCATAGAGTAATTGTAGCAAATAGATTGCTATAAGAATCTCAGCGTTTCTTATTAAGAATAAGTATCTCGAGGGGCCGGAGTAGCTATACATTTTCAGCAAATAGTTCCTGGTAGCGGTTATAGCTAAGCTCTCAACGTAGGTTCCAGTCTCATTGGTCTGATTTAAGATAGCCTGGATGAATTGTCTCAAATTGTGCATACATCAAAGCCGCCTGGCTGTTGGATAAAATTACCTAAAATCATACTTTACATCTTCTTTCTACTTGTTAAGTAGAACACACCTCACTTAACAAGTGCACAGAATATGTTAAGTAATAGAAAAGAGCCACAAAATGGCTCTTTCGTTGCAATAGCATCCTACTAGGGATAGGTTGGAAGGCTAACGTCAGCACTACAGCTACAAGTTATCGTATTGAGAAAGCTCCGCTGCATCAGGGCGCTCAAAATCCGCGTAGTACTGCTCCAGCTTTTCTTTAACAATTAACTCATCACCTTCCATACCGCGCTTTTCAAGTCGAGTTCGCAACTCTTCAATAGGCACTTCCAGGTATCGCAGTTCAATACCTACTCTAAGTTCGCGAGCCTTCTGAAGATAACTGTCACGCTCAGACTTTCCCCAGAAACCATTCTCTAAGATTACGGTGTTACCCAGTAACGTTAATTGTTGGGCGAGTTTCCAGAATCGTTGTTCTAATGTTTCTCGAACGTTGCTATCCCACAGACTGATGTCTAGGTCTTGCATCCAGTCATCAGGACAAAACCGTATTGCCGACTGTTCGATCTCTAGCTTTTTGGCCAGGGTGGACTTGCCAGCCCCGGGCAGACCGCAGATTAAAATAACTTTGCCGTGTTGCATGTGCTTAAGTATAACAAATAAAAAAACTCCTCAGAACAGAGGAGCTTTAATATAAACTTGACTGGAGGGCCACCGGCTGATAAGTTTATAGCCTTGGTTAACGAGTTAATCCGTTGGAAGGGTCTACTGGATAATGGGTTCAGGCAGTACGAGATAAGTAAAAGGGGAGTGAGGCTCCCACTTAATTCCCCGTGGTGTTTATCACCTGATGTCGGGTACGCCTGAACCGATCGCTATGTAAGGTTCTACAAATTCTTTGCCATCGTTATTGTAAAGCCAAGCGGCGCAAACTACAGAAGCGTACTCTACTGCGACTGGGAATTGTTTGAGTTCAGCTGGTGTTAGTGGCTGTTCGGCCGTGCTGTTATAGGCATCAAACAAAGTGGTCTGTGTGTTGCTGGGGTCAAGCCCGTTGTAGACGAATGATATGTATGTCCGTGCTATATCGAGTAGTCGAACCGTGTACTCAACCGTTTCAAGGTCAAACACAACTGTTACTTCGTCGTTCTCGGCAAAAACATTTTCTTGAAAGAGGTCGGCATGAATTACTGTACGTGGTAGGTCAAGGGTGAGAAGCTGTTCTGTCCTGCCTAGTTGCTCCTCCATCCTTTGGCGCAGATCAGTGGGACACAGTGCAATGTCACGGCGTGCATTCTTTGGATCAAGCCACTGCGCAGCGTTTGGTACGACGAACGGCTGCGCATCCTTGAACGCTTGGTGGATCTTAGCCAGCGTCGCGCCGAAACTGCCCGCTAATGCTATGGTCACTTTGTCTGGCAGGCTACCGACAAGGAGCGGGGAAATCGTGAAGTTATAGTCATCAACCTCGCCAACTACGTCGTCAGTAGTCAAGGTGGCATATTCTGGCGTACCTACGCCAACGGCCTTCAAACGTGCTTGCAGTTTAGCATCGATGCGAGCACTTCCGGGCGATTGCATACGCAGTTGACGTGCCACATATTTTTCATCCGCGTCGGTGATCAAAAGGTAAGATGTGTTGGCCAGGCCCACAGTAATGTCTTTGGCATCAACAACGGCTCCGGGCTTAAGCAGGTTTAATGCTTTGGTGAGCTGCCGGATGTTCATCAGTTAATCATACCAAACAAAAAGACTCCTCTGGCGAGAAGTCTTTCATGGTGCTTATGCTTTGGAGGGCCAGCGAATACTTTTTTGGAACACCTACCGCCAGGAGAACTTGCTGAAGATGCAGGGTTGCTTTATAGAAAGATAGCTGACCTTGACGTGGAGCACCATAATGGGAATGTTTACCTTGCTGAGTTAGAGTAAGCTCCTTCGTATGGCAACGTCTAGATTGATGCCGGTGGGTAATATAACTAGGGCCAGTAAAAAATGGTAATGCCTAGAGATTACAACTGTGAGATTCTCTATACGACCCCATCACTTGAGGGACCGTCTAATTAATTCGATCTTGTGGATGACTAGTCAACGAAGCTTTTAACATCGCTGACAACCCGGGTATGTTGAACAAATTAGAACATTTTTCCAATTAATCTAAAGTATACTATCGACAGTAATAACCGTAACCATAAAGAGCCAAAAAAGGTAAGGATCAATTTATGACAAATCCAGAGTCTTCACTCATAACCGATACTCCTGAGAGTAGCAGCCCAACCGAAGCCTATCCCGACCTCCAGCGGGAAATGGTCGAGCGAGGCGATCAGCTGCTGCCCGGTGAACCCGATCGAGGCTTCGAAGTAAAACGACTTGATGGCGAGCAACAAGTCAAGGGAGTTGCACCAACTGAAGCCCTACCATTATGCTATATAAATGAATACGATGGCATAAGAGAAATAGCAAAAGAGCTCATGGCCGATGATATAGCTAGTCGTATTAAGGATGGCTCTGTCTCAATTACCCAGGTCCCTAAAGTGCGTGAAAGCTACGAAAAACTTGCTATTGAGTACCCTGTTACCGAATCCTCTTACCGATACGCTATTGAAGAGGGCATTGTCTCGGGCAATGACTTTGACTCTCGCGGTATTGCGCACGGATATACGCCTGGCGCTGAAGCGCTAGCTGGGCTTGTTGACCCTAACGCCGCAAATGAAGCAATTGACATAGGAGCAGCAGCAAGCAACCGCTTGGGATTACAGTATCGCAATGACCTAGTGGACCTTACCTCAGGTGAACGAAAAGAGCTCGAATTGCTCAGTGAAGCCTTTGAGCTCACCTCCAGCGGCAAAACCATGCGCATACTGAACTTTTCTGAGACTCGTCTTACGGATGAGCAACTACGACAGGCGACCAACGTAGTGCGCTCGCTCGCGGATAAAAGTGGCGGCGGCATTTTTGATAACTTGAACACTATTTCAATTTTCCCTGAAAGCCACTCAGCTATGTGGGTTGAGGTAACTATTGACGGCGAGACCAAAAAAGTCCCTCGGAACGGATTCCAGGAAAAGAGTATGCTTGTCCTTACAGAGCGGCTTATTCAACGACCAGAAGATCGAAGCCAAATTCCGAATATGCAAGCATACTATGATCAATTTCGTTTGCCTGACGAGCCTACCGAAGGTCCTGGTGCACCTAAACGTAAAGTATCAGACAATGAATGGGAGAAGACGCTTAGACACGAACTTGAACATATTGCCTTACCAAGGAATATTCAGGAGAGCGTACCGCTAGAAGGGCCAGCTCCAACATTATACGGTCGTGCTAATCGCCTTGAGCATGTTGCAGAGCTTGGAGCCGCTGAATATGTTGGCGGCGAAGATGCACGCGCCATCCCCGATAACCAACGCATGGCAAAGCAGGAGATGTGGGGACAATATCGCGGCACCCAAGACGGTGGCCTTACATATGAGCAACCAATTGGTCCTCAGTTTGTAATTTGCCAAGAACTCGACCTTGCTGCTGGACCATTGCCACCCATCCTTAAGAGCTCAGTAGTAGAGGTGAATATTTCCTATCGCCTTGTTCCGAACTCTGCCGCAGAGCAGCGGCCGGTAGACATAGGTTAATGATAGAACCTACTTATAGCCCTAGCGACAGAGAATGGTAGAGAGGTTTAACCTGTTCACAAAACTGTAGCATATGTGTTGCTAGAAGTGAATAAAACAAAAGCTCCAGAAAATAAATTCAATCTGTTTATTATTTCTTTTCTGGATTAGCTGGATTAAGCATGTTCAGTGCGGCGGTTATAGCTTCATTATCCGGCTCCAGGAGATAGATTATCAGGTGCTTTCGTCTCCCCTTCTGCTCATAATAAACATATCGCCTGTTGTTTTCTTTGAAGAATGGCATTGGAAAGTCATTAGCATCGCAGGTCATAATGTACGCACCTTGTAGCATAGACGTTGTCGCTATTATGATATCTTCTGTAGAGAAACTGTCCCGATGACCCTTAGTATTCTTGTCCATGCCGTATATCTCGTGTACCCTTGCAGACTCTATCAGCACGTTTTCATCGACAGGAAACCGAAGAATATATTGCTCAAAGAAGTTCGAAACTTCTGTAAATTTGTCTTCATTAAAGACAATCGCTTTGAGAGCTTCGTACACAACGATCTGCGAAACAGCAAGCGTAGCGCCGATCGCTGCTATTTCTTTTAGAATAGTTTCAAGCTGCTTCCCATATTCTTTACTCAAGAAGTGCTGGATCATATTATTGTCTATTAATATGATCGGTACTCCAGTCTGAGCAGACTCATCGTTCTGCTTCTTGAAGTCTGCCATTACTTAGCTGGGTAAATGTCTTTCTTTGAGAGCCTTCTCATTTCTGCGACCACACTGCGAGTAGACTTAGTTTTGCCGCCCTTAGGCACATAGGCACCGCTTATAGAAGGCCTCGCGCTAGGGAACTTTACCGGGTTTAGCTTTGGCAGCTTTCTAAGTGGCGTACTCATACCTACATTTTACCATGTAAGCCTTAGTAAAGTTGGGCACATCAAACATAAAAAGACCTCTCCATTGAGAAGTCTTTTTATGTTGCTTATGCTTTGGAGGGCCCAGTGGGACTCGAACCCACGACACCCTGCTTAAAAGGCAGGTGCTCTAACCGGCTGAGCTATGGGCCCATAGCGGCACAAAGTTAGAAAATAACTTCTTACATTATCGATATTTTCAGCAAAAAGTCAATCCGTCAGGGTAGATAAACTAGTGCTTGCCATGCTTAGCGTCATCGCCACCATGCGATTTTCGATGCGTAAACAATAGAAAGAGTAGGCTAAATACAGCTCCTGCAAGAATTACTGCAGTCTGTAGGCTATCAAGCTGGTGCCATATCGCAAGCTTATGAATATGTCTTTGTACGCTAGCTGGCAATAGCGGCACTACAAGTAGTGCAAAGAGCACTCCCGTTGCTAGCGCTGGCAAGAGGTTTGCGAACCGTTTGTTGCCATGCACATTGCCACGAGTAAACAACAAGGTAAATAACAAAGGCGTTACTAAAAGTCCAAGTTGCGCCCACTGTGCAGTTACTAAACTATTCTTAGACGCCGAGAAACTCGTAAGTATACCGTTAACATCGCTAGAGACATACGTTACTAGCACACTGCCAAGGCATAGGCTCATGAAGGCAATTGCACCGTTTACACGTAGCAACAGTATTGCCAAGGCAGGAACTAAAGCAAGTGCCGCAAGTACAATAAGGTACGCCATGACCAAATTTTACCACAAGCACAATACCTACGTGAGATTCAAGTAGAAACTAGCTAGGCGCCGACTTTGTCCTTACGTGGGCGCGCTTTAGCGTTACGCTCAATGTATTCGATTATTTTTGTAGCGACGTCGCGTTGCGTTACTAGTTCGGGCGTCTTAATACTGGCGCTACTATTCACCTCGAGCACTTTGGGCCCATCTTTAGAGCGCATCATATCTACACCACAGATTGGCAAGTTCATTGCTTTAGCGGCCTTAACGGCCGTTCTTTCCTCTTCAGGGCTAAGTTTTACTAAGCTACCCACCCCACCTTGATGCGTGTTGCTGCGAAAATCATCATCCAAACTCTGCCGTTGAATACTTGCCACCACGCGACCGCCAACAATCAATGCACGAATATCCGTGCCGGCGCTTTCTTCTACAAACTCCTGCACAATAAAGTTAACACCTTCCACATAAAAGGCCTGCATCACGGCCTTGGCAGCCTTTTTGGTTTCCGCAAGAACTACGCCATTGCCATGTGTCCCGCGAGCAACTTTAATAATTACTGGCGCACCACCAGCCAGGTCCACAACTTCTTCCAGGTTTGCAGTCTCACGCGCAAAAACCGTCTTAGGAATTCCGACATCCTGGCGTGCCAGAATCTGGTATGAACGTAACTTGTCTCGTGAGCGGTTAATAGCAATTGAACTGGCCGTCGTAAACGAACCTTGCATTTCAAATTGCCGCACTACGGCCGTACCATACTTGGTATAGCTTTGAGCAATGCGCGGAATAATTGCATCGAACTTTGATAATGCTTTTCCTTTGTAGTAGATAACCGGGTTGCCTTTTTCCATAGTCATATAACACTTGGCATAGTTTATTACCTGCACGTCATGACCACGCTCTGCGGCAACTTCTTTCAGACGCTTAGTTGTGTAGTTTAGAGAACCTTTAGATAAAATGGCAATCTTCATAATGTCAACCTATCGATTTAATTCTTTCTCAAAAAAACGCGCTACTGCCTCTGCCTTAGCACCAACAAAGGAGCCTGACCACAGTTGTGGCGCATAGTTCACTTCAAGAATATACCATTGTTTCGTACGTTTATCCTGCACCATATCTACTCCGGCCACCTGGCGGCCCATGTAACTTGCAGCCGCAACAGCGGAATTGACCACCTCCGGAGACAGCTCACTATCCGCAAGCTTAGAGGCGTTAACGCCACCCGTTGGTTTGTTCAAGTGTCGTTTTAGCGGATCTGCATGAGTATGAGATGCTCTCCATACAGCAAGTGGCATATCGTTCCCAAATACGTTGAGCCTTAGAAAGCCATCATTTTCAATATACTCTTGGGCCATATATATGTGCCCTAAGTTCGCTTGGGTCAGTATATCGTGAAACTCTTTCGTATTGGAAACCAAATAATTATTACGTCCGCGATCACTTGCAATTTCCTTTAGCACAAATGGCGAACCAATTGTCTCTACAACTTGATCATAAGATTCTAACAAAAGGGAAGTCTTTGCAACAATAGACCGAGGCAGCAGTACATTATGCGTCACTAGGCGCATCGCCTCACTTAATTTACTGGCAGACGTATAATTTGCGACCTCGCGATCAATAAACCTACGAGACTTATATCTAAGATACTCTGCTGCCGTAGCTGCGAACTCGGCGTTGGCAATATGACTTTTGAAGTATACAAGGTCGTACTCACTAAGGTCGCATTCCTTATCGGTTGTATTAACAATACGCGTATAAGCTCCATTAATTTCAAAGCGTAGTGCATCATAACGCGCACAAACAAACTCTACTTGCTTATCAGTATTTGCCCGTACTTGCGTAAAGAAGTCCTTGGTCTCCGGCCTATTATCAAGCACAAGCACCCTTCTATTATCTCTTGATGGGCTAAAAAGTAAGCTCTGCGACACATCAACTATAAATCTATTTTTAAGAAAAGTCTTACCAAGCAAGACTGGATATGTGTTTCGTGAACGATCGGCGAGACTAAACCAAGTAGCAAACTTGCGCGTGCCCACCCGTACTTTCAGCCGGATTTTGTAACGCACTTCGCGATGCCCAAATGAGTTTTTTATCACTGTAGATTTAAATGCCGCAGTCCTGGTAGGCTCCGGTTTATAAAACACTGACCCTGGCGCAAAGAAGTTAAATGTAAGTACGCCGTCCTCTACTGCAATATCGCTCGCCCAGATTGCTGAGCTATCTGCGCCCGTATCGATCTTTGCGGGCACATTAAACACGGCATCATCTGGAAAATCAATAAATTCCGAGGTACCAATATGAGTGAGTTGTTTGTTATTTTGCGTCATGATCTTCTCTTTGCGCATGTATTATAACACAAATATATATCTTATTAAATGTTTTCGGTTGAATTGCAAGTGCCTTAGCAGGTCCACATGTTGCCTGTCAACTATCGTATATCTTAGCGTTGTGCCTGCGCCACGTGCCGATATGACACATACAATATAGCAACCACAACAAAGATAAGACAGAGTATAAGTGGGATAAAACCAGCTTGGCTATCTTTTACGCGACGCATTTATTCGCATCATAGCGCTTTTGCTAGCTTTTGTTAAGTATCTTACTGCTCTTTGGGAATACTACGGAATCAGATTTAGAATAAGCTACGTTTTTTAGGGCCAGCGTTGAACTGCTCAAGCAACTCTTTTTGTTGCTTTGTAAGTTTGGTAGGGGTATCAACAATAATTGTCACGATATGCGCACCGCGAGCATCGCCGCGTAAGTGCGGCACTCCATGCCCGCTCAACTTAAAATCACTGCCACTCTGGGTACCGGCCGGGATTTTCATTCGAACTTTGCCGTCCACGGTGTCAGTCTCTATTTCGGTACCAAGAGCGGCATCTACCATGCTCATGTGTTCTTCGCTTAAGATTAAATCACCCTCACGTGTAAAGTGCTTGTGCGCTTTGACACGGACATGCACATATAGATCACCCTTTGGACCATTAGCTATCGCTTCGCCGTGCTCGCGCAAACGAATAGTGGCTCCATCATCAATACCGGCGGGAATCTTAAGCTGGACGGTTTGCATCCGCTTCTCTGTACCCTTACCATGGCAAACTGTACAGACCTTTTCAGGAACTTTGCCGGTGCCCTTACAGACATGACAAACCATAGCCTGTTGGATATTGCCAAAAATGGTACGCGTTGCGGTTACAACCTGACCAGAACCATGGCAGTTGTCGCAAGTTTTAAGGTTATGACCAGGTTCGGCCGTAGTACCTTTACAGTGACTACAGGTGTCCTCGATGTTGAGACGCACATCTACTTCAGTGCCAAATACAGCTTGCTCAAAACTGAGTTCAATCCGAGTCTCAACATCATTGCCACGAGCCTGACGCTGCTGTCGTCCGCCTGATTGCCCGCCGCCAAAAAAGCTGCCAAATATGTCACCTAGGCCCAAATCACCAAAATCAAAGTTAATGTTTTGACCGTTAAAGCCGCCGCCAAACGGATTGCCGCCAGCGGCACCGTTGCCGCCAACACCAGCATGACCAAATTGATCATAGCGCTGCCGTTTACTTTGGTCTTTTAAGACCTCGTACGCTTCATTAACTTCTTTAAACTTAGCTTCATCGCCACCTTGTTTATCCGGGTGGAGTTCTATGGCTTTCCGGCGAAAAGCCTTTTTAATTTCATCGGCCGAAGCGTCTTTGTTTACACCAAGTACTTCGTAATAATCACGTTTTGCCATCTAGTTTCTATAGTACTTTATTGGCACTCAAACGGCAAGAGTGCTAAACGGATATACCCTCTTTACCAACTCTTATCATGTCTATGAACTCTTGCCATACAGCATACATTTTAGACCTACGAGTAAGTGCCTAGCTATAAAGAAGGCCAGAGTTATCTTCTGGCCTTCTAGTATTTCATTGGCTTAGCAGGCCAACTCTACCGCTACTTCTTGTCTTCGTCGACAACTTCGCCTTCAATTGGGCCATCTTTGTCGTCACCGGACTTTTTGTCTTCTTCTGGAGCATCGTCATCGCTAGCCGCCGATTCATACATCTTGGCACCGATTGGCATAATAACGTCATTTAGCTCTTTAGTGGCACTCTCGAGCGCATCTTTATCAGCCTTGTCATCAGCTACGACTTTCTTAGCCTTTTCGACAGCTTCATCAATCTTTTTGATGTCCTCTTCGGCGATCTTGTCTTTGTTGTCGCTCTTCATTTTCTCGGCCTGGTAAACGCTACTGTCGAGCTGGTTGCGGGCTTCTACAGCCTCTTTGCGCTTCTTGTCCTCTTCGGCGTGTGCTTCGGCGTCTTTGGCCATTTTTTCGACTTCGGCCTTATCAAGGCTGCCCGAGCCCTGAATAGTAATGTTCTGTTCTTTGCCGGTACCACGGTCTTTGGCAGTTACGTTCAAGATGCCGTTGGCATCGATATTAAAGGTGACTTCAATCTGCGGCACACCACGCGGAGCTGGAGCAATCCCATCGAGTACGAAAGTCCCGAGTACTTTGTTGCCTTCCATCATTTCGCGCTCACCCTGACCAACCTTAATCTCTACCTGTGGCTGGTTGTCGGCAGCAGTGCTAAATACTTCTGACTTGGAAGTTGGGATAGTAGTGTTACGGTCGATCAGCTTGGTCATAACACCACCCATAGTTTCAATACCAAGGCTTAGTGGAGTTACATCAAGCAAGAGAACGTCTTTCACATCGCCCTGCAAGACACCACCCTGGATAGCGGCACCTACAGCCACAACCTCGTCAGGGTTTACGCCCTTCATAGGGTCTTTGCCAAAGATAGCCTTGACTTTTTCCTGAACGGCTGGCATACGGGTCATACCACCAACCAGCACTACTGCATCAATCTCAGCAGCGGTTAGACCAGCGTCTTTAAGTGCTTTCTCGCAGGGGTCAGCAGTTTTGCTAACCAGGTCAGCCACCAGCTGCTCGAGTTTAGCGCGGCTGAGCTTATATTCAAAGTGCTTGGGGCCTTCGGCGTCGGCAGTCAAGAATGGTAAGTTTACGTCAACTTCTTGGGCCGTTGACAGCTCAATCTTGGCCTTTTCAGCTTCGTCACGAAGACGCTGCATTGCAGCCTTATCCTCGCTGATGTCGATACCGCTTTCTTTCTTGAATTCATCGACAAAGTGATTGACAAGCACACGGTCAAAATCAGCACCACCGAGGTGCGTGTCACCGTTGGTACTCTTTACTTCAAAGACACCGTCACCTAGTTCCAAAATAGAAACGTCGAACGTACCACCACCAAGGTCGTAAACAGCAATCTTTTCATCCGCCTTGGACTTGTCGAGGCCGTAAGCTAGAGCAGCGGCAGTTGGCTCGTTAATAATGCGCTTTACTTCAAGGCCAGCAATTTTACCAGCGTCTTTGGTAGCGTGGCGCTGGCTGTCGTCAAAGTAAGCAGGCACGGTAATAACCGCTTCGGTTACTGGCTCGCCTAGGAATGCTTCGGCATCAGCCTTAAGCTTAGACAGGATCATGGCGCTAATTTCTTCTGGGCTATATTCTTTATCGCCCATCTTCACCTTAACGCCGCCATTACCCTTAACAATCTCATAGCCCATCAGCTTAAGATCACGCTGGACCTCTTTATCATCGAACTTGCGACCAATAAGGCGCTTTACTTCATAAATAGTGTTCTTGCTGTTAGTAACTTGCTGACGACGAGCTACCTGGCCAACGAGGCGTTCACCATTCTTGTTAATGGCGACCACACTTGGAGTGGTACGGTTGCCTTCGCTGTTAGCAATAATTTCCGGCTTACCGCTTTGCATCACGGCCATTGCCGAGTTAGTGGTACCGAGGTCGATTCCGATAATTTTACCCATAGTAGAAATGTAATTCCCTTCTTTTTGGCAGATCACTGCTTAGAGTGCTACTAATAATTGTAGCATAGAAAATTAGCACTCACATGTCAAGAGTGCTAATTTTCGTTATTAAGCCCAAGCCTTAACCGCGTAGCAAGAAGTGCCTCAAGCGCGACATCCTCTTCAGCTAATCGACGCCTTAAATCTTGCTCTGCCATAAATAGAAGTGCTCGTATACTCAGCCTTCCTGTTGCGCTCCGCAGATGCACTTCCCGGCTCTTAGTCATATGCCTCGCTATTACAGCACTTCTCGTCTCTGGTGAGATTCCATGAACTAACAGGTAACCCTGCATCTCACCAATAGTTTGTTCATCCACGCAATATGTTGGATCTTTCGGCCCAGAACTCACTGGTAGAGAACCGCCTACTCCCTCCATGACCCCGGAAGCTAAGCGCAGATCAGAGTCTGGGAAAAATACAGTAGAAAGATCGATAAGTACACCTGAGTCTGAGGTAACCTCAGACACGGTACCTCGCCTTTGGGATCAAGAAAAAAGCGCCCTTGCTCATGTAGGTTAGAGCTGGTGCGCAGTTCATTACAGGCTATTGTAGTGAGGTAAGCTATACGATGCAAGTGTGAAGTTTTGCAGTAGTTGCTACTGCATTTTGACACGGACCATAGCATGACGAATTACTTCATCACCAAGTCGATAGCCAGCCTGAAGCTCTTCGCTTACAACTTCCTCAGCCCCGTCGCCTTCTTCCATGCTGACTGCTTCGTGGAAACGCGGATCGAATGCTTGGCCAACAGTTGCGATGCGCTCTACGCCAAGATCGGTAAGAGTCTTCTCAAACTGCTTAACAATGCCGTGGACACCCTTAACAAAGTCGCTGTCGGCAAGCTCGGTCGGCACATGCTTAAGCGCACGCTCAAAGTTATCTATAACTGGTAATAGATCACGCACTACGCTTGCTTTTACCACACTCTTAAGGCTAGAGATCTGCTCGTCATGACGACGGCGCAAGTTTGTGGCATCAGCTCGTTCACGCTGCAGAGCCTCGGTTAGCTCAGCAATTTGCTGTTCAAGACTTGCTACATTTATTTTTGCCTGCTTGGGGGTTTGTTTATCGGTCATATAATACTTCCTCTAATGTTTTTCCAGTATGGGTTACCAGTGCCATGACATCGCGATAACTTTGCCGTGTAGGCCCTAGCGTACCAATGTAACTGTGGTCGCTAAAGGGGCTACGAAACCGGCTGATAATAAGACTAACGCCGGCACTGCGACCGATTGGGTTTTCGGCACCGATAAAGACGCTCAGCGGCTCGTTAGGCGCCGCTTCTCGTAGCCAGGGCTCCAGATTGTCAAGCAAACGAGCAACTTGCTGCACCTGATCGCCACCCACAAATTCAGGCTGGCCGAACAGATTACTAAGCCCGCTCATATACAGCTGGTTACCAATGGTGGCCAAGCCCAGATTATGAGTTAGTTCGACTAGTGTATCCACGGCGTTACGGATAGTACGTTCGGGTAGTGCACCGTGCTGCACTCGCGCGGTCAGAGCACGTTCTGCGCGCTTTTCAGGATGGGTTTCAGTACTACCGGCCAAACTATTCACATAGAAGCGGTAACCGCGGTCGGTTGGAATACGCCCAGCGCTAGTGTGCGGCTGGCGAATATACCCAAGACGCTCCAACTCGGCCATTTCGGCTCGTATAGTAGCACTGGACACTTCAAAAACCTTAGCCAGTAAACTACTGCCCACTGGTGCTGCCACTTCTGCGTACTGCTCAATTATGGCTGACAAAATTTGCTTTTGCCGCTCCGTCATAGGTCAAAGTATAATCTGTTGGCACTCAAAAGTCTAGACTGCTAATAGCGGCGAGGCTTCGGCGGAGGTTACTAGATACGAGCAATCGATACGCTATGCAGGCCTTCAACGATATATACACGGTCCTGCCAGCCATCTACTAAACGCTCTAGGTGAGGGACACCTTCTGGCGTTCTATCAACCAATACGGCCCGAGCGTGGAGGTTGTGAGCAAATTCAGCATCCACAAACTGGTCGCCGATGATCACCGACTTTGTACGATCAAGACCTAGCTCTCGTTCGGCTTCGTCCAGTGAACGTGCATTTGGCTTCCAAACAGCATCATTATCATCGGCACAGACTACCCGGTCCACCAGTCCGGCTAACGGCCTTCTGTTTGCAAGGTTCCTCGGGCTACCCGCCCATACATCACTACAATGCCGCCGATTGCTGACAATAATTTGGGGCAGCCCTAACTCGTGACAACGCCGCATTAGATCAAGTGCATCAGAGAAATACAGCTGCTCAATCTCCGCATATAGATGCTCTTCGGTTTGCATGAATTCCTTAACAATTTCATCGAGCAGTACGCCTGTAATGCCCGCTATTGCCCCCACAGAATCATGCAGCCGCCCATGATAGTTATGGACAAACACTTCGTGATCCGGCACTGTCATGCCACGGCGCTGAAGGACTTCTGTTAAAACGTCTTTCTGTATGCGAAAACTATCCAGAATGGTTCCGTCAAAATCCCACACAACACTCTGCGCTTTAATTTCTAACATGCCAAAAACACTTCTTTCTGTCTAGTACTGTCTTGGCACGGCTTTATACTTTACCAGCTCGCAGTTACTTTGTGGCTAAATTGTATCGTTGTACGTTATACAAGCATCGCACCAAAATTGCAACGATTTTTGTGATTATTCTAGGTTTGCCAGGAATTGCTGCGTATCGGCAAGTAGTTGCTGGGCGACTGCCTTAGCGTGTGCCTGACCTTCGGTGTCAATAGCGTGCTCAGATATGACCGCATCTACGTGCTTGGTAGTCTGGAGGAACGTATCATTAATGATGAACGCATAATAATCTTTTTCAAGTGCCATAGTAAGTTCCATGACAGCGCTTTCCAAACGACGTTTTGTTTCGTCTGCTGGTAATGTGCCCCGTGCATTCATGCGCGTTATCCATTCATCAAAGCTAGGCGGCAAAATAAACAAGAATTGTGCCGATGGGACTAGCTGATGAGTATGATCTGCGCCAACGACTTCTATTTCGTTAATAGCTACTTTGTGGTCAGCTACTGCTGATTGTAGCTCGCGAATACTAATACCAGAGACTTGCTGATTATGAATAATGGCTGCCTCTAAGAAGGAGCCTTCTTTGAGGTCAGCCAAAATATCGTCTTCGCTACGAAACCAATATTCACGCCCGTTTTCTTCAAGAACACCATTATTTATCCGAGGTTGACGAGTGGTATCAGATATAAGTGTATGATACCGACCGGACTTAACCAGTTCGCTAATAATAGTATTCTTACCGCTAGATGACGGCCCAACGAGCAGCACCAGCTGAATTCCCTGCAAGGTTGCTTTCGCGCCATCCGAGAGCTGGTAGTGAGCCAACACTTCTCTGAACTCGTCGATGCGGGTCAGCTGATTCATGTATAGCGGCACTATACCAGATGTCGCCCCCTAAAGCTATACTTTGTATACAATTACAACGAGAGTGGTAGTGGTTAGTCGCGCTTGAGCATGACCGTAAAGGCTTCAGCCGGGATATCGACCTTACCAAAGCGCTTCATGCGCTTCTTACCTTTGGCCTGCTTGGCGAGCACTTTCTTTTTGCGGCTAACGTCACCCCCGTAGAGGCCGATTGTAACATCTTTGCGATAAGCCGAAATATCTTCACGGGCGATAAACTTACCGCCAATAGCAGCTTGTAAGCTCACTTGGAAGTTCTGACGTGGGATGACTTCTTTGAGCTTTTCAACCGTTTCTCGTCCTAACCGTTGCGCTTCACTACGATGCACCATAACACTCAGTGCGCCAACCATTTCACCACTAACGTAAAAATCGAGCCGCACCAGATCTTCGGCGCGATAGTTATCGAGTTCATAATTAAAACTGCCGTAACCACTGGTAATACTTTTGAGCTGATCGTAAAAATCAGTAAGCAAATTGGCAAGCGGCGCTTCAAAACCGACGATAGCGCGATCTTCAACGTAGCTCAAATTCTTTTGGAGTCCCCGCTTACCACTAACTAGTTGAATAACCGGCCCCACAAAATTCTGTGGCACGATTATTTCACCCTTAATCCACGGCTCACGGATTTCTTTAATCTGAGCGGGATCTGGCAGGTCGCTGGCAGATTTTATATCTACCTCGTCGCCACTAGTCATACTTACCTGGTAATCGGTGGACGGATTGGTAACGACTAGGTCGAGGTTATACTCTCGTTCCAATCGTTCACGCACAATATCCATATGAAGCAATCCTAGGAAGCCGACGCGTACGCCAAACCCGAGTACTGGTGAGTTTTCCGGCGCGAATTGTAATGCGCTGTCGCTTAAAGAGAGCTTTTCAATGGCATCCTTAAGCTCTTGGTAATACTCATTGCTTTCAGGAAAAAAGCCAGCATAGACAAACGGTTGCACATCTTTGTAGCCTGGCAAGGATTGAACGGCCGGCTTGCTTGCAAGTGTAATAGTATCGCCTACTTTAGCGTCCCGGGTAGTTTTAAGATTGGTAACAATGTAGCCAATCTCACCAGCTTTTAGGCTGGTACCTGGTGTCATATCTGGCTTAAGTGCACCGATTTCGAGCGCTATGCCCGTTGCACTAGTATTAAGCATCTTTATCTGGGAGTTTTTATCAATCTGACCATCAAATACGCGTACATATAAAATTACGCCGCGATAATCATCGTAATAGCTATCAAAAATGAGCGCTCGCGTTTCCTGCTGTTCACCGTGTTTTGGCGCTGGGACTTCTTCGACAATTCTATCCAATACCGCTTCAACGCCCATACCTGTTTTTGCAGATATCTGCAAAATATCTTCAAACTTGCAGCCAAGTAAGCTCACAATCTCAGCACCGACACGTTCTACATCAGCAGCAGGTAAGTCAATCTTATTCAGCACTGGGATAATTTGTAAATCGGCCGCTATTGCCAAGTATACGTTAGCGAGGGTCTGCGCCTGAATGCCTTGACTGGCATCTACCACAAGTAGCGCGCCTTCACATGCCTGAAGGCTCCGCGAAACTTCATAGCTAAAATCCACATGACCTGGGGTATCAATAAGATTTAGCTCATAGCCTTTATACTGCATACGAACTGGAGCTAACTTAATAGTAATGCCCTTTTCTCGTTCTAGATCCATACGATCCAGTAATTGCGCCTTCATATTGCGCTTTTCTACCGTGCCAGTAAGTTCCAATAAACGGTCCGCGAGCGTACTCTTGCCATGGTCGATATGGGCAATGATGCAAAAATTTCTAATACGATCTTGATTCATTCAGGGTATAGTATACTTCTTTACCCCTGTTATTCAAAGTAAGCTACGTATGCGCGCACTATTTTTCTGAGCGGTTGGAATGTTTGCGACTGGTATCTTTTCGTTTTACTAGTGCATAGTGACGTTGAATATAGAGTAGTTGTCCAATCGCATCCTGGATCTGGTACTGTTCGACGCAAGTCGCAGGCAGTGCAACTGCAACCTGCTCAAGAACGGAAGCAAGCATTTCACAATACTCACCAGAGGCAACTAATGATTCAACACGCCAGTTATCGGGATGTGGCAAATCGTGCAACAGCAATCCGTGAGTTGAGCCATCAGTAATGAATTCGTCAGACTGGGTTAACATATAGGTCACGCTCATAGCTCCTCCAATACACTTTTATATTCATCAGCGGCGATAATCAGATGATCAAGCAAATCGATACCCAGGATTTTGCCGGCGGCAATAAGTTGCCGGGTCACTTCTATATCTTCGGCGCTTGGTGCAAGTAGGCCTGACGGATGGTTATGGGCAATAAGTACGGCAACCGCACCATGCGCGAGTGCCGGTTGGAAAACCTCACGTGGATGTACAACATTGGAGGTTAAGGTGCCGATAGAAATAACTTCATCGTGCACGATTTGATACCGGCTGCCAAGATAGAGGCCACGCAGCTGTTCCTTGCCATACATGCCCATATCTTTGAAGAAATGATGGGCCTGCTCGGCAGTACGAACTTGCAGCGGCTCACCACTTCGACCAGTTGCATAGGAGCGGCGACCAAGCTCTAATGCCGCAACTAACTGACACGCCTTGGTGAGCGGGATATCAAGAATCTCTGATAGATAGGTGGGATTAGTCTCCCGCAAGGCTGCTTTCTCACCGTATTCCTGCAGTGTACGGTGCGCCATTGCAAGTACATCTTCGTTCTTGGTACCGACACCCCAGAGCACAGCAAGTAGCTCTGCCTGGGTTAAGTTAGCCACTCCGATGGCAATCATTTTTTCGCGTGGTTTTTCACGATTTGGCAGATCGCGGACACGCAAAACGTATTCTTTTGGTTTAGGATGAAGCATCAGGTCGTTATCACGAAGATCGTACAGCATTATACGCAGGGCTCCCTTAAGTACTTTTATACTACAGCCAAACCATTAGCGAATCCACAGTTATCTATACAACGCTCGGAACTGCTAAAAACAACTCCCCAGTTAATAATCAACTTTGATCGGGCGTAGCGCTATACGCCGCAGCCAGCGCCAAAATGGTCGAGCTTCTTCTAGATCGAATAGACCCGAGAGCGTGAAGTGCGTAGTCATCACCACACCAACCAATATTAGCAGTTTACTACCAACGGTTACTAAACCTCGGTCATTTGCCCCAAGTGGTATGAAACCAACAGTAATGTAACCGGCCACCAAGCTAAACCCTGTTACTGAAATTGTGCGGAATACGCCACTCCAGAACACCTTATCAAACAATTTACGGTCCCGTTTTACCATCACTATCCCCAAAACAAGGACCTCTACCGCCGCTACGATTGACTGCGCTATAGCTAACCCCGACAAGCCATAGCCGCCGGGCTTGGTGAGCAGGTTGGCCAGCACAATGTTGAGCGTAATAGTAAAGATAGACACATACAGCGGCGTACGGGTATCCTTCTGGGCATAGAACCAACGAGAAACAATCGCATACATAGAGCGAAACATAATTGCGACCGTCAAGAAGCCGAATAAGTATGCAATGTCATTGCTGTTTTTGGAAAAAATAAGGTGCGCCAAATAACCACGGCCAAAGAAGCTAATGACCACTACCGGCAACGTGATCCAGATGATAAGGCGAAGAAACCGTAGGAAATCCTGCCTAAATAGGTCCGAACGACCATGACTTAAACGATTATTAAGTCGTGGAAATACGGCAGTGGAAATGGCGGTACCAACTAGTAATACCGGTGCGAGTTGCAGGGTATACGCATTGCTATAGTATGAGATTGAACCAGTCTGGAAACGATTGGCAAAGCGCGTCTCTACAATTGATTCCAATTGGTCCATTCCTTGGTCAATTGAGCGCGGAGGTAAGTTGTGTAACACCTGACGAAAATCTTCATTTTGCCAAGCGATTTGTGGTGTCCATTTAAAGCCTGTGCCATATGTACCCACTACCACAACTAGCAGTTGTAAAATTGCGCCAACAAGTGCTCCAAGGCCAAGGCCAGTTATACCTAGATGTCCGGGTCCTCCTGCTTGACCATGAGCTGTACTAAAAAGCAGCGCCGCTACAATAATACTACCGTTATACAGCAGTGGCGCCGTAGCATAAAAGAAGAAACGGCCGAGTGCTTGCTGGGTTGCAGTTAGAATGCCAGAGATCGTAAACAGTAGCGGATTTAGACAGAGAAAGCGCATAATCACGACTGAATCGTGCAGCTGCGCATGGTGCACGTGTAATACCACTCGCAAAATTGGCTCAGCAAATACAAAGATAACAATTGCTACGAGCACCATCACTGCAGTCAGCAAGTTGAGTAAGCTAGAAACAAGTCGCCACATCCGTTTGCGGTCACCGCGCGCTAGGTGATCGGCAAGCACCGGCATAAATGCTACACCTAGTGCACCAGCCGATATAGTAAAGAAGAAGAAATCGGGAATCGTAAATGCCGCAAAATAGCTATCCGTGCTATGAGGGCCAGTAGGCATAAAATTGGCATTTACTAGCTTGGTGCGCCAAAAACCAAGTAGCTGCGCGAGCATTGAGCTACTCACCAGCAGAATAGCAACACTACCGAGTGATATCCGTTTACTAGTCCGTGGTATGGCTAGCTTCATACGACTTAGAGACTTCCAAAAACCGCCACTTGGCAAACGGTATTAAGAGATAATATGAGAGACTTATGCGACATAGTGTTCATAGTAGGGCTGCATGTAAGTATAGCCTGCTTATTCTTTCGAATACAGACTTTCTCTTTAGATTAGGCGTTTGATTTTAGTTTAAATGCACAACACCTTCATCAATAGCGCGTTGCACTTGAGCGGTTGACGTACCGCTGGATTCAGTGCCCGTCTTCTTTTTGCGTTTTCGGGTACGTTTTCGTTTTGGCTTTGACTCTGGTGGCCCTTCTTCAGGTGCAGATGTCTTTGGCGCTATAGAAGCTGCTGCCGTAGGAGCAGACTCATTAAGCACTACTTGTGACAAAATTGTAGCTGGAGATGCACCAGCTGACTTTGGCTGCGCCGTTACCGATGAATTGACCGGCGGAGTACTTTCTGCAATTACAGCTTTTGGCGCTTGGACGGCAGCCGGAGCCTGCTGTGGCTTTGGCTGCTTGGGGCTAGGTTTAGGGGGCGCGTTATCTTCTGCTGCGTACCGCTCCACCATATATCGTTCGGTAATCTCCCGACTCTGTGCGTACTGTGAACGAGAGTGAGCAACGATTTGTGGCGTGTAATCATAGGTAAAGGGTGGCAAGTTGAGGCTAATCGCCGAAAAGGCCGGCACCTTTTCACCCGAGATCGTCATACTAATTGCAAAGTGACGGTTATGCATGTGCACTAGGTCGTGGTCAGTAAATTTGGGCTCAAAGTACTTAAGCATGGTATGCGCATCGTCTGCGCTGGTACGGAATGAGATGATTGAACCAACGTTACCAAATACCGCATCTTTCACTTCTGGCATCATCTGAGCCGTATACTGGTTAGCAACCGTAAGGCTAAGACCATATTTACGTGCTTCACTTAAAATCGTTGCGAAACTATCAGTGGCAAAGTTCTGAAACTCATCGACATACAGATAGAATGGCGTACGGTCTTCACCTGCAATATCAGCACGAGACATAGCGGCCAATTGAACCTTGGTGACCAAAAGAGCTCCAAGCAGTGCTGCATTATCCTCGCCGACTAGACCACGGCTTAGGTTCACAATTAAAATCTTGCGCTCATCCATAATCTGACGCACGTTAAAACTGCTTTTGGGCTGGCCAATAATATTGCGAACCAATGGATTAGCTGTAAACGCTCCAACTTTATTCAAAATTGGCGCCACGGCTTCAGTCATAAACTTTTCATTCCAGCTGGCAAATTCAATCATCCAGAAATTGCGGACCACGGGGTCGGCCACATGCTTTAGTACATCAACACGAAACTTCTTTTCAGTAAGTATGCGGGTGATATCGAGCATTGTGGCATCAGGATAATCCAAGAGTGCTAAAATGCTATACCGCAGGATATATTCCAAGCGTGGACCCCAGCTATTTTCAAATATACGCTTAATTACCCCGATTAGTTCCGAACAGGTGTGCGTCTTGAGCTTAGAGTCATAGACCTCAAGCGGATTAAAGCCCATTGGGTAGTCAGTATCCGCTGGATTAAAATAAACTACATCAGCAGCGCGCTCAGCAGGAATGCGTTTTAAAACCGCCTGTGCATAGTCACCATGTGGATCAATTACCGCAAAACCGTAAGGGCTGTATATATCAGAAATGGTCAGTAGCTCCAGCATACCGGATTTACCGGTACCTGTTTGTCCAATGATATATAAGTGTCGCCCACGGTCAGTACGTGGTATACCGAACATCGTATTATGACCACGGAAGTTCGTAGCAGCAATTGGACTGAGCATATCCTGTGTCTCAGGGGTCATAATTGGCAAGTTCGCCGGTGGCTCGGCAGTCTGACTGGTAGCCCACAAAATGAATGGCGTTTCTACATTGGTGTGCGGCAAGTGGTAAAGCGTAGCGACTTCTTCGATATTGCAGATAAAACCAGCCTTATTAAAGGCGCGGGAACGATAGTGTGCTATCAAAAACGGATCATTGGCTATCCGCCGCGCTTCAAACCCATTTAGGTAGGTGCTGTTGAACTGCTTATAGCTGGACACTATTGACTGCATCTGTAGTTGCGCCTGCTGCTGCGTTGTATTACCCCGGTACACAATACGCAATTGCGTTTCAAATGCTAACTTCTGTGTTTTTTCTACAGCTGCGCTTGCCCGGGTGGTCTCGTAATCACTTAGTTTAGCGGCTTCGGCTTTTACTTCGGGCGGCTTCCACAGGGCGCTCATAAGACCAGTAGATTTACTGCCGCTTTGGTTTTTTATTCCTGAAATATACCGTTCGCTATTTTTATGCCAGTTGTCTGGAGCGGGCTTTATAAGCAATTGTACCCAAGCCTCTTCATCTTCGCCAAATTTAGCAAGTGTAGCAGTAATTGCCGCTAAGGGGTCAACTTCAAAGCTTTGGAACGTCTTGATTGGCAGGGCGTTATTGCCAACAAATTTTAACTCGGTTACTAGCTGTGTTGGGTAGTTTTTTTCTGCATCATACAGTGCATAATCTTCTACTTCGGTAATGTGCACCGTTGGATACTGTGCATAAATTTGCTCTTCGACATAGCTTTTTAAGTACTGTGGCACCCACACGTAAAAACCAATGCGCTTGCCGATTACCGCAATTTCAAAGCTTAAGCGCTCACGCTTAGCCGTTTTAAACATGCCGGGAACTGGGATAGTCAATAGCCCCTGGAGGCTTGCAAACATCTGTTCAGCTGCCAACTCCTTTTTCTCGTTGGCTCGTGGTACCTGCAACAAAAGCACAACCCCACTGTTGTCGTAAGTTTCCTGCTGCGAATTATCTGGTGTTTGTCCCATAGTATGTCTCACCTTATAACCATAAGGCGGTTATACTTATTTTCTCATTTTTGCTACGGTAAATATATAGGAAGACCGCTGGCTATCTAGTATCCTCTTGATAAAAGAATGCAGGATCCGCGACTAAAGCATCCCAAATCTGTTCGTAGTAGGCGAATACACCGCTATGCTTACGAGCTTTATCTCGATGGGCAGCTAAATTAGTCTGCCAAGCTTTATAGGTTATTTTCTTTTCCTTGTACAGCTTACCCTCGTCTATGAGGTCAAACAGTAATGGCAATATTTTATCTACTGACCGTACAAAAATAGCTTCTTGATCCGTTTGTCCTTCATAAGCCGTAAGGCTTTGTACGATCCAAGGAAACGCTATTAGCTCCGATTCCAGCTTGTGCAACGCTTTAGCTTCACGAGCGTCTTTTGTAGCCTTTACGGCAGCTGAAGCATGATTTGATGTATCGCCAGCATGAACTTCTACAAGGTCATGGACAGTAGCGTATTGCGCAACTAAACCTACATTAAGCCGCTTATCTACATGCTGTGCAAGCGCGCAAGCAAACAAAGCGAGTGACCACGAGTGCTCGGCATCATTTTCTTTACGCGGCGTTCCAAAACGAAGTGGTGTTTCGCGGTATACCTGGTAGAAGGGAAATACCACATCAGTCGTTAAGAGTCGTAAGTCCGAAATGGTCGGTTTCGACATAGATTTAAATCTTAATACAGAGCAGCTTCTTTAGGCATGTGAGCGCCCGTGAAGATTTCGTGTACTTCGTCGGCGTCTACTGTCTCTTTTTCGAGTAGCTTGTCTTTAAGGGCCTCGATATATTTCAAGTTTGCCTTAATAACCATGCGAGCACGTGTAGCGGCTTCGGTAATGAGGGCCTCTACTTCTTGATCGATCACTTTGGCAGTATCGTCGCTGTATTCGCGCTCGTGTACCATGCGCTCCAGCATCATACCTTCTTCAACATGGAAAACCTGATCGCGTAACTTGGTGCCCATACCTTGGTTTATCACCATGTCACGAGCTAGTTCAGCGGCCTTCTGCAGGTCGTTGCCAGCACCAGTGGTTACGCGCTCTTTACCATAAAGTACTTCTTCAGCAATACGACCGCCCAGCATGCGCGCCAGAATGTCTTTGTATTCCAGAATGCTGTGATAGCTCTTGTCTTCCGGTGGAATGAACCAAGTAACACCGCCCGTGCCGCCGCGTGGAATAATTGTCACCTTGTGCACCACATCACTATCCGGCAGAACGTGACCAACGATAGCGTGGCCAGCTTCGTGATAAGCGGTCAGCTCTTTCTCTTTGTCATTCATGACCTTGCTCTTGCGTTCTGGGCCAATTGCCACACGTTCAAAGGCTTCAGTTACATCAGCTTGTGAAATTTGCGTGTGATTGTTACGAGCTGCAATAATTGCTGATTCGTTAGCAATATTGGCAAGATCAGCACCCGAAGAGCCAGCGGTCTTAGCGGCAAGCGCATCAAGGTCCACATCTTTAGCAAGTGGCTTTTCAGTAAAGTGAACTTTTAGAATAGCTTCGCGGTCTGGCCGGTCTGGTAAGGCAATGTTCACTCGGCGATCAAAACGGCCAGGGCGGAGCAGGGCGGGGTCAAGTACATCAGCCCGGTTGGTCGCAGCTAATACAATCACGTTTTGGCCTTGTTCAAAACCATCCATCTCTACCAAGATTTGGTTAAGAGTCTGCTCGCGTTCATCGTGACCACCGCCCATGCCGCTACCACGGCGGCGACCAACAGCGTCAATCTCGTCTATAAAAATTATACAAGGCGCATTCTTTTTAGCCTTCGCAAACAGATCGCGGACACGGCTAGCACCAACACCAACAAACATTTCCACAAATTCTGAACCGGAAATGCTAAAGAATGGCACACCAGCTTCGCCAGCAACAGCGCGGGCCAGCATAGTCTTACCAGTGCCAGGAGGACCTACTAGTAGTACACCCTTCGGAATGCGTGCACCAACAGCAGCAAACTTTTTAGGGAACTTCAAAAACTCAACAACTTCTTCGAGATCTTGCTTGGCTTCAGCCTGACCAGCCACGCTCTTAAAGGACATCTTGTCCTTTTCATTGCCGTACAGGCGTGCCCGGCTCTTACCAAAACTCAGCGCTTGGTTGCCCTGCCCCTGAGCGCTCTTAAGCATAAAGTAAAGCAAGCCGCCAATTAGCAGAACAGGTACGAGGTTGACCGCTAGACTGCCCACAACTTGTCCGGTGCTACTTGGTGGCTTAATGGTCACCTGTGTCTTGTTATAATCGAGTCCTTCTTGCTTCAAGCTAGTACTATCTTCTTTAAATGCTTTCAAGCTGGCCTGACTTTGGCCTTTCTTAGTTATTGTTAGCTCATCACCACTGACGATAACTTTTGCATATTGGCCATCGTTAGCTTGCTGAATTGCTTGCGTTAGCGGTATTTCCTTTAGGGTGCCTGGTTGGCGATAGGCAGCGTAGCTAATAAGTACAATAAGTACGACTAGCGCTCCAAACCCAAAATTTTTAAATCCGCGGTTACCGCTTCCCCGCTTTGTATTCGGTCGTAAAGGTTTTTTATCCATGTTTTTTTAGTATACATCGTTATGCGCCGCTTTGCCTAGCGCTCACGTGGCTCGAGTGCCAAGTTTGCACGGTTAATCACCAGCCAGTACCCGTTATTAATATCTACCCGACTGCCGGAACGGCCAGTTTTTGCAGCCGTAACTAAACGTTCTAGCATCTGACGTGACAATTCTGCGTCAGCGTGCGCAAGGAGCCATTCAGCCATAATTTCGCGTGCAGCAGCATGGGGCAACATGATAAATTGGTGACGATCCAAACTTGTGGCTTTTGGCTGTAGATGTAGGTAAGTACTAGTCTCTTTGCTAATAAGGTTATTTAATTCGTGGGTTCGACGACTTAGTGCCAGTAGAGCTTCCCTATCGGCTGTAGCGAAACGAGGCATTATGTTTTTCCGGACGTAGTTACGCAAATATGATTCATCCTGATTGGTGCTATCTTCACGCCAGCTTAGCCCTTCTCTTTCAGCGAAGCGGAGCAATTCTTTTTTTGGCACATGCAAAAGCGGCCGCTTCACAATATCGGTACTTTTTAGCGAGCTTAGGCCACGTCTGCCAGTGCCTCGTATCAAGTTTAGAATAATCGTTTCTAGTAGATCGTCCTGATGATGTGCCGTTATGACCGCTCGTGCCCTGCTTGCCTGTCGAACCTCATGCAGAAATGCGTAGCGAGCTTGGCGAGCAGTCGCTTCACTAGCCCGAGCACCTAAGTTACCTTCACGATATACGTATGGCAAATGATACAGATCAGCTAATTCTGCTACCAGCCTTTGGTCTTCCCTGGAATCGGAGCGAATACCATGATCAAAATGCGCAACTGTTAGTTCAAGCTCAGGCCGCCAAGCAAGTGTATGCAACAATGCCACACTATCTACACCGCCACTCACGGCAACTACGTATTTGCCGGGCAGTAATTCAAAATCCATGTATTTTATACTCGTCTTGTCTTTGCGATTGCTAGTCATAACCTAAGCACACACTCTCGCTTCTAGGTAACCTTGCTATAATTGTAGCAACATGGGCCGACTTATGTATGTAACAGGGAATGCTATGAAGTTTCGTTTAGCCAGTGTGGTGTGCGAATCTTTTGCTATTTCTCTTGAGCAGGCTACAGCTAATATTGTCGAAATTCAGGCGGAAAATAGTGAGCCGATTGCCCAAGATAAAGCCGACAAAGCATTTGCTATATTTCAAAAACCATTGGTTGTCAGTGATGACAGCTGGATGATTCCAGGATTACAAGGCTTTCCTGGCCCGTATATGAAATATGTTAATGATTGGTTTAGTTTGGAAGACTGGCTACACCTGACGAGAGATCTCCCGGACCGAACTATCATATTGCGTCAGATTGTAGTTTATAAGGATGCGCATGTACGCCAATTGTTTTCGGTTGATATCCCGGGAATACTGCTTACTGAACCACGAGGTACAGCACCTGACCCGCACAATACTCTAGTATCGTTCGACGGGGGCAAACACAGCAGCGCCGAGTATCATGAACAAGGCAAAAGCGCAGCAGCCCATCGTCACACGCCCTGGCACGAATTTGCTGCTTGGCATAAGGAGAAGAATTTGTGAAGCATTTATATTTTATCCGGCACGGCGAAGCCGAAATGAACGTTCATAACCTATTTGCCGGGCAAACTGACACCCCCCTAACCGATAAAGGGCGGGCACAGGCACAGGCTGCAGGTGAAGAGGCCAAGGTACTCCATATTGACTATATCATCAGCTCACCGCTGTCCCGTGCCTATGACACCGCAAAACTACTAGCAGAAGCTACTGGCTATCCCGTAGACAAAATAGAGCTGAGTAACCTGTTGGTCGAGCGCAGCTTTGGCAGCGCCGAAGGGCAGAAATGGTCGCCCGATTTTGACATGGAAGCCGTTACCGACGCTGAACCCCTTGATGATTTGCAAGCTCGACTTGAACGCTTCTGGGAGTATGTACAAACATTACCTGCCGAGAATATCTTAGTAAGCAGCCACGGCTCTACCGGCCGGATGCTGCGTCATGTTGTTAACCCTGACATCCCTTTCCATGGCACGGCCTTGTCGCATCATTTACCCAATGCACATATTGTGCAGTTTGTATAAACTATACTACCTTTAGGACGTGCTGGGTTCAGCGTGCACGACTAGCTCTACCTTTTGTCTTCAGTGTTGGGATACTATCTAATGATCAGGCCAACTACTAAATGTTTGAGGAGTAGGGTCTAAGACATCTTGCATGACAGCAGAAGGATATGAATACTCAACATATCGATGGCTCCAGCTCGTGGGTTGAACCTGTTTTCCTTGGGCGTCTAATGCCGGCGTCGAAACAGCCACTGAATAGGCAGGTAACATCGTTGTAGGGTTAACGTAGTACTGCAAATGCATTCCTTCTCCACCAGCACCAAAATTAGTATACGGGTACGTACTTGGGTTGAGTCCGGTAGCCTTGAAGGCATCCATAAAGTTTTGCATCCCAGAATATGGTACTGCAGCTGTCTTTCGTTGAGGGATCAAGTTGACATCAAACTGCAGATATTCAGTGCCCGTGTGAGGTACCAAGGATACGCTATTGACCTTTAGAGCCTTCGACGCGTATAGGCTATGAACAAAGGTATCGGATTGTTGCGAGCTCAGGCCTCCAGTATTCATACCGTCAGTCATACGCGCAGATGCTGCTGCGAATGCGCACGATACCGTGTCTCCGTTTGGCCACCATTTTGTGGTTGCAGTTGACCTGACAGGGTCAAATACATTGTGATAGGTAACTGTCGGACCACCGGCGCATCGTGATAGGGTCGCCCCTGCACTAGTGTAGTCATCTCGATAATACGTATACTCTTTGCTTTGATAATCAACACTCATGACTGATATTGTGTACTCTGCTGGGCGAGCACCCGCTTGGCTTGCGGTGTTATATACGTCCCAATTTGTCTGAACAACCGGGCGTTGTGCAGCCAAGCGAAAAGCGGAATAAAACGCATTCGTCTTATTAATAGTCGTAAGCGCCGATACGGTAAGTTGTTTATTCTGAGCTAGTTTTTCTATTTGTGCATCATTGTAAATAAGTGCAGGAAGCTTTCCGCTAGTATTTGTTTGCGGAGATTTTTTTCCGTGCGTCAGAGTGAATACTAAACCCACTCCACCAATGAGTAGAACAAGCGCTATGCCAGCTATAAACATACGTCTTGTAGAGACTCTTCTAGACTTTAGCGATGCGGTGTTAGCTGAGACGATTGGCACAGTAGTTTGCGGGATAGAGGTTGCTGCATCCGTCACGGGAAACACAGACGGCTGCGGAGTCTGACCCATAGCATCAGGAGTAAATGTAGTTGGTTGCGGTATACTTGGCGATCCGAAGTTTAGGCCCTGAGGTGTCGGTTGGCTAGGAACTACTGGCTGAGTTCCGGTATTTGGATCAGTCTGCGCAGGTTGCTGTGTATTGTCTGGATTCATAGTGCTTTAGTTTACCTTAAAGTATATCAGACGTTGACGGCTGCCTCTTTGCGCTAGGGGTCTCTCACTTCTTTTAGACTAGTTGGAGCCAACAAAACCTGTTAAAGTTTTACTAAGCTTAGAAACCAAAATGGAAAAAGATATAGTCCTACTGTTAGCTGGAGCCGTCGTTGGCGTTATGAATGCTATTGCAGGTGGTGGTATGCTGGTTGGTTTTCCAGTCTTGATCGCACTGGGCGTTCCGGCACTTGCCGCTAATGCCACTACCAATATTGTGACCGCTCCAGGACAGTTTGCTTCTGCACTGGGTTATCGGAATTATTTGCGGCGTATCCCTATTCGTTACGCGTTACTTTTATTACCTTGCGTCATCGGCGCAGCAGCCGGCGCCTTAACTTTGCGCCATACGCCCGCAAAAGATTTTGCGCATATCGTTCCCTTGCTCGTCTTGTTCGGTGTGATGTTATTCACGTTTCAACCCTTGCTGCATTTTCATTTGCGCAACCACCTGAAAGGTCGTCAGAAAACGTGGCTGCCCTTAGCATTTATTGGCCTAGCCATGTTGCCAATTAGTTTTTATGGTGGTTATTTTGGTGCCGGTTACGGCTTTATGATGCTTGCATTCCTCGGCTACACCAGCTTACCTGACGTACATATGATGAATAGCATGAAAAATGTAGCCGCAACCTTTGTTTCGGGAACGTCTGTAATTTGTCTGTATAGTGCACATATTATTAATTGGCATGCTGGCCTTATTATGGCGACCGGCTCAACACTTGGCGGCTATTTTGGAGCACGTAGCGCCCAGAAAGTTTCTAGCCACTGGCTACGCGTTGGTATTATCGCCATTGGTATGAGTGCAGCTATCGCTCTGGCGGTCAAGCAGTACTAGCTTTTAGCCTCCAAACCTGCTACAATCCCCCCTGTTATTCTTTTCCTGGAGCCTAGGAAAAGAGCAGCCGGAGTCAGCGGATTCATTCCGCGACACCGCGCGATGAGAAAAGCCAAAGGTTTGTCTCATTACGGGTTTGGCGGCGTAGCTCAGCTGGTTAGAGCACAGGACTCATAAGCCTGGGGTCACAAGTTCAAGTCTTGTCGCCGCTACCATCATAGGATTTTTTATCGCCTGCAAGGGCGATTTCCTTTATTAACAGATGATATATAATTGCTCTTGATGCGGTGACCGAGAATAGGTGATAGTCCGCAAGACTATCTACGGCAGGTTCATGTCTGCCCCGCATCTCCAATTACTATGACGGCACAAGAATATATACAATCAGAGCTAGAGCGCTGCGCGGACTATGCACTCACCGGTGATGACAAGACAGCCATTGAGCAACAAGGCATAGAAGCGTTTATTTACGCCAAACTAACGTCTAAGAAGTTCCGCAAGTGGGCAGTAGATGAAAGTTCCGAGTTGCAGGCCAAGCGAGCCATAGGGCTAAATGTGAGTGCTGGTAAGCCCTTACAGTTCCGCTACCCGTTTGGCGGCTACAAGCTCTGGCGCATGCCTAGCAGCCCGGAGGTTGACTGGGCGGAGTTCTTTGCCATTGCTTACTACTGCAAATACCTTGCGTCGATTGCGGCTGCATACAAACCCGGTATTGAGTTTCTGTTTGCCTCTGATGACATGATTATTGAGCGTATGGACAACGTACCTATAGCCGACACAGACGCATACTTCAATTCATTCAAGAAGCTACTAGAACAGTTTAGGAGCCATTTCCCGGCCAACTTCAAGATGGACATAGTGCGTATCGGCGACCTGTACGAAGATAAAGAGGCAATGGAGCAAGAGCTGGCCGCCAACGTTGAGCGCCTTAAGCAAGAATATGCCACAACCGTTGACCCGGCCAGAAAGCAGAAGATGCTCACCACATCAGAGCTTAATGTCCGGCTGGACGGCGCAAAAGACCTTACTAAGCTAAACGAGGACGAGAAGCGCGCTGTTATTGAGATGGGTCCTGTGTATCATGACGCTTACTGCGCATTATCCAAGCGCCGTGAGTTCAACAGGGGCGAGAACAAGATTGTCATCTTTACTACCGTCGTACCTAACGCCATTGCCATTGGCACAACGAAGTCATCTATTACGAAATACTGGACAGGCTTTGGCATACTTGAGGCTGACGGCAATAGCTTTAAAAGCCGCATTATTTCACCGACCCAACTTGAGAAGCTAGACGGTCAGCGGTTTGAGTTAGTGAGTACTAACTTGTTTGACCTACGTAACTTTAAAGACATACGCGTTTATTAACGCCTTACTCTACTGCCCTGCCGCGCACAGTTCTACACTACCGGCTTAGTAAATTGTAAGCGCCTTATCCTTATTCATCCGTAAAAACTCGACCAGTAGCCAGCATACTAATCGGCCAATTCTGTTGCTATACTAGCTATATGTCACTTGATTGGAATAATCGCGATATTGTTAACGAATATGCTCGCTCATCTACTGACCCATCCAAACATTGGTACGAGAGCGAGGTTAACATACCCTCTATTCTTGAATTGCTTGGTGATAAAGGACGAAAGGTATTGGACTTCGGTTGCGGTCCTGGAGACCTAACAGCCCGTCTAGCAAAAGACTTTAACGCTTTTGGGGCTGACAGCTCAGAGCTTATGGTAGAACAAGCCCGGCAAGGCTATCCAAGTATAGAATTCTTCGTTTGGGATGGATCAGAGCCTTTACCTACTAACGTAACGGCCTTCGATTCAATCGTTAGTAAACTAACGATTGAATTTGTTTCCGACCTCGCAGAAGTTGCTATTAACTTGCACAGAGCATTAGTCAAAGGTGGTAGTCTGATTATTTCGGTAGCCCACCCTATGCTGGTTGCTTATCATAATCCGGATGATCCCTACTGGGAAGAATCGACGAATCAGACACAAATTGGCACAACTGGCGTAGTCGTTACTAAGATACAGCGTAGCCTGCAGGACTATATCAATCCGTTCTTAGAGGCTGGCTTTACGATAGCCCGCATTGATGAGCCAGAAATACCTCCATCTGTAATAGAGCGATACGACGTAAAGCCACTTGATAGGCAGATTCCTAAGCGTTTAAACGTAAAGTTTATTGCTTAATATTTAGACTGCCGCGGTTTAGGCAAAGCTCGTATGCTGTTCCAGGTCAACAGCGCTACGTAGCGCAGCTTCAGCTCCACGTAAGCATTGACCATTAGTGCAGACGTAGGCTAACGACGCACCCTTAATACCAGGATGCATGCGCTCAGGGTCTCGACTGTCATAGCCATCTAGAAATGCTTCCGGGCTGACCCAGCTATTGCTTTGATAACCGGAGGTTGCCGTTCCATTACCTTCAATCAAGGCTCTGTTCGCTAGACTGATCACCGCCAGCCCCGAGGTGTTGTACTCAATCGACTCCATGCCCGTAGCACCAACCAGGCCAACGGTAACATCATGGAGCGAGACGCATCCAAGTGTTTGAGCCACAATAATACCAGCGGCTTCATGGACATCGAATTTTCGCGCCAATAGCTCTGATGCTAAGCGAGCCAAAGTTGAATCTTCGTCTGTAGGAACCGTGGACAACACCTCAATATTTGGCTTATAGGTACGCACAATCTGCCGTTGTCTTGATAGTTCACCCTCGTAATCGCTAGGAACCTTATCAATACGTATTGGCTCATGTCTACTGATTTCAGAACCTTGCTTGGCATCTACTATTGACTGCATGTCAGCTGGCCTGACCATACCAGTAGCAACACTTATGGCCCACGGATACACTCCACCTTCTGGACGAATGCTCGTTAAAACTTCTAACTCACCACTATCAGGGTGTTCAGATGTTATGAGCAACGTCAGCACGTTGCCAGATGCTGGTATAACTTCCTCAAGCGAAGCTTCATCACCATAGCCTGGTAAGTGCATACTGTTTAACTGCTCTACAGATTGAATGGCCATTTGGACTTCATATTATATAAGATTAATGAGATACATGCTATCTCTGAATCACTGTATGCAAAGCTTGCCAAGACTTGATAGTCAGTTCTGTAATCTTTTGCCAGTCAGTCTGGCCTTCTTTATGATCACCCTCATGCCTCGGCAAGATCATCGCTTCTGCCCTGTAGTGCGCATAGTCTTTAAGGCTACTCACATTCACGTTATATAAAGCAGCCGCAGCGTCCGCCAAACTCCGCTCAAGCTCAGGGTTGTTTTTATAAGACCTTCTGTGTACATCCCACCATGCAAGTTCTAATCTGGCTGTCTTTTTATAGTCAAATGGCTCGGCATTATATTTGGACAATAAACCGTAAAACTTGGTAAGGTTTTTGAGCACGCGTTTATTATTCACACCCTTATATTTATGTATCCGATAATCTGCTGCTGCCCACGCTGAATAGTAAGCAAGGCGTATGGTTAGCAACCAGTTCAGCTGCAATTGATATTTGATAAGCAGCAGAAGTTGAGAGAACAGCTTAAAGAATTGATGATTGTAGTAAGCCCGCCACATATCAGCATCAATCTGTCCGACTTTTTTAGGGTCAACATTCTTGATATCGGTTTTAGTCATGCTTTGCATTATACGGTACTAATCTCACCTCGGTCTTCGATTTTCACATAAGGTAACGCCACATCCCAGACTTGTTATTCAAATCTATAGCAGCACCTATATAGTAATGACGTTTACATACATGCTAGTATATGTTGATGCCATACGGTCCTACCATCTCAGCAGAATACGCGACAGGCTCAAGCCTTACGCTCCGCCAGCCAAGTCGTAGTGCACTTGATAGTCTTTTTCCGGCGGACGACGAAATATTTGCCCACTTATCAGATGAATACGATGATTACTTCTTTTTAACTCACACCACGTCTCACTTTTTTCGTCGCGTGATCTTACCTAAGCCAGAATTATTGCACTGGGGTATCCATGCACGTGAGCGGCAACAAAAGGATAAGCTTGTAGGGCTTTGCAGTGTAGACATCACGAGTGGTGGATTTGATGTTCTTCTGCTACAAGCAAATGCACGTGGTCGTGGTATAGGCTCACAGGTAAGCCGACTGCTTATGGCTACAATGTTCGCCAAAGGTGAAGATTCAATACAGACATACATCACGCCAGACCATCATGCATCACGAGCTATGGTTGATAGACTAGGCATGAATGTAACTGGGACTGGTTTAGATGGAACGCAACTAGAATTCAGCCTTGATCGCCCAAAGCTACCCGAAGATGCAGTATTTTCAGATATGGTAAGAGCCTTAGGCGAGACATCTTTAGTACAAGCTACCATTACAGACACCGCATAAACACGTCTTATAGGAGACTAAGACAAGGCACAGAAGCGTTAAATAGCTTTAGCGGTCAAATGAGTTGCAGCTTATTCATAGTGGAGCGCTTCAACAGGGTCAAGATGAGCAGCGCGGCGGGCAGGGTACAGGCCAGCTAGAATACCAATGCCCGTCGTAAGGCCGATTACACCCAGGATCAACCATATTGGCAATGTAATAATGTTGGAGCCAGTAATATTATTACCGGATAGCTGCTTGTTTATAATTGGATTAGCAATCAATACTATGCCATAGCCAACTAACAAGCCGATCATACCGCCGAAGAAACCGAGTAGCGCCGCCTCAAAAGTAAACAAGGCACTGACAGTCCCGCGGCGAGCACCGACAGCACGCATAACACCAATTTCCCGAGTACGTTCCAGGATGCTCATAATCATGGTGTTCACGACTCCAACAGCTGCTACTACTAGGGCAATGCCGCCGATACCACCCAGTACAGCACCTAAAATGTTAAAGATGCCAAGTTGCTGCTTAATTTGAGTCTGCGCATCTGCTGCACCCACTTTATATGTGTTGCGAATGGTTTTAGCTACTGCGGCCGCGTTAGATGACTCATCTGCTTTTACGATAAATGAACTGTAACCTTGCTTTGCTAGTTCATCTGTTACAGTAACTTTTGATGGTACGGGCTGTGAGTTACAGTTACCCGGCGTACGCTGGTTACGACACTTGGCCTGCGCAGCGTCCTGATCAGCCTGTGTTACTTGTGCCATCTGACTCTCTTCCATGCCATGCGCCCAATCAAGCGGTACACGGATAACATAACTTTGACCTGTCGCATCGGTAATGCCAACAACCCTACCTGTCAGTGATACTGGTGCCGGCTGATAATCACGACCATCAGATCCTGGATGCGCCGCGAAGTAGGCATTTTGATCTTTAAACTGCTGCAGAGCATCCACACCGACACCGTTATACCAACCTTGTGCCACTAGCTGCACTGATTTGCCGATGAGCGCTTGGTAATTATGTTTAAAGCCAAGCTTATCGGCGTAATCTGAGCTGATCGTTAGAACTCCTGTCGTGTCACCGGTTTGAATATCGCGCCCCGCTAACAACGTATCTTTTATAACTCCATTCGCATCGTAAGCAACAATCTGTTGAGTTCGTAATTTCTGGCTGCCATATTGCAGCGCTTGGAACTGTCCAACTTGTGTCTGGCGGGCCACACCCACTACATGCTGAATAGTGGCAATCTTGGTTGCTAGGTCATCCGTTAGATGTGCACAGGTTGGGCAGTTATTATCACCATTGTTGTGATTGTCCCAGGTTATATCGGTTTGCGGCGAAACGGCAACTTGCTGGAATGTTCCGTTGGCCTCAAATTGCTTAGTCATAAAGCCCTTTAAACTGAATACCGCCGACAACATGATCGTTACACTGGTGGCACCAATAACCACTGCAAAAACGGTGAGTGCACTGCGCAGTTTTTGGCGCCGGATATTGCGGAGTGCAATTGCAATGTAGTCACCAAAACGCATGCTAACCCCTTCCTACTTTGCCGTCTTTGATTTGTATAACTCGATCGGCCTGACGGGCAATAGACATATCATGAGTAATAACAATCAGCGTGATGCCCTGTTTATTCAGATCCTTCAAAAGCTTCATGATCTCTTCACCGCGAGCACTGTCTAAGTTGCCGGTTGGCTCATCAGCCAGGATGATACTTGGCTTAACGGCCAGTGCTCGAGCAATAGCCACCCGCTGACGCTGACCACCGGAAAGTTGACTTGGTTTGTGCTTAAGCCGATCGCCAAGCCCAACCGCTTCTAAGCATTCTTGAGCACGAACCTTGCGAGCCTTTGATCTCATGCGGCTAAAAACCAGCGGCAACATAACATTCTCGAGCGCCGTTTGTGTCCCTTGCAAATTGAAGGATTGAAACACAAAGCCAATATGCTTATTGCGGTAGTCGGATAGTTTGCGGTCACTAACACGAGACAAATCAGTACCCTCAATGAGCACAGTGCCAGCCGTTGGTTTATCAAGACCTCCAATAATATTGGCAAGCGTCGATTTACCGGAACCACTTGGACCGGTTATAGCCACAAATTCACCACTGTTGATAGTACAATTTATATCATCAAGCGCATTCAAAACCTCATCGCCTAGGTGATATGTTTTGGTAAGGTCCTTCAGCTCAATAGCGGCAGCCATATGTTGTATTTTTATCTATTCCTTAAGCATAAGCTTAAACAAACCTCCAGGTTATTACAAGTAGTTTTGTTGGAATAGTTACATTAACTAGTGTTTGATTGCGATACAGTATGTACACTAGAGAAGAGAAATCTATAGATTACTATTACACTCCGTGGATACCACTACTTTCTACAAGCAGATAGCAACCATCACCCGTCAGCATTTCGGCTCTACGGCTGAGCGTTTTGTTATCAGACTGATCCGTAGCCATTCAGGCAAAGACTCCCAAACGTTCCAACCGAAGAGCCTCAGTCAGTTGATTAACTGGATTGAGTTAGCCATGCGGACTGTGTATAGCGACCAACACGCTGTGGACACATACATACACGATTTGCATGCATGTTTACCAGCCAACCTCAAGAATTCTCCAGACTATGACAAAAAAATCTAGCACATCAAAAGCTACACCCCCAACTTCTGCCCGCGAAGTATCAGTTCGTGATACCGCACGACTGGAGGCGCTCTTTACTAGCATTGGCGAAGGTATCATTTCCACTGACGAACATGGCACTATAAACCGCATCAACCATGCAGCACTTGAATTGTTCGGTCTGCGACGGTCCGAGGCGATGCACAAGCGCTTGATGGATGTAATTGTGCCGATACATGAAAACGGGTCATTTATCGACCCTTTCGAACTTCCAGTCAGCAAAGCCTTCCAGACAGGAAGTTCCGTCGGCGTGCGCATGCTGTACCGCTTGAAGGATGGTTCTACCCTACCCGTCTACACTACTGCATCACCAATTATTTCGCACGGCAAACCTATTGGGATAATTGAAGTATTTCGCGACCTAACCACCGAGATCGAGAATGAAAAACTACAAACGGATTTCATCTCTATTGCCTCGCACCAACTAAGGACACCGCTCACCGCTATTAACATGTACGCTCAGATGCTGCAGGATGGCCTAGCAGGTGACTTAACGCCAGAGCAAGAGCCTTATATAGAGATTGTCCTTACTTCAGTCAAGCGTATGAACACGCTAATTAGCACGTTGCTTAATATCACCCGCCTTGAGGCTGGCGGCCTCGCTATCAAGCAACAAATGGTTAACGTAAATGATTTGGTGAACGAAATATTGACCGAGTTCGCTCCCGCTGCACAAGCCAAGTCGATTGCCCTAATCTCTAGACTCCCCGTAGACCCTGATCCAGCGTACATTGATGGGCTACTTGTTAAAGAAATCTGCGCTAATCTACTGAGCAATGCTATCAAATACACCCCGGAAGGGGGTAATGTGAGCCTAACCTTCATAGAAACTAGCAAAGAATTGACATGGTCAATAACAGACACTGGTTATGGCATACCCGCGAATGACCAACGAAGTATTTTCTTAAAGTTCTTTCGGGCCAGCAATATTTTGCACCGGGACGTCAGCGGAACTGGACTTGGTTTGTATTTGATCAAAAATATAGCCGAGTCAATGGGTGGCGAACTATGGTTCGAGAGCATTGAAGATGTTGGCTCGACATTTTATTTCTCATTACCAAAAGAGCCAGTAGAAACATAGCCTGCAGCCTTGGTTCATATAGCTAAGGCTGTAATGAAGCAGCTACAGCCGGTGGAGTAGAAAGAACTGGTCTTATGTCGCCGAAATCTACCACACAGGAGCTAGCCCATTCTCTCTGGTAAAACGCAAGTCTACTCACGTCAGATGGATCAGCCTGTTCCAATACGGCTAGGTCATTATCTGCATCGCGAATACACGTTTGCTGAAAATGTTCACGCGCTGCTGTTGACGCAGATTCTGCCATAGCGACTTGGCCACCGACAGTTATCGCTAACGTCAGTCCTATTGCGCCGAGATTCCGCCTAACGTAAAAATCTGTCGTTGACGTACCACCTGTTTCGTTAGCGGCATGCTGATCAACACCTAGTGCATCGCCACTCTCAAACATAGATGCATCTTGTTGGGCTTGAGCAATACGTCGTCGCGTATAGCGAGCGTCTCTATGCTTCCGTATCCGATTCACTGCAGGCAAAAGGCTAAGCTGACGCAATGAAACGGCACCCATAGCTGCGGCATAGGTAGCATCAATCGCTAAATTTCCTAGGTCGCTTGCATTGGGGCTGTGTTCAAAGTTCTGTAGTTGCTCAGTAAAAGTAGTAACCCCAAACACCGCTCCGCTTGCATGTGCTAGCGCAAAACCACCAAGAAAAAGACAAGTGCCCGCGAACTTAAGCCGCTCGTGACCAAGATCACTTCTTACGTAGCTCTTTAGGGTCGGCCTTATCACATGCTTGCCAGCAAAAGGCAGTTTATCAATAAACCTCGCGGCTTTTCGAAACATCGTGCAATTATAAAATATACTATGATGTTATGCAAACATAACGAGACATAGCTCTATAGTCTAGCCTATCTTGAAACGCTGGGAGAACTCGCGGTAGCTGGCGCGGCGCTTTGACCAAGAATTAAGATGAAATCTGCACTTGGGTAGCCTGCACTAAGCGTTTTATTGACTACGATTGTAGCGTGATAGGTAGTCTTTAAGTACGCAAGAGTGTTTGGCATATTACCACCAGAATTATCAATAAGCGTCGTTGCGGGCTGATTAGCAGGCGCATCGGCCACCGATACATTCATACCCTTTGCTATCAATTTGTTAGCTTGTGCCGACGCCAGGCCAGGTGTTTGCGTACCATTTAGAACCACCGTAACCGCCCCTTCTTTGGTGACTGGATCAGCTGTAAAGAGCTTTTGAATCTGCTTTTGAATGTCTGTAAAGTTATCAATGCCAGCAGCCGGAACCAAGGCCGATTGTCCATCTGGCGAAGTATAGTTTGCAAGCATGGTCGTATTTTTACCCATTAAGGTATTGATGTTATACGAGTCTATTTTACTATCATCAATCTTCTTCATATAAGAGAATAGTGTCTCAATTTCGTTCAGTTGCAAGCTAGTCTTTATGTTGTTACCAACTGCGTCTAGTAAGCTACTGACCTTGAATGGGTTCGCAATAACCGAAGGCAGCACTGCTTTATCTTTTACGGCAAGTAGCATTTTGCGCTGGTACATAGTACGCGTAAAGTCAGACTGTGCGTATCCGTATGAGCCGTATGCATCGCCACGGGCACGAGCCAAATTCAGTGCTTGCTTGCCGTTTAGCGTAACAGGACCATTAGGGTATTTAGCTAGCGCACAGCAATGACGACTCGTGTAATCGAGGCTTGGATCGTAGATACCACGTGGGTCATCACTAGCAATAGCAATATGGATACCCCCCACAGCATCTACCAAGTCACGAAAAGCGCCATAGTCCACCAGCGCGGTATAGTCGATTGTTAAATCAAGATTATCTTGGATCACTGTTTGGAGTGCATTCATCCCGCCATCCGGGAATGCAGAGTTTATTTTGGCATGTCCAGCACCTGGTATGCTTACCCATAGGTCGCGTGGCACGCTTAAGATGAGAGCGGTGTTGTTCTTGGTGTTAACACTTAGCACCATAATGGAGTCGGTAAGGTTTGCACCGTTGTGTCCTACATCGTCAGCCGAGTTTGCAGCAAGTAATATATTCACTCGCCCATCTTGATTATGTAGCGGTACTGGATGGAAGGCTTTGAGGAGACTTAATGGGTTGGCGTTGCCAGTAAGTTTTGCAAAATCTTTGTAAAACTTTAGACCAAACCAACCGCCACCAAGTAATACGAGTATGCCTAATATCATGGCAGCCCGCTTAAGGATACGCTTAGCCGAGCGAGATTTTCGCTCTTTCGGCTCTTTTTCGGAAGTTGGCTGGTCACCACGCCTCCGACGACGCTCAGGCTGCTCACTCCCTAATTCGCGTGATGTAATTGGCGGAGTTACCTGAGGCTTTGCAGTAGCAAGTACCGTCTGGCGATCAGATCGTTTTGGCATGTCGGCCAGCTTAGCAGGACTTAGCTGTTGTTTTGCTGTAGAACTACGAAATACCGGTTGTCGGGATCGGTTCTCTGCAGGTTTTACAAAAAAACCATCAATGTTTGGAGCCCGCTTCGGGCTGAAGCTATCATACTTTTTTGGTTCCATGACTCTGGGCTATTGTACGCGAAAATACCCTTTGAATAAAGCTCAGTAACCGATTTTCTCTCTTCCTAAAGAGAGTCTTGAGACAATAAAAAACCACCCCGCTCGTAACCCGGGGTGGTTTTCTTAAAATATAAGGATTTACAGTTTTCTGAGAAGTCTATCGACTTCACGGAACCTGTTATCCGCTGGAGCTAGTTCATAGGCCCAGTTTTGACTTACGGCGAGTCGCATAACGGCTGCCTTTCTTTGTTAAATTTTGTTTTAAAGTTTTTGTTTTAAGATGTTTTTGTAGTTATCTCAAAACTAATTTATAGTATAGCAAAATGCTTATGATTTGTCAATGGTGAAATGAAACGGTAGCTTCTTAAAGTCGGATCGTTAGAACCACTTCTTTTTTCTGAAGTACACGTACATCCCCACAGCCATGGCTAGTGAGAGTGTCAGCAGAACCATCATCGAGGTATATTGGCCAAGGAAATGCCATGGGCCAGTCGCCAAGCCACCAGGTAGTGGAACATTCATACCATATAAGGTACCGACAACAGTGACGGGAATAGTAAACGTGAATACTAGCGTAAGGATTGCTAGCGTCCGGTTAGTCCGTTCGGTGCTAGTGGTAAAATCAGCGTCTTTATAGATCTCAATAGTTTCCTTAGCTTCTTCGATAGTCTCCCATAGTCGGTTTGCCATCTTTACCGTGCTGGAATAATATTTTGCGAGGCCAGCACCGGCGAACGATTCAACTTGTGCTGTCAGATCTTCCAGTAAAGATCGTTTAGGACCAATTAAACGACGCAACCGAATAATCTTTTGCCTAAGCCGCCCAATACGTTGCGCGTCAGAGGTAGTGTTTTCAAACACTAACCCTTCAATACCGTCAAGCTCGCTCTCTATAAGATCAGTCATGCCTTCTATACTGCCGAGCAGACGAACAATTAGCGTATGTAGTAGCCGCGCCGAACCATCAACGAAATAGTGCCTGGCTTGTTCATTGCTATGTTCGCAGGTTGTGTACAAATCATTGATAAACGGACTGGGTTCAGCATGGATAGTTATGAGATAGTCCTTACCTAAAAATACCCCCATCTGGCCACCAACTATTTTATCCGTATGCGGCTCGAAGACTGGGAAATGCATCACCAGAAACAGATAGTCGCTTTCGCGCTCAACCTCGGTATGCTGCACATTTTGGACACTTTCGGTTAAGTGCACCGGGTGCAAGTGGTATTCGTGCTCCAGCTGAGCTAGTACATCGCTGTTGGCGTGGCGAACATCTACCCAGGTAACACCATGGTGTTCCTGTTTTTGCATATTTCCAGCTGTTTGCGGTCCGTCGCCACCCATCTTCACTTCATAATAAAATAAACGTAAGCAAAAACATAGAGACCATGGCATATCTCTCTAGAATTTTGTTGCTATGCTTTATAGGTGCGTCGTATCAAAAAATTATTTACCAACAAACATAACAATATTGTAGTTCTGCAAATACCAAATGCACCCTTAGCTATATGGTTTATATTCTTCCTGCTGTCAGACATGCTGTCTTCTAAAGACTGGCGATTATGGACAGGTACCGTAAGTACTGTATCGTTATTACTTTGGGCAGTTTTAGAGATAGGCTGGGGAGATAGTTACTTTCGGCGACTTCTAGGTATATCAGTAGCTGGCTTAGTTATAATACATAGCTTCTAGCTCACCACGATACAGGAAATTATAATCGTAATCTCTAGCGAAGCGAAGTGGCCCTAGCCACATGAGAAGTGCGCGAGATTTACGGCTTGTAGCAAGATGTATAGGAAAGGTGAAAGCCGCCGTCCCGGTCATCGGCAGTACCGTTAATGGAAGCCGAGGGACAACCTCCATAAGCTTCAGCTTGCTGCTTACTCATAATACAAGTAAGTGCATACGTGTTTTGACCAGTATAATTTGTAACTATACTTGTCGTTCCGCCGTAGGTGCAGCTAGGGCCTGGCTCCATACTAAAACGTAGTGTTGGATTGCCGAAACCAGCGCTTGGCGCAATAGTGAATGGGAAGGTGAATGTTACGATGTCAGCATAGCCATTATTGCCCGAGACTTGTGATACGCTACCCTGTGTCGCTGTAAAATACGGGGTAAAAGCAACGCTTACTGCTAAGGTACCGGTGACCACTATATTATTAGTTATATCTCGAGCGCTGATTGCTATAGTACCCTGTCCACTCATCAGGTCGATTTTGCAAACTGTTGCTGGCCACGTTAGGCCATGATTAGATTGCTGCCAGTCTCCGATTGTCGCAAACGCAATTGGAGTACCGGTAAAGGTAGGAGGGACGGTGATGGGCAAACCATCTGATGTGGCGATGGTAAAGTTTGCACACTGCGTCCCTACCCCAGAAAGGTTAATCCTACTGGGTGAAATGACCAGATGGCGGCTCGCCGAGACACCGTTTGGCTGGGCCGTGTAACCATGTTGTTCTGGCGTAGAGCCGGAGCTTTTCTTGACCGGATCTACACTGTTTCCCGGCTGCTTTGCTGCTGACAAATCTTGGGTAATATTACCGCTACTAGTAGATGTTACTGAGTGTTTTTGTAGGAGTGGGTGCGTGTTACGATATGCGTTTGATTGCGTTGAAGAATGTACTAACCCAAAGCCAGTTGTTGCTAATACAACGACAAGCAGCATAGCAACTGCCCAACTATTCAAATGATATCTCCTTGGTAACATAGCCCAAAGCTTGCGGAAGTACTTGACTTGTAATGCTTGTCTCGAGGGTAAATGCAACAGGTTAGTGGGTCGTATCATGGGAATAAGTATATCTAGCTTAAGTATATTGTAACCTAATATTGCCTTATGTACAAATATTGACATCTAGATCAACTCGTTTATTGGACCCACACTAGTAAACCTACCAAGTGTCGGCAAGTCAGTTGAGCATTTTGTCGAGTTGCATTTCCTCCTTTTGATTTTGGTATTATGTGATCTACTTCAGGCCGATCAGGCCGCATGTTACAGAATACACACTTGCTTTCCTCTCTGAAAACCTGACGCCCAAACAACACCCAGTCAATTGTCATGTTCGAAGAGGGCTAGGATAAAAGAGATGCTTTGCGAGTCCCACGCTGAGTGAAAATATATACGCTGCTAGCAAGTAGCGCAGCTGCAAATGACGTAATAGCCGCGATATTAAAGCCAGTGTCGGTAAGTGTACCAGTAGCCGCCAGGGCTGGGCCAGCAGGGTCTACGATTTGACCGTTTACGGTCCCGTCCTGGTCTAATGAACTACCGTCAGTAACTTGGTAGGTCACCTTAAGTGCTGATTGGCCACCAATTGTCACATTAGTAAGCACGGCGCTTGGTACTGTCGTATAAACACCACTAGTAGGATTGTACTTGCGTAGTACATATTTGCCCGCATCGTAATTGCCGTAATAATATTGCGTAATGGTAGCGGTGCCACCTTGTGATGGACAAGTCAGTGTAAAGTTCATCATGCCAGCCGGATAGCTGTAACTGGTATCAGCGGAGCTGTTGGAAGATTCAGGCACAACCGAAACATTGGTATTTTGATCACAGCCACTACTTTGCAAGACGGCATACTTATTTGTAACCGTATCGACTAAGCTTGTTACATCTGTTTGCTGACTGTCTGGTTGACCATCGCCATTGGCATCACCGCTATTTGGGCCAGCACTTTCCGTATTACTACTGACACCGTCCGTATCATCATCGGCAACTACACCAAAGGTCGGATACACCCCGGCGTGCGCTACCCATATACCACTAAAATTCCAAGTAGTCATCGGCGCATTAGTCTTGGTATAGAAATAATTAACGGTTGAGCCATCTGTATCTTTAGCCGTACAGTCACCGATATCATCTGGTGCGGAGCAAACGGTCTGGCCGCTGCGGTGTTGGTCAAAATAGTTAGCAGTTGCAGTGAGTGGTACATCGCCGCTGTGGTATTCACCTACCAGTCCTGCTGCTGGGTCACCCAGACTTACGGTAACGTGGCTGGTGGCAAATGTGTGGCTTAGTGTGACAGCAGTCAGCTCACCATTGTAGCCTCCCAAAAAGCCAATCAGGCCACCTGCAGATCTCTGGGCACTCACACTACCGCTGGCATATGCTCTCTGTATCGTCGTAGTCGTTTCATACCCATCATCTCCTGTATAGGAATAGCCAATCAGGCCACCTGCATAGTTGCCGCTTGGCACCGATACATTGCCTTGTGCGTACACGTCTTGAATCGTCACACTGGTCACACCGTTATAGCCCTCAGAATATATATAGCCAATCAGGCCACCTACATAATCACCATCTATAGCAGTTATGTCACCTGTAGCATATGAGTGTTCAAGCGTAAGGCTTCCGGCACTAGCTACACCTAACTCACCAATTAATCCACCGATTTCTCCGCTACCACTAATATTTCCGGTGGCCGCTATACCAGAAATCTCATAGCTATTACCATCATTAACATACACGCAACCAGCCAATCCGCCAGCATAGTACCCGCTACCACTTGACACCGTTACTGCCGACGTTATGTTTGCAAAGTTTGTATTATCCGCTTCGCCAACGACACCACCTGCACAGCTTGAGGTGCTAGCAATCGTGCCACTGATCGTCAGATTCTCAATAGTCGCTCCGTCCGTTGACGTGAATAACCCTGCATTACCACTGTCGCTAATAGCTAGTCCACTAATAGCATGCCCTTGCCCATCAAACGTACCATGAAAACCAGCAGGGAATAGTGGGCTAGAGACAGTATCCGTACAATCAATGTCATGCGTTAGATGAATAGTATCGTAATTAGAGCCATTATCACTCAGCGCCTGGAGCGCCGTACACGTAGCAACAGTGTCCGTTGGCGCATTGACTGTTAGCGTAACATTTTTAGACGCAACAGTCGGCTGACTACTGTCGGTACCAAACTCAACAACATATCCTTGAAGAGTTGCTCCAATACAAGGCAAGTCATTCCACTGACCACTACCGCCCGAAAGAAATTGTCCGCAGTCCTCACCATGGTCGGCTTCCTGATTGTTGAACGCATCATTTGGCTCACCATTGTTCCAGTTTGCATAGCGCCCACCATTTGAGACACAACCTTGTGGCGTACCATTAGAATAGTCGCCATTACAAAATGTTGTGCCACTTTCGGGACCATCCACCCATTTCCACACACTCTCACTTGCCGCATCACTAGCACCCATCCAACCTGCCCCTTCCAAGCGAACCGAAACATAATCGTTTTCTTGCTGAGAAGTAATAGTGGTAAGGTAGCCCGTTAACCCTTGATAGGTCATAGCATCTGCTGCTGTTCTGGCGTTCGTCCAAGTTATGCCGCTTGGCGCACTAACAAATTGGTATACATGTCCATTACCTGGATAGTACACTTGGTCCGCACCAATGGTTGTTGCTTCAAGCGTATCAGTACCAATAGTACTATTATTGGCATACTCTATGTGCACCATAGCGGCATTAAGGTTCGCAAGCGTACCGGTCAGCGATAGCACGCTCGATGGATTAGACCCATTTACTGTGATATTCGTGGTGTCAGTTGCGTGTAAGGTGCCGTTTGAAACACGTAACTGTACAGTTGTCGCGCTTGAGAGATCGCCCGAAAGCTGCAAATCTGCTAGTGTTGTCTGTCCAATGACACCAGAGATACTAGAGGGTCCCGTAAAGCCGGTTGGCGGCGTAGCATGAGCAAGCGCGGGAACCAAAAAACTTGTCATTGGAGCCGCTAACAGCAAAAGCGAGCTGAGATACAGCCTGACTTTGCCCACACCACCATTTTTGTTCAAAACGTCTCCTTGGTAAAAGCTTATGATTAATTATAGATAGTCGCCTAAACCGGTACAAGCTTCAGTGAAAAACAAAAAGCAATAATTAATTAAATATTCAGATTTGACCAAACTGCCCTGCGCTTTCGTTCAAAATAGATTGCAGAGTCAGGAACTTTAGTGGGCACTAATTGCAGCCGAAGCAAGCGAGCCTAATTGTTTAATATGAGCTCTGATTCCATCTTGCTGGGTCTTTTCGCCGGTCTGTAAAAAGACGTTCATGGCCAAAACGGCTTCAGGTAAACTACGATTTACTACAAAGAACGTTCGGGGATCATCAACAAGATCTAATTCTTGGATTCTTGTAGCTTCTTCAGCCGCACCCTTAAGCCGTTGCTCTAAATCATCTATAGCCCTAGCGGTCACTCCTCCACGAATGTCACGCTCAACAACTCGCCGCTCCCATTCCGTGACTTGCAGACTCTCAACTGGATCCAGTGGCGGCAATGGTACTACAATACGCAGCTCTGGCGCTATCTCACGCAGCCTTAGGGCACCTTGCAGCTCAACATCTTTTACGTACTCTCTCCCGGGCGTGAATAATGCCGGCGTTGCATAAAATATCCCCGGTCGAACCTCTACGAACTCGAGAAGGGACCCCTCGGTGGCAGCACGAGCTATGGCAGGCAGAGAGCGCTTGCTCTTATCTATACCCTCCAGTTCACCCTGTCGCAGTTCCCTGTTAGTCCATGAAGGGACATTTTCTCGACCCTGTTGTGTAGTAAGATCTTTGATAAAGGTAGATTTCCCAGCACCTACAAACTGTCCGGCCATAAGGACCAGGTCAGCTTCATGCAGCGCCCCTACACTAGCATCTGACGGTACATAGTCTACGCTTAGCTCCCTCAGCGTTCTAAGGGCTTCCTCATCTGGGTCGTCAGCATAAAAGGGTTCTAGAACGACAGTAGTTTCAGACATAAGTTATCTTTATAACATATCCTTGCCCTACAGCAAATACCCCCTACTCCGTATTAGACACTACCGCAGCTCAGAATCACCTGCATCAATTGAGAGACCAGCTATGCCTCTTGCCTACTCAATACTCATTGAAACCAACCTTTTTACACTATTCGAGGAGCGTAAGCGCACGCCCTGCACTAAAACCTAACGATCAAAGAAGTGTTTGTAACCATGTGTCGCAATGCGTACTTCAGTAGCCATAGAGGGAATGTAACTATCAATATTATTTTGAATGTCATTTAGTAGTTCTGCGGGGTGCCACGCTTTAAAGTCATCGGCTTCTTCATTGGCCTGAGGAATCTCATCACTCACACCTACATAAACATGAGATAAGCGTCTACGTTCTTCACCAGCATCTCCAGGAAAGATATTCATAAAGGTCTCAACGTGATGCAGCTCCACCCCACTAAGACCAGTCTCTTCGCTCAGTTCGCGAGTCGCTGCCAGATCCGGCTCTTCACCGCTTAAGAGGCCTCCGCACGCTGATACGTCCCACCTCCCGGGATAATGATTCTTAGTCTTTGGACGTAACTGAACCCACACTTTGCCTTCAGTGGTAAATATAAATACTAAAACATTTTGGGTGGTGTGATTCTGAGCCTCAGCCTCTACACGTGAAACTGAAGCAATGACTACTCCATTGCTGTCAAGAATATCCACCATTTCGTTCACCGTCATTTGTTACAGCATATCAAATTTACATAGCTTTAAAACATGAGTGTAGCCGGCTACCATATAACGTCAGAACCTGCTACATTAGTAACGATGCGGTGACCGAGAATAGGTGATAGTCCGCAAGACTATCTACGGCAGGTTCGTGTCTGCCCCGCATCTCCACTATCCTATGACCGTACAAGCATACATACAGCAAAGACTTGAGAACCTCAAAACCCCTGCCGCTATAGGTGACACTAGTGGCTCCGCGGAAGATGTCGTCTATGCACGGCTGATGTCCAAGAGGTTTCGCAAAATGAAGGCTGGCGATTCGTGCATTGAAATTACAAAGCGTGTGGTGGCAAAAGCCGTTAAAGAACAGACGCCGATTGTTGTTACCGAATGTTTTGGTGGCAATAAACTATGGCGCTTTGACGAAGCACCGGAAATTGATTGGGCTGAGTTATTTAGTCTTATGTATTTTGTAGACTGGATGAAAACCGTAGCTGCCGTACACAAACCAGGAGTCATTTTTGATTATTTCTCGCAAGATCTCGCCGTTGAACGACTCGATAATATAACCCGCCAAGAACTTGACGCTTACTCTCATACCTTTATCGATATGCTTGACTGGATTAAACCCCACTTGCCTGATGGCGTTACAGTTCAATATCGTCGCCACCGAGACATGTTTGACGACGAATCAAAATATGACAGCGAGCTTGGATCTGCAATGAAGCTCTACCTTAAGGACAACAATGATCAGCTACCCGTGTTAGACGATGCCATGAAAGCTCGCACCGAGCTCAATGTCCGCCCCAAGCCTGGACAAGAAGCAGACCCAGAGTGGCGTGAAAAAGTTGAGCTGCAGCACAATGCAATCTTCATGACACCAACACTGGGCACATATCTGCATGATCCCGATCTAGTTTGGACTTGCCCAACTTACTATGAAGATTCAATTGTTACAGGCAGTACGAAGCGGTCAATCGCTAAATTCTGGGCTGGCGTTGGCGCACTGCAACGCAACAAAGAAAGTTATGCCGAGCTTGTTCTCACACCCAAACAGCTAGCTTCAGCAGACTTTACTTGGGAGGACACGCATATCAATGGACTTACCGGTAAGAACTTCTCAAGAATCAGAATTCTAACTTAGCCATCTAGGCCCTGAAGGTATGCGCGAAGTTCTCGGTTGTTTGTAATATGCACAATTTTGCCACCCCTATTTTGCTTTTCGGCGAGTATTTTAGGTCTGACTCGCTCAGGGAAACACCAAATCATCTTTACAAGTTTAGGAATAATGAGGATTTCAGGGCAATTGACAGGAAGGTCAGGTCGTGACGAAAATAAATACTTCCAGTTTCTTTTGGCTACGCGGTAAAAGGATACCCTCCTCGGAACGTCCAAGAACACAACTTGGTCTGCAGCCCTTAAAATATCGTCCGACACTCCATCGATCACCCAGTCAGATTTAGCCAGAAGACCCGTCATTTGCTCATTGAGCTCGACAGTAGAAGCCTTTTGCCACCCCTCTTTCCAGACAATCGTATCAAGCCCATACCATTCCAATCCGTAATGCGCAGCTAGCTGTCTACTAAGTGTGGATTTGCCGGAGCCAGCATTGCCCGTCACCAGTATCTTCATAATCAAATGATAGCAAGATACTCTGACGTGAGGCTACGATCTACTTCTTCTAGAAGTGAGAGCCGATATAAGCCCCCAGAGCAGATAGATAAATAGCGCAGTAATAAACATAAACGCCAAGGAAATAAAGAGGTTGGAATCCCTAAATTGTTCTTTATTAGTGGTATAGATGAATAGTTTAAATATGCCAAGACACAACGCTCCGCCAAAGAAGGAATAAGATACTCTATTAAGCCTGATTATTGACATGATCTAACTATAGTAAAACTACCGTACTTGAATTGGAAACCACTAAAAACCATCGTCCTTTGGGTGCCGCAGAGTTTTGCGCGTTTTGATGTAATGATAAGAGCCAGCAGTATCAGTAAGTGTACATTCCCACGCATCGCCTACTCTAAAACACACTTCCTTAAGTCTCAATACTGGTGAACGATTATATACAACCTTTCCAAGTAGCGCAGCTTTGGCCAATTCAATATGATAATCCAGTGTTTCCTCTTCGGCTGTATGCCAGTAGCCACAATCTACCCCTTCTATGTTAAGAAGAATAAAATCGGCACCCTTCTGCCACCACTGAAGCTCGACTTTCAGCGATTTTGGGTTCGTCCCTACAAAAGTCCACATTAATCCGTCTGCATCTTTTGATTTTGATACCTTAACCCCAGACACTCTTTTTAGCTCAGCGGCATATTTTTCAAACATAGAATGGCTATCATTCATATACTAACTATACCAAAAGGATGACTTCGAGCCGTACCCGCTCTATCTAACTTATTGTGGAGTCAGGACAGCGCATGGTAATCCCTAATAAAATCGTTAATCTTATCTAGATTTCGCCAATATTAACGGATTATTGACATTCTTCCGTTAATCCATTCGTAAGATGAAGTAATTACGCCAGCCCACTTTAGCCTATCATAGGCTATATTGCCTGGACAGAAGTTGTGGAGGCAGCGCTACTAGAAGCCTGGGGTGAGTACTTCTGATGATGCCATAAGAGCTATTAAAAGTCCCTATAGACATCACGTCTATGGCCTACCTTTATTACCAAGATTGTTAACTCTCCGTCATTTAATCGGTAGACTATCCGATACTCAGTGTGACGTATACGAAATAGGTTATCCGATCCCCTTAACTTAGTTATCCCAGACGGGCTAGGATTATCTGCAAGCGCCTGAATCTTCCTTACGATAACTTCTCTGAGATTTTTGGGAAGCTGCCTGAGATCTTTATCGACAGACTTTTTGTATAGGATAGTATACATTCATCAAGCCTAAAGCAGGCCTTCAGTTTTAAACTGCTTAACTAAGTCATCAAAGGAGTAGGTTGGCTCGTGCTCACGCTTTGATACGTCCTCCATATCTTCTGCATCTTCGAGCACTTGATATGTAACCGCGTCCTCAATCAATCGAGAAATGCTTTTGTCACTTTCTGCTGCCCGCATCTTGAGAGCGCGAAACAGTTTGTCATTTATTGTAATGGTTGTACGCATATGGCACATCCTCCTATCTACATCATAGCATCAGTTCATAAATACATCAATATGCATATGTGCTAAATCAGGAAATCTGTAGGGTTAAGTAGGCTTACAACCAAGCAAGGCTGGAATCCAATAACACTTTAAAAACTTTGGATAAACAAAACCCTGTTGCTATAACAGGGGTTATTGAGTTTGCTTGCCCGGGTGCAATCGAACTGAAGACAGCTCTTGTCGAGCTAGCGAGATGGAAGGAAATGCATAGGGGTGAAGCTCTGTTGAGCACTCTACCGTGTCACAGTAAAACCTTTATCTTCTTGTTCACGCATCTTCTTATACTCCTTGAATGTCATATAGCTCTCAGTGTCCTTTACTTTATCCACGAATAGAATGCCATTTAGGTGGTCTACTTCATGTTGTATTACGTGAGCTAAGAACCCGTCAAAGTCTTCTTCGTGTCTTTGCCCTTGTTCATCTTGCCAGCTTAGCTGTACTTTCTTATAGCGAGGTACTTTTGCATATAGTTCCGTCCCGCTAATACAGCCCTCCCATTCTTCAAACACTCGGCCATACTGCTTGGTAATCTTAGGGTTTATTATTGTTAATTTCTGACGCATTAAATCAGGGCGAGTTGGAGTAGGCTTTGTATCAATTGTACTTATAGCAACGCTATGGCCAACCTGTGGGGCAGCTATACCAACGCCGTATTCCCTATACTTTAGCGTGTGGTACATGTCCTCAATGAGTTGTCGGGTATCACTGGAACGAATTTCTTCATCACTAAGTAGTTGTGGAGTGGCACGTAAAATTGGATTACCAAACTCGGTTTTCCGAAGTATCTTAGGCATAGGCTAATAATAATATGTCTTATTATACTTTCAAGCTTAAAGGTATAATAACTCAAAACCTAATTATACCTATGTAAAATAAAGAGAGCCGTTACCATACTGTCAATTTTTCAATGTCGGATGACTGCTAGAGGTTGTCTGAAAAATTTAGAGAAGCGTTGGTATAATAACTGGCAAACGGGACTGGAACCAATTTTACAGAGGTGGCAATAAGAAAGAGACTAGCCTGCTTGCTAATCTCTACCTGTTATTTCTTCATGGTTGCCCAAGTGGAATCGAATTGGAACCTTATCTTGTCAGAGCTATCTCGTTGGAAAGAACTCTCCGGAAGTGGAACTCTGTTGAGTTACTCTACCGGGTCACACTAGAACCTTACATCCGCCAGACGATGGTCGAGACCAGAAGGTCAGTCGTAGTTTATGCCTTACTCGTAGTAATTTAGGACGCTTATTAACCTACCAAGACTCGCAGGATAGTCAACTGTTTTATCCTTTACTGGATTGTAGCTATGCGCTGATTCCTTGGTGGTATCGTACACACCAGTCGTAGAGCTATTGTTCGTATACAACATACTATCATCCGCGCTCCAACCAATACTGGTAATTATATTTTGGACACCAGGCAAATCGACTTGATGAACTATCTTTTTTGATGCAACTGAGATTACCTGTAAAGCCATCCCCGCTTTTTTTGCATCAGCAGCGTAGCGTCCAACAACCGATACATACGCTCCGTCTGGAGAAAAGCTGATGTCATGACTGCCTCCGGAAGTCCCTAGACCCTCCATATCGACTACCGTATCTTTTTGGGTGGCTACATTTAGAATATGTGTCTGTATTGTTGAATACCCTTTTCCGTCACTTTCTGTGGTGTAATATGCTAAGAATTTACCGTCTTTGCTCACTGCAGTGTTTGACTCATTGAAAGTGTCTGGCAGCGCATTGACTGTAAATTTCTTTGATTTTACTTCAACTGTAAGTATTGCAAAATTTGGCACCGTTGAGCCACTCAACTGAGCGTTGGAAGCTAACACATAGACTTTTGTATCATCTGCCGATACATTTAAAATCTGAATAGGGCCATAAAGAGATGGTTTCGGGGCAAGAAGAGTAGCACTCAATAATGTAGAGGTTGTGCCCTTTGACAAGTCTAGTGCCACTAGCCTGAAGCTGTCAGCTTTGGGCGAGGTCTCAATACCAAACATCTCGCCATTCGAAGTAATTACATGAGACAACGATGCTGTATCTACATGGGCGCTCCCTCCAAGTATCCCAGTCAAAGCAGCCGGCACATCTTGTGCTTTGCCATCGTTACCTAAACGAGTAAACGCCGTGGAATCCTTGTTTGCCAAAACGACGCTGTCCCCCTCTAGTAATATTACGCCTGAATCTGCATAAACGGGGCTGTATGACGCTGAATTGCTACTTACTTTCAGGCTGTGCTTTACATCTCCGTTAAGGTCCGTTATGGACAGTATGGTGCTAGTATCATCACTGTTTGACTGAAACACCAATGAGCTTGCATACTTTGGCGCCTTCACACTCTGTGCAGGAGCGGGTTTGTCGTTATTTATCGAAGTCTGCACAGAGGGCTTACGAATTAATAAGGCATATATCGCGCCGCCCGCAACAAGAAAGACCAATAGCAGCAACAGAGCAATTATTTTTTTACGTGACTTGGGTGTTTCTGACCGTTGTTCCGGTGAGACAAGTTGATTCTCAGCGGAGTCTCCTGGATTCGATATTTTGTTAACAGCATTAGCTTCTTCTACCTCAGTGGCAGATATACGATTTTTATCTTCCATACCTTAAGCTTAAGCTGCGTTAAGCTATTTTACAAACCAAACGGGACTGGAACCTACTTTACAGAGGCGATAAAGAAAAAGAGACTGACGCAAATGTCAGTCTCTATCTGTTATTCCAATTTGGTTGCGGGACCAGGACTCGAACCTGGGACCTCATGGTTATGAGCCATGCGAGCTGCCGCTGCTCCATCCCGCGACAAAAGGCATGAGATTGCTTATACAGCTTCTCGTCGTGCCAGCACAGTGCCTACACACTTTGCGAGCCGTTTTCCTTCCCGGAAAATACCTTAGCTATATTCTAACAACAGAGAGTCATAGTGTCAACTTCCGCCAGTATTGCGATGGAGGAAAAAATCAATCCATGCTTGGAAATTGCGCTGCCAAAATGGACGGCTTGGCACTTCAGAAGATACAATAGCAGTTTCTTGTTGTTTTATCGTATGGGCAAGCGCTACATCTTGCGAGACAAGCAGTTCTGTTTCTCCGGGTGCAATCAAGCCTAGATTCTGCCGGGCCATTACTTCTAAATATTGGCCGGTCCCCAAGTATTGATTCTCGAGCGCCAAATTGGTGTTTTTAAGTTTTTGCACATCATTTTGCTGCTGGAGTTTTGAAATCTGTTTTTGCAGACCATAGTTAGTCTGGATCGATTTAACACCGCTCCAACTAATGAGCAGCACGATTACCGTAAACACTAGCAATCCAACATTGCGAATATCGCGCAAACTAAGCACATACGCCCACGCTGCGGACTTATACGGTTCAATTTTAGTTTGCATATTTATTTTTCTGAACATTTTCTCATGTTTTAGTATATATCATCACTCAGTTGTCTGATATACTCGTATCTGTTAACCACAGTTTTTCGAGCTGTGCATAGGGGGCGTAGCTCAGTGGTTAGAGCAGTCGGCTCATAACTGATTGGTCGTTGGTTCGAACCCAACCGCCCCCACCATAATTTGAACGTAAAAGAGATCACTCTTCTAAAGTGATCTCTTTTTATGAAGTTTAGAATATGTGCGCTAAGTGCCGACTAATACATGACCGCTGCTTAATTCGCGTCGCGGCGAATAAACAATAGCGTGCTTATCATCAGACCAACTATTACATAAACCGTCACAACCAGTGCTTCATGACTCGCACTTAAATGATTACCCAGATTATCTGGTGCCGCAACTGCCTGTACCGCAGTAAATGGCAAATATTTTGTATTGTGCTTAAGTAGTAATCCTAAGATATTTTCGCCAATCAATGGTACTAGCAGGAAGGTTACAATTGCCCCCACTTGATTGCGCAATACGGCGATTAAGATAAACGCGTACAGCGCGTAACCCCATCCACAGAACAAACAACGCCACACTATAGACCAATAATTATATGTCTGCGGGCTAATGGTATACCCATGCAAGTGCGTACCTATAATTGTGCAGAGTGGTGAAAAGAATGTAACGATTAGACTGGCAACAACCGCAAAGACACTAATAGCAATTAGCTTGGCAAGCAGAACTTTGTAGCGACGATTTGCTGCTGTCAGCGTATACATAATGGTGTTATAGCGATATTCATGCCCCATCAGCAGTAGGCCAGCGAACGCTAAGATCAGTCCTACAAAAACGACAGCGTTTGTTGATTGCTCTGCTAGCAAGCTTGGTGAATGTAAGTCGGTTGGCGCTGCTTTAAATCCACTAATAAAGCCTGCAAAGAACATAACAATAAGTAATGTCGCTCCTACAATGAAATACGTGGAGCGTACTGTCAGCAACTTACGAAACTCGGCTTTTAAGTCTGCGATCATACGGTCTCCTTTTTGCTAGCAAACTCTTCGCTGCCCGCCGTTAATTCCAGGAAAACTTCTTCGAGCGAGGCCTTTTGCTGCGAGAGTTCATAAATTGGCACACTGCTTTCAAACGCCAGCTTGCCAAGCTCGTCCGTTGTAAGTCCAGAAACACGGAGACCGCCGTCACCAGAGCTTATTACAGCTTTGCGCGCCTTTAAGGCTCGTTCTAGCATAGAAAGTTTTGGACTACGTACAAAAATCCCAGTATGACCTTTTTCCGCCAGTAATTTCGCAATAGAAGTATCGGCAATAAGTTTACCTTTGCCAATTACCACGACGTTATCAGCCATTTGCGCCATTTCACTGAGCCCGTGGCTTGAAACAAACACAGCATTGTCTTGATCGGCGTACGATTTTAGGAACTCACGCAGCCACGCAATACCTTCAGGGTCCAGGCCATTAGCTGGCTCATCAAGCATGAGATATTTGGGCTTGCCGAGTATAGCCGCCGCTATCCCTAGACGCTGGCTCATACCCAAACTAAACTTACCGGGGCGACTTTTGGCTACATCAGTCAGGCCGACTTCGGCAAGCACCTCGTCAACGCGACCCTTAGGAATACCGCCAGCATCAGCCAAAATCCGAAGATGTTCCTTTGCTGTTCTTGTGGGGTGAAAAGCCTTCGCTTCCAGCAAAATACCAACCATTTGTGCTGGCCGATCATACTCATGCAGTTTTTTGCCATCAAATGTAGTGCTACCAGCACCGGCATCGAGCCCGAGCATCAGGCGCATAGTAGTAGATTTACCAGCACCATTTGGACCCAAAAAGCCAGTTACTTTACCTGTTTGTACTTTAAAACTCAGGTCATTCACAGCCTGTTTCTTTTTATAACTCTTCGCTAAATGTTCGGCAATTATCATACCCCTATGATACTGGTATAGCTACTAGCTTTCAATCTTGCGCACTTGCCATAGTTTGTAGTAGCTCATCGGTAGACGTACATTCCATAAGCCGTTCGCGTAACTCTTTAGCGCCATCAAATCCATTAATGTAGATTTTGCAAAATCGATTTAGGGTTTTAATGTTACGCTCCCGGTTCTGCCACGTCTCTGCAAATAAAGTTACTTGTTTTCGATACAGTGCAATACGCTCTGCTTTTGTAGTTGCTTCCCACGGGCTTTCAGTCGCAAAAGCGTATGGGTCATGAAATACACCACGGCCAATCATAATGCCGTCTAGTCCATGTTGTTTAGCTAGTTCCTCACCCTGAGCCCGATTCATAACGTCTCCATTACCCACCATGAGCGTTTGCGGCGCAAGTTTATTGCGCATTGTGACAACATCACCTATCAGGTCCCAATGAGCAGGAACCTTGCTCATTTCCTTACGAGTGCGCCCGTGCACCGTAAGCATATCTAAGCTTTTGCCAAGCAAAAATTCAAACCAGGTCATATCTACTTCGTTGAAGCCTACTCTAGTTTTAACACTTAGCGGTAACTTCCCAGCTAGTCCTTCTTCTGCAGCATCAATAATGTCACTCGCTAGCTGTCGGTTCTCCAATTTAATGAGCGCGCTACAGGCACCATTTTGCACTTCGCTTTTCGCGGGACAACCCATATTGAGGTCAATGCCTACAAAATTACAGCCGGCAGGCAAGCCAAGTTCATGAGCGATGGTGCCATCGGCAATTTGCTCGGCGATAGCTTTGAAGTTTTCGGGTTTTAGCCCCCAAAGCTGTGCAACAAGACCCTTCTCCGACGGAACGAAACGGAGCTTTTTAAGTAGCTTGGACCTGCCCGGACTCATCAACCCGTCAACATTCACAAATTCAGTAAAAAACAAGTCTGGAGCGGCCGTACCCGCAATAATTTGACGAAATACTGTATCCGTCACGTCGTCCATGGGCGCTAGTACAAAGAATGGTTTCGGTAATAGCTGGTAGTTCATAGTTGATTTAGTTTTAACGCTAAAATCAACTATAAGTGTACTTCTTTAAAAAACTTCAGTACGTCTAGATTCTAGCCAAACAGTATGTGCTATATTTATAGCATAAAATGCATATAGTTTCAATCTAGGCCGTGCTATTCCCAACGGAAAACACGGAAAGCGATGGCGTAAATAATCACAAACCATACCGCCATAACGCCCAACTGTGGGCCGAGATCGAGCAATGTCTTGCCTTCAGTAAGGATCATACGCGCACCATCAACAACTGGCGTTAGTGGCATGTACGTTGTAACGCTTTGTAGCCACTGCGGCATTAAGAAGCGTGGGAAAAAGACACCGGTCAAGAACATCATCGGAAATACAATAATGTTACCGAGTGGTGCAGCCTGCCGTTCATTCTTAGCCCACCCGCCAAGTGCTAAACCAATACCTAATACCATAACAATGCCAAAGGCCACAAAGACAGCAAACTGCACTACACTGCCTACAGGCTTAAGATCAAACACGAAATGAGCAACCGCAAACATGACACCGATTGAAAGTAGGCCTGTTACCGCCTGTCCCATCATGGTTGAGAGGAAGTATTGCCAAACACGTATCGGCGTAGTGTGTAAACGACGCAATATACCCATCTTTTTAAGCTCCGGGAACACGTTCATTGGTCCAAAAATACCAGCACCCAAAATAGAGAAGCCAAGCAGCCCGGTAAAGGTGTAGTCAAAAGCACTTAAAGAGTGCTCATTATTTTGCTTGCTACTTACTGTAAATGGCGTTCGGTTGCCAGCTAGCTTGGTATTAACTCCTTGAAATTCAGCCTGCATAACCGAGACGAGCGTTTGGGCCGCCTGGACACTATTCTGCGTGTAGTGGACAACCGCGTTACCGCTAGGCATACCGTTCTGAGCATCACCAAAAGTTGCTGGCAATTCAATAGTTGCGTCCACCTCACCTCGGCTCATCCGCTGATTGGCTTCTGAAAAAGTCGTAACCTGTTTATTAACCTTAATTACTTTGCTTTCATTAAGCTGCTTGGCAAACTGCTTGGCAAATGTAGACTGTGATTCGTTAATAACCGCGACATTGAGAGATACAGAGTTGTTGTGGCTAAGAGATCCAAAAACAAATAGGAAAATAAGCGGAAACAAAAACGTAAAGAAGAGCGCTAGCCTATCTCGAAACACGCGGCGCAAATTAATTCTAAAAAATACCCAAACAGTAAAAAGTTTTTGCTTTGTTGTCATGATCGTAGCGCCTTTCCAGTAAGATCAATAAACACGTCTTCGAGATTCGCCTGCTCTACTCTTTGCTCTTTTTTGAAGCCGCGACCAAGCAAGTCTTTAATGAGGTTCTTTGGCGTATCAAGCTTGATGATTTTACCACGGTCCATAATAGCAATCCGGTCACAGAGTACTTCTGCTTCGTCCATATAGTGGGTAGTTAAGATAACACTAATACCACGACCGCGGACTTCTTCAATAAGTTCCCACAGATTACGCCGAGCTTGCGGGTCAAGGCCAGTCGTTGGTTCATCCAAAAAGAACACTTTGGGGTTGTGGACTAGCGCGGTCACAATACTAAATCGCTGCTTTTGGCCACCTGATAATTGTTCTACAAAGCTATCCGCCTTGTCGCCAAGGTTTACTTCGTCTAGGAATTTCTTGGGATGTACTTTTTCACCATATGCAGCGGCGAACATATCTATCAGTTCGGTAAGCTTAGTCTTATCTTGAAAACCGGGAGTTTGCGGCTGTACGCCAATCATGCCACGTATTTTGTACGGATTCGTAGCCACATCTACGCCATCAATCGACGCACTACCGCCATCGATTTCGCGGAGCGTCTCTATCATTTCGAGTGTAGTTGTTTTGCCTGCACCGTTCGGCCCAAGTATACCGAAGATCTCGCCCTTTTTAACTTCAAAACTTATGCCATCAACGGCCTTCTTACCGTCGTATGACTTTTGGAGATTCTCTACCCTTAGAATAACTTCATTTGTTTTTACCATACTTGTCTTACCCTACCATATTCCTTCCCTTGCGGCAAAACAAAACGCCCCGGTAAAACCGAAGCGTTTTAATAACTATGTAAATTATTTAAGCAGCGCGCTTAATGGTCAAGAAACCGTTGCGTGGGTTTTCGTTAACGACAAAACCCGCTGGCAGGTCGCAACCTTCTGGGCGCTCGTCCTTAGAAAAGTAGTAAATAGTCTGCTTCTTGCCACCACGCAAGGTGACCTCTTTACTGTTCAAATGATAGGTAACACCCTTTGAGTTCGTATGCTGGTATGCCATAACGGATATCTCCCCTTATAACTAATGTTAGTACCCCTAACATACTCTGGTCTGATTTTGTTTGTCAACAGGTGGAACGCCAAAGAGTAGCCGCAGACATAGAGAACTTGCCGAGGGCAGGTATGTTGTATTACACTTGTGGTTGTAATTAATGACATCTAAAGGTGGTTAACAAATGGACTTTCGTCAAATAACCCAACCCGCCAGTGGTCGCCCCGCTCCCGCTGCGCCAACTCAATCTCCTCCTGAGCGCCAGGAAGGTAAGCGTGTTGACATGGGCCGGGAAAAGCTAGGCTGGCTGCAAATTTTTAACGGCGTGTTATTGGTAGGCATTGCCTTACTTATTGGGCTCGTCGCTCTTGCTGTCACGCGAGTCACTAGTACTAACGAAGGAAAGTTTGTTAGTACTAATAAATACCAGGCCGTTTTCTTAAACAACGGACAAGTTTACTTCGGTAATATTACAAGCCTGAATAACCAATACGTTCGAATGTCTAATATCTATTACCTAACGCAGAGTGCCGCCTCAAGCAGCAGCTCCAGTTCCAGTAGCAGTAACTACTCGCTCGTAAAACTTGGGTGTCAGCAAATTCATGACCCATATGATGCTATGGTTATTAACCGTGACCAGATTACTTTCTGGGAGAACCTACAAGACAGTGGTAAGGTCGTAACCAGCATTAAGCAGTTCATAAAGCAGAACCCGAATGGTCCTGACTGTTCTCAAGTAAGCGCTCAAACCCAGGCTAGCAACAGTACCACACAGGGTACTACTGGTGGCAATACGAGCAATACCAATACCAGCACGAACACCACAAAGTAAGAGTAGCCGGATTAGTTACCTAAAGACGTCAGTACTGACGTCTTTAGTGGTTTATGGCACTTTACTGCAGTAAGTTTGGCCGGCTTGTCAGTCTAGCAGGGACATTTATTGTTCAATCTCGTAGCATCGTTCGAGTTCTAGCAAATAGCCTTGCTCTGCTTCTTTATTCTGCCCTAATTTACGATACTCTATGATGTCATCTGCAACATATAGGCGATGTAACGCCCGTGCTATCCGCACATCAAAATCGTCGCCTTCCTTGTGAGCAATTTGGGTAATGCGCTCCATTATTTGGTGAGGATATTTATCCCACAGATAATAGTCAGAGGAGCGTGGGGCAATGTAAGCATCACCAAAATCAAGAACCGCAGTGATTTTATTAGTCTCTTTATCGATAAGGATATTCTCGGCATTAAGATCGTTATGCGTAAATTCCCAAACGTCTCGACCTAGATGTTCACGTAGATAGTCCGCATCTTCTTGTAGCCCACGACTGACACTTGTGGCTACTCCTCCGTCGGCCAGCTGGTTAGCTACGGATACACATTTATCCACACTGAATCGAGGTACTCCGAGCTTCTGAGCGTCGGAGATGGTTACTGCCCTAGAAATAACTTGGCGTGTCTTTACCCATTCACGGAGAAGTTCGTCACTTGGTATTTGCCCGCCCACCACATCTGCCCAACGGTTTCCCGCCAAGAACGGATAGCCAAAATAGCGTTTATCCGGTGCTACATGACTTGGTCGCGGCACATCAAAAGGCAGCTGAAACGTTTTAAGCAGGCCTATTTCTTTCTCCGTCGACCACATGTCGCCGGCATCAGCCTTACCACTTATGTTTCGTGGCAGGCGAAACACGATGGCATTGTTTACAAGGACCGCCACTCGATCTTCACCACTGCCTAGTACTCTAATTGTATGAATATCTAAACTAGGAAAATCATACTGGAGGAGATTACGATACTCTGATTCGGAACGAGGCTGTACTGTTTTTGATTCCATGTTTGTCAGTGTATCAAAAGATTGTAGTAATTTGCCCTAACCCATCTGGCTATAGATATACCTATAGGTACTTCTTAGCCCACCAATGATACGGTGCGGCTACTAAAAACCCAAGGAGTGCTAAGCTTGCTAGCAATAGGCTCCAACCCGCAAGATCAAATGACCATTTGGCAGAGGTAAAATCAAACTTATAAAGACTATCTGGAATAGGGGCTAGTTGTACTCCGTGATCTGATGCATATTGCTGGATACATGAAATAACCTCGCTGCCAACTTGTGTTTGCTGTTCACAGTAGCTCTGGGCTTGGTTATATAGCGCGCTATTCCCTTGACCTAAGGCATTCTCTTGGGCCTGCTGTAAACGTTCATAGGTATACTTAAGCTGAACCGGTGGATGAACCGCATTTGGTCCACTGGCGAGGCTAGTATTCATATGCGCATAGATATAGAGTCGTAGTTGCCTGAGCGCGGCTTCCACATCATCGTTATTTTGGTCTGCCGCATAGACCGCATCACGCAGGCGAATCATGTGCTCATTGTTGTGCCGGAGACTTACTAGACTCATAGTCCCGAATACAATAACAGCAACCACAAAGTACCACGGTTTTATTTGGCGGTAGAATCGCCAAATATGGTGCAGGTGCCGTTTATTCATCTTGTACTAAATTATACCGCAAGCGCTCTTAGCACCTAACTGCAACCGCCCTTTGCGTAAAGACTTTTTCGATTTGAAAGCATGGGCACTTGCCGCAGCAATGATACACTGTTTTCATGCATATTTTCTTTTCAGGAATTGGCGGGGCAGGTATCGGACCACTCGCCCTAGTCGCCAAGCAAGCTGGTTATGAAGTTTCCGGATCAGACAAGCAAGAGTCACAGTATATTGCTTATCTGAAAAGCCAAGGCATTACCAATATTAGTATTGGTCAGTCTGCCGAGCAGATTGCAACAGTACACGAAAAAACACCAATTGACTGGTATGTTTATTCATCAGCAGTTGCTATCGAACAGCCCGACGCACCAGAGTTTGTTTATTGTCGCGAACAGGCTATTCATATGAGCAAACGAGACGAACTGCTAAACCAGGTTATCACTGATAAAAAACTAAAACTCATTGCCATTGCCGGCACACACGGCAAAACTACCACAACGGCGATGACCATATGGCTTCTCAAACAGCTCGGCATGCCGCTCGCATACATATTGCCCGCTAAGAGCAGCTTTGCCGAAATGGGCGCTTATGAAACAAATGCCGAGTATTTTGTGTATGAGTGTGATGAGTTTGACCGCAACTTCTTAAGTTTCGAGCCCTATATCAGCCTCATAACTGGCATTGACTGGGACCATCCGGATATCTACCCTACACGTGAGGAGTACTATGCCGCTTTTCATGAGTTCCTGGAACAAAGCCAGCAAACGTTGCTTTGGCAAACTGACGTTGACCGCCTAAGTCTTCGACCTGACGGTACTCAGACAGTACTTGACGACGCGGATCCAAATATACAATCCAAGGTCTCACTAGCCGGTCTTGTAAATCGACAAAATGCCTGGTTAGTTGCGCACGCAATAGAGAAACTAACCAATACACCACTGACGGAACTTATAGAGCACCTTAATCGTTTTCCTGGAGTTGCACGACGATTTGAACAGATTACGCCAGGCTTATATAGCGACTACGCACATACTCCACCCAAAATCCGTGGTGCTTTGCAATTAGCACATGAGATAGCCGGCGAAAACGTTGTGGTCGTATATGAAGGCCTTCACAACACTCGCCAGCATTTCATTAAAGATGAATTAAACCATCTGTTTGATGGTGTTAAAAAACTCTATATCGTACCCAGCTACCTAGCACGTGAAGACGAGTCGCTTAAACTCCTCACACCGGATGATCTAAAGCTGCTCTTAAGTGCTCAGACGCAGACCATAACCGAAGCCAGTGCACTTGATGCGACCTTGCGAGAAAATATCATACGTCATCTAGAAAATGGCGATACCGTAGTTTGTATATCTGCGGGCGGAGGCAAGAGCCTTGACGAGTGGCTCCGTAAAGAGTTTATATAAAGCAAATTGTACTTAAAGTACAATTCCTGATAGTAAAAAGAGCTCATGGTTAGTAAGTGTACGGCCGAAAAAGAAAGAAACTCCATAATGGAGTTTCTTTAATGTCTATAGATAATTACTAGACTAGTAGTCTTAGTTTTTCAGTCGCCGAATATCGGATATTTGTTCCTACTTTTTTAGCTTGGACTAAGCCGTGTTTTTCAAGTGCTAAGATGTCACTCCTTGCTGTACCCCTAGAAACAGCGCTTAGTGTCATATGTGACGTAATTGTAACAAAATGGTCAGTGTCCGATAATAAGTAATGCACTAGCTGTTTCTGTCGATCATTTGCAATTGGCATTACTCCGTCAAGACTACGCTCGATTTCTTTATTTTCCTTCTGGGCTCTTTCGATGTAATCAGTAAACTCATCTATACTCTTCTTGAGCTTCCAGATGTTATAGTCGAAGAAATAGGTCAAATCCAGATTGTCCTGCTCGGTGTAAATGTAGGCATATGTGTACTTTTTTGGGGCACGCTTAATAATTGTCGATATCGGCAAATATGATACACCCCAATATTTATTCTTCAGCATGTACCAGTAGAATAGAGTTCTGGCCAAGCGTCCATTACCATCTACAAAGGGGTGTAAATAACCAATCCAGAAATGAATAATGATTGCCTTTATTACAGGATGCTGCCAGTGCTCTGTATCATTAGCATATTCGATTAGCCGTTCCAGCTCCTGCTTTACGAATGCATGCTTTGGGGGAACGTGAGCAATCTTATCTCGATACATCACAACTATCTCGTCGCTATCCTCACGCAACCTGCCAATTTCATTAGACTTGTGAGTATTTTCAGTTAGAGACAACTGTAGCTCAAGAAGCATCTGCATGGATAGTTCCTGATTTTTATATATATCTTCAACTGCCTGGAGAGTTCGGTGGTTGTTCAGTATCATCCAATCCGATATATTACGGGGGCGCTTATTCTCAGCTATCATTTTCCGAGCGTACTTCCGAGTTGTGCTAGCTCCTTCGAGTTGGGCTGAAGCGATCGCTTCTTCGATGATCCCTCTTGTAAGGTATTTTTGCCGTTCACCCTTTGAGGTTTCATTATTAGAGATTTGGTCAATTATAAAATCCCCACCCGCGTGCATATCAATATCTCGGAGCAGCCTGTCAGCATAGCTAGGTCGTAACAATGTAAAATTCTCGCCATTCTCCGCTTTTACATGAGTCTCTGCAGAGCTTAGCTTGCGTATTTCTCTCGTGATGTACCAAGCCTCAGTGGCAGTCAGTCCTTTGGGGGGTGTAACAAACCTGGCCTTTTCCCAATGCCAATAGTGCTCTTCTGATATCTCTTGCATGTACTTAAAGAGTGGGGCTCGGTTTTTGCTAAGTTTCTTAAAAATACTAGACTCATCTATTGAGTCCCAATCATGAGGAACCTTGACTAGTATTTTCTCTGCCTCAGTAGACATAAGTTTTCCTCCTCTTAGAATGTACAATATATGTACAATATATGTACAAATTGTACATTCTAAATATTTTAGCATACATATACAGTAGATGTACAATATATGTTAAATTGTACATATAAGCGCTCAACGGCAGGAAACTATTCGAGTGCCTAATCAAACATATTTGCAGCCATTCCCAAAAGACAAGGTAAACAAGAATTGTGCCTCAGGGCAATTACTAGCGCAAAATCAGAGCTAGACTAATAATGATGGCTAGCAGCGCTACTAGCCATGGCCAGATTGGCCCAGCAGTTTGTCCAGTGGCAACCCTAGACTTTGTGGTCGCTTTTGGCATTTGTTGTTCAGTGGACGAAGGCGGACCTTGCATACTTGCACTTGGTAAATCTACTGGAGGCAAAGATGGGCTGTCGCCTGGAGCGCTACTTCCCTGCTGTCCAGCCGGTACCCCTGCCATTGTTGGTCCAGCCACAGGTCCGCCACTCTGCATGGTCTGGCCGTTTTCTTTTGCCCGTTCTTTGTAGTACTCCTCACCATACGCAAAAGTCGGACTTTCTACTGGGCGGCCAGTCCTAGCATCTACCTCTATGCTATGCCATGCGCTTGACTCCAAGCGATGTTCAGGTGGAACTTCCAACTGCTCATTATTTGATTGCTCAGGAATAACTACTGGCTGTTTTTCAGTGTGCACCTGATCGGGCTGTTTTTGGAAGCGCTCCTCAACATCGCTGAGCTTATGTTCTGTGACATTCAAACGACGTTCAAGCTCATTTTTTTGTCTCTCTTGCTCTTCTGAGCGGATACTGGCTGCTTTCTCGGCCGTCTCAAACTGTCTTACCTGTGTCTGATGACGCTTTTCGGCCTTTTTCTCACGCTTTTTGTGCTTGAAGTGTTCATACCCTGCACCAACTAACAACCCCGTTGCCACACCCCGATTTTGGCCCGCCTTCGTAGCATAATACACTGCATCGTCTAGATCCTCTTTTGTCACAGTGCTCTCGGCCTCTACAGCCAACCGAGGCACCACTTCAGACGGAGAGAGATGGATATCATATGCGCCATCATTATGTGCCAACCGAGCTCGCTCGGCTTGAAACGCTGTACTAACGTTAGAGTGCTCTGGTGGTTCACCTGGAGCACCTGAGAGTACTTCCGGTGGCCGAGGAGGAATATTTCCGCCAGCACCAGCACTACCCGAAAGTGGCGCCCCTTCACCCTCGCCAAGAACAGGTCGTAGTGGCCGCTCAGGCGCACGGGCTGGCCCAGCTTGCACATTAGTGGTGCCGTAGGACGCTGCTTCCGCTGGAGACGCGCCATCTTCTGACCGCCCTTCCGAGGCAGTAGTTCGCCCTTCGATAGGATCACGTAAGCTTATAACAATATCGCCAACAAATTCGTTCGCTCCAAGAGAATCGTAATCCCGCAGTATTTCATAGGGTGCATCTTCCGCTTTGCTAGCCTGTTCCTCTTCCGACTCAGCCTCGGCACCACGAACCAAGCTATCCTCTAGAGTTTCCGCGTCCCGAGCCATTACGGCTGATTCCGCTTCGTTCTCTAGTTTTTCAACAGAGTCAAGTTTAGTATCTACTGGATGATGCTCGCCATCTTCGAGCTTCTTGCGCACAACCAGCTCCACCAATTCCCTATCCAACTTAACCAGCCTTCTGCCTGAGCCCTCGACAGCATTCTCAGCAGCAGGAGTAGGAGCTACCATTGAAGCTAACGGCAAACGAGTCCGGCGTCTTCGCCTTTTTGAACTCTTGTCGTCATTGTGATTATCAGCTGCAGCATCTTCTGGCTGCGAACCGGGCAATTTTTCCATAACAGAGTATATTCTACAATTTTTACCCTATTTCTTCAATTGTTTGAACAGCTCAAGCGCCTAGATGGCAGGCCCTAACGATTGTCGCCGCTACCAGTAAGCGCACCTCGTTCCATGCGACTGCGCAACTTCTCTATATTTTTAGTAGCTACATCATCCAAAGATATGTCAAGATCGTGCGCAACTACTGCTATATACCACAGAATGTCACCTAACTCTTTGGCGATATTCTCCCTGTCAAGCTGCTCAAAATCAGCGTCTTGGTCGCGAATCCACTTCTTAAATACTGACTGCACTTCTCCCGCCTCATCAGCTAAACCTAGCACCTGCTGCATTAGTTCCTTAAACCGATCCTCTTTCGTAAGATTGGTAACGATAGCCCTTTTTTGATAATCATCAAATGTCATAGTTAGCTTATTCTCCCGTTTTCGTCTATTTTTACAGCACCTTCGCGAAGTACTTCAATTGCGTCATCAATCACACGGATTACTGTCGATGGTACATGATCTTTTATTACACCGCCATCCACATAAAAATCAACCGAGTCACCAAAGTAGGCCTGTGCCTCTGCCAAATTCGTCGCCGGTTGCTCACCGGGCTGATTAGCACTTGACGTTAGTAGTGCACCAGTATGTCTTGTGAGTTTTTGCAAATCTTCGTACGCTGGCACCCGGACAGCCAAAGAGTTTTTGCCTTGATGTAGATACGCAAGCCCTGTATCAGCGCATGGTATGACAACGCTTAAAGAATTCGGCCAGTAGTGTTCTACAGCCTTTAGATACCGAGCACGCAAACCCAGGTCTATCAACTCCTGCAGCCGTCCGGCAATAATGGTGCCCGGTTTGTTTTCACGTTGCTTTAGTCCATACAACCGTTCGACGGCTTTGGGGTCAGCCGCACGACAAGCCAATCCATAGACCGTGTCTGTCGGCATAACCCCAACCGCACCTTCTTTTAGGAGTTGTATAAGCTCAGAATCAGTAAGACTAGTGAATACTTTCATGATTCCTCTTCCAGACTAGTTAGTTTTAGAGTAGGCATAGTATGCAACTGTTGCTAGCCCTACAAAAACTAGAACCGACAGTACGATACCTAGCACTGGCATTTTAGGACGCTGAGAAGACTTAGCGGGACTTACAGGAGGTTGTGGCGGCGCTGCAACTGCAACGGGCGGAGCAGGTGGGGTCTGTGCTAGCTGGTTAGGTGCCTCAAGCTTTGGGGTCTGCTCTGGGGCCGGCATCGCTTCTGGGGTTGTTGCCTGCACCTTTTCTGGCTCAGCTGCTGTCGGTTCAGGCTTTGGTTCCATAGCCGTTATTGTACTAGTTACAGATGATATTGGCTACCATTTCGCCGTATCATCCCCTCACTCATTAGTTCATCCAGCACCGTTTCAAGGCGCTCGTCTGGTATGAGATCTTTCAGGGATGTTACTGTGCGTGCATCGCTCCCCAGTAGTTTAATAACCTGGCCACGAATTTGCCGATGCGAACCAGTAAAACGAGACTGTTTTGTATAGTGTTTGCTTGCCTTATTTAGGTTACCCACCGTAGCCTTAAGGTGCGTTCCATAATCCATAAGTGCCCAATAAAATTCGCGGGGATTTTCGTGAGCTAGTGTTTGCGTTAGCAACTCTAAGATCTCTTTATCAGCTACATCCGTGCGATCTGCGAAAAAGTGGTGAAGATAAACAGTACGAATATTTGTTTCCACAAATAAGACCGGGGAATTGTAGGCGTAGGCGGCAATAGCACCTGCGGTATTAGTGCCGATTCCCGGTAATTTTACTAGTTCTGGCACCGTCTCTGGAAAATGCTTAAGGTTGTCAACTAATTGAGCAGCCCGCCAGAGGTACTTGGCGCGACGATTATAGCCCAACCCCTGCCAGATACGCAGTACCTCGCCCAATTCTACTTGCGCCAGATCATGTACAGTAGGAAAACGCGCTAAAAATTCCTGGTATTTTGTTACAACCCGACCAACCTGAGTCTGCTGCAACATTAGCTCGCTAACCATAATTTTATAGGGATCAAAGCTATTGGTTAATTCTGGTATACGCCATGGCAATTCTGTTCGCCCAAATGCAGCATAATGGCTCCAAAGTGTCTCTAGAAACTGTTTCTGTTGGTGGTGAGTCAGATCCATCACTGATATGATAAAGGAAAGTGTCTAAAGTTAAAGTGCTCTATTATTAAATGAGACCGCTCCTCACTCGTATTGCAAAGCGTCTAGCGGTATTGTTTGTGGGCGCAGTTTTTATTTATATTGCCGTCTGGCGAGTATTTCCTTTTTTTGACAACCGTACGCCGGTAGCGCTGGCGCTTTTTATTACTTACGTTGTCATGGCGTATGTAATTATTCCAGTACTTTTTCGCATTTACCGTTTGTTCTATCATCCAGCCCACTTGCCATTGTATTGCACCACACCTGATGGTTTTGCCAGCGATCCTATAAATATTGGGCTTATCGGCACCCGAGAACAGCTGGCTGCGGCCATGCAAGCCGCAGGCTGGGCCCAAGCCGACCAACATGCGCCGCTCCATACTTTGCGCCAAGTAGTCGCTGCCATTACCGGCTGGTCATATCCGAATGCGCCAATGAGCCGATTATATCTATTTGGCAGAAAGCAAGACTTTGGATTTCAAGTGCATATTGTAGGGAGTCGAGCAGGGAGGCACCATGTGCGATTTTGGGCAGCTGATCCAAAACTCTCCCGCGAATTACAGCACCATGTGCGATTTTGGAATCGCTTTTATAAACCCACGAAACGCGAACCTGATGTGCAGTTTTGGGTAGGCGCGGCAAGCAAGGATGTCGGCCTGGCGCCCATACGCCACAACGCTCAGGTGACCCATATGATAGACCCAGACACAAACCAGGAGCGGCGTAAAATAGTTCGCGATCTAAAGCGCGCCGGTAAGCTGGCTGGCAGCCGTACTACAACTGTTGATCGCCCATTCCGGTTACGTAACCGCGCCTGGCGCGGCTACTTACAAAGTGACGGCCGCATCACCGTTTGCGAACTACGCTAGTTGAAGAGTTTGGGAGGACAGACCTCCCAAACTATATAGCATATCTATTTAACAGTGGTGAACTAGTGTGCCGCTGCAGTATTTTAGTGAAACCCTACAGACCACCGTAGCCACCGCCATAGCCTTGATAGTTGATAGCCGGCTTATAGTAATCGGTGATTTTAACAGGTGTGCCGCCACTTGCGGGCATAATGTAAAGCTCGCTACTACTCTTTGAAACTAGTAGATAGTTATCAGTAAACCAACCATAGGTGTTGTAGTCGCTCAAAGATGCAATTTGTTTTTCATTTTTGCCGTCATTGTCACCCACAAACAGTGTCGTCTTGCCATCACGCTGTTCCCCCCAGAAGGTGCTATTACCTGATGGAGACACGAGGAAGGTGGTTCCATAGTCTACTGCTTCAAATTTTTGCTCAGTCATACTGGTATCAGCAGTAACCTTGCCATCCTCATAATCGTAGAAGTCCGTGGTGTTATCGTGAGCAAAGCTAAGATAGATTCCTGAAGGCTCATACAGAACTGTTGCAAAGCCTAAGCTAACGTAGCCAAACCCGCTTGGAATGCTGGTGGTAAACGTTTTGAGCGTTTTACCACTGGAACCGTCTCCGCCAATGCTATCAAGTTCGGATGATTTGCCAGCCAAAACATTATTACCATAGCCATACCACGTTTTTGCATAGACAACTTGGTCTCCGAGTAGGTAGACGCTGCCAATTTGCTGACGAGCATAATTGTGTTGATCAGTACCGCCACCTTGCGTTTGATCCAATAACAGCGTTTTGCTAGTTGCTGGGTCAAACGATTTTAAGGCCTGTGCATTTGGCTGCCAATTCTGCACAGAGTTGCGATCCACCCTATAGATAAACCGATCGCCACTCCAGCCCACAAGTGTAAACACGGCATCGCCTTGGTCTACCGTAGTCAACTTATCACCATTGGTCGTATCGATGAGGTAAATGCTTGCATTATCACCAGAACGCTTGGAAAGCAGCGCCAGATACTTCCAATCACGAGAAGCGAGCAGGGAAGTTGTGTAGCGATCTTCACTTCCTGTTCCAGCTAACACTGTTTGCCGTTCGGAACCGTCCAAATTTGTCTTGACCACATCAATCTTGCCACTTAAGTTCGAAAGGAAATACAGTTTACCCGAAGGAGTAATGCTGAAGGTATTCTTAGCTAAGTCTCCAGTTGCAGTGATAGATATATTTGTCGTATTAAAATTATCACCACCGATCGTTGCTGACTGTACAGTGGCGCTAGAAGCAAGCACCACAGTTGCTAGACCATTCGCATCAGTTTTAGTCTTAGCGCCTTGAATAGTTATTGTTGCGTTAGTTACTGGCTTCCCTGTAATTTTATTAGTGACTTTAACTTTTACCTGACGGCCGAGAGCCACTACCGTAATTCTCAGCTTATTACTAGAAAGTTTTATGAGTTCATTCTGCGAAGCACTTTTATAATATGACTTGCTTACCTCAAGCGTCTTACTTCCAGCATGAACTTTCAGAGTCACCTTGCCTTTAGCATCTGTTTCTGCCAATACACCGCCAAGCTTAATCTGCGCTCCGCTCACCGGCGCGCCAGTCTTACTATCAACCACGCTCACTGTAACCGAAGACTTCATAATAAGGCCGGCGATGTTGTAGCGCGTAAATGGTACAGCTCCAAGTACAACCAATGCTAGCAAGACTGCTGCAATAGTACCGTTACGCTTCCGTGGTGTTGACCACCATCGTACCCACTTGTGCTTAAAGCGCTCACCAAAGCTCTGTTTCATGACTACGGCGTGCTCGCCTGCTTCGTCCTGCACCTTTAGAGCTGTGTCGGCATCAGATTTTATAATGTCGTCTACCGCAGCTTCCGTTTTAGTATCATCAGGCTCGGCTTCAGCAACTCGTCCTTCGTCATCAATATCTATCTGGTTTGGTGTTTTGTCAGATTCAGATATACCATCTGACTTAGACGGAAGGGATTCACGTTTTTTAGCGTCTTTGGGGTTGTCAGTATCAGCCATAATGCTTGTCCTTATTTTAAAGGTACTATAGCAAAAATTCAGAGCAATATATACTTAATACGGTATGCTACGAATAAACGAGGCAGTCGCTCAAGAGGCGGCCGATTACCTAAGCGAACACGACCCGGCTTTACGACCAGTGATTGCCGCCACTGGACTCTGTACAATTCGACCACACGAAAACTACTACCAGGAACTGGTGGACAGTATTATCGGACAACAGTTGAGTGTTCACGCTGCACGTAGTATTGAGAAACGCTTCCGTGATTTATTTGGTGGCCACTTCCCTACACCGGAGGAAATTTTAACGACAGACGTTGAAACACTAAGAGGTTTAGGTTTTTCTCGCGCTAAAGGTAGCTACGTACTTGATCTAGCACAGCATATAGTACACGGCAAAGTACGGTTTGATCATCTCGACAGCCTTAGTAATGACGAGGTAATCGCCGAACTAATCGCCGTTAAAGGCATCGGCGTCTGGACTGCTCATATGTTCTTAATGTTCTGCATGGGCCGGACTGATATTCTGCCGGTGGGCGACCTAGGCATACGCAATGGCATCCGTAAATTGTATGGCTTGGATAATGCGGCGACTCCACAGCAGATTTCTAATATTGCCATTCAAAATAACTGGCATCCGTATGAAAGTATTGCCAGTTGGTATGTATGGCAATCCCTCGATAACATGCCCGCTGTTTAATTGATAGTTAACGATTGTAATATATTTAGCACGGTCGTTCTAAACGATGCATTTTGCCAGCTTGTAGCCTTCAAGGCTACGGGTGTAGGTGTCCCTTTTGTGCAATAGCTGACGCCGCAGGTACTAAAAGTAACGCTCACCAGCGGGTTACCCTTGACCACATCTGTCATTGGTATCGTTTGGCTTTGCTGGTAGCCATTATCGCCTGTAAGGTAGAGCGCATCCAGCTCATTGCCACTGGTATAACCCAGATAGCTCAGATACGTTTGAGCTCGTTGCACTGCAGTGGGCTGCTTATACGTAAGCTTATCCGAAGCAAGGCTCGCTGTGGCACCTGCTGTTGGAAAGCTTACTAGAGTTGTCTGCTGGTTCTGGATAGTTACCGTAATATGTCCAGTGGTTTGGCCGCTTGTTGCCTGCATAGCTATATTGGGCGAAGTTATGGTGAGCTTTTGGGCCGTGTCAGAAGTCACCCAGTTATTGGGGTAGTCAATACCGATGGCATAAATCGTAGAATCATAATGTGTAGTGGGCGCAATTACGTTTTGTGTGGTTTGACTATGCTGAGATGTTTGGCCTACCGGCTTTTTGGCTGGGACAGCCGCCCGTTGTGATCCGAACCAATAGGCCGCCCCTGCCGCCATTATTAGAACCAATAACCCTAGTACGACTTTCCAAAAACGCTTTGATTTACCATTCTGTTCTCCTGTTTGAGCATTAGCACCTGAGAAGCCTTTAGGCCTTAGGCTCTGCTCTTGGCTATGACGTTCCTCTTCCGCCACAAGACCATCAGGGTCACCAGGCTCGTGCCAGTGCTCATTCAGCTCATCATCTGGATCATCGTCGTATTCGTTGCCAGTGACGCTATATTTAGCATCCATAGAAAGTATTATAACGCTATAGAAAACTCACAAGCATTATTTGATGATTGTGTAGTAACGGTCGCCATACTTACCACAAGCAACAACTGTATTACTGCAAGCTACGGTCATGCGCTAATTAGTTTGTCTACTACTACAATAAATGCAAGAGGCCTTCTGCGCTTTAGGTTTGTTGTGTCAGATAAAAACTAAGCCAACTAATAGTAGTTTTGATATACTTAAGGGGATGGACACAGCTTTGCCAGTACGTTGGGTAAAAAGTGTCGGTGGGGACTTCCTCGACTTATTGAGAGTAAACCTTGAGGCACCTTATTTTGCGGCGCCCGTTTTAGGTGTATATGTAATCTGGTACACGGGAGCAAAAAAGGCACCTGTCGTAAAAGTAGGACAAGGCAACATTAAAGATCAGATCATTGCTAATCGAACAAATATACAAGTGACACAATATAGCGCTTCAGGACAGATGAAAATATCTTGGGTTATTGTTAACCGTCAAAATTTTGACGGTGTTGAAGCGTTCCTGTACGATTATTACAAGCCATTGGTGGGAGAAAGAAACCGGGCCGTAAAATCGATTCCAGTCACCCCTTTACTGTCGTTGTAAATCAATCATGGGCTGAACGGCTCACCGATTTAATTATTGGACCGCTAATCGTAGGTGTAGTTATTGGCGTATTTGTATGGCTACTAGGACAGCGAACGGCTGAGCAACAAGAGAAAAATAAAGATAAGCGTGCTGAAAGAAGAGAAAAGAATGAGGCTATACGTGACCTCATGACTTATCGCGGGGACTACTCATCAGATAAATTCAGACAGGCACTTAACCGAGTATCAATCACTTTTCACGGTGATGAAGAAACTAGAAAGCAGGTTCGCGAGCTCAACGAGATGGTTAATGGTGACGGAAGAACATCGTCTATTAACCGAAAGATAGTTGGTTTAATTTATGATCTTTGTCGAAAAAATGGCTTTGATGGCATTACCGAGTACGATATTGATCAATCCTTCCCTGAACAAAAACAAGTTCCGTCCGGCGTAACAGAGTCTCCACTGTCATACAACACAACTACAAGTAGCACCACAACATTCGTAGACACAGGACAAAATCCCGTAGATTAGATAATGGTAACAGAGCCTGAAACAAATCTTCGTGTATCTTCTGTGTTACTTAAAATACGACGCAAGAAGCGCCGTATTTTAAGTACTAGCAAGAGTTGATTACATCTGTTCGGTTTCGTATACCACAACCGTACAGCCAGGCCTATCGGCAAAAGGACTACCTTTGACGAGCTCAATAGCATCACCAAGACTATCTGCCTTAATAATGTAGTAGCCAACGGTCGTATCATCGCTTCCATCTTTTGATACTTTGCCAGCACTTACTTGAGCTCTAGCTCCAAGCGGCTTACCACCGTCAACAACATGGGCGCTGATTGTCTCGAAAAAGGCACCCCACTCTTCATTAGTAGAAGGTGCTGCAGTACCATCGCTGTGACCTGTAATGAGGTAATTCTTCATATCTACTCCTTTTGTTTATTAGTATTCTTGTTGCTAAGTGCATCAATGTAGTTCTCTAGCGTTTCATCATCATGTCCCCAACCCAATTGATATTGCGCGATGTACGCTTGGGCAGCAGCCAATGCAGTACGCTTAAGCGCCACAAAATTGGTACGACCAACTTTGCGGCGCTGCAAAAGCTGAGCTTCTTCAAGCGCACGAATATGGCGATGGATTGAAGGTAATGATAGATGATGCTCTTCTGCTAGCTGACTAACAGTAGCCGGTCGAAAAGATAGTGTTTGAACTATATCTCGCCGTTTATCGTTACTCAGCGCAGCGAAGACAGCATCTAGCATTTTTGGACTAACATCATTACTTAACATACACGTTAACTATACTATTAAAGAAAGCCCGGCGCAAGACTTGATACTATCTAGGTAGCTATGCGGTTTTATAAAGAACCCTCTTTCATAAAAGATGCTAAAAATAGGGTGGGCATGCGTAAGGAAAAATTAATGCCGATCTTTTCGATGAACTACCCGAATTTCTAACAGAAGACCAGCTTCGTACTGTTATACTTTAATCATAATGAGCATCAAGGAACTATTTCCAAAAAAAGTTAAGATAAGTGACGTAGTGTCACCTACTCCTTCTCGTGCCGCATCAAAAGTCCTAGATGTTGCCATGAAGCGAGCAAACAACCACCAAAAGGCTGTGAGCAGCAGCGCCACGATCACGCTAAGCGTATTGACTAGTTCTGTGCGACAAACTAACCAACAGATTATTAAATATAATTCATTTTTATTCTGATCAGCCCCCTCTATATGTCACGACCGCTACGCTGTTACAGCGTAGGTACAGTACTATCATAAAGCTTATGATTTAGACACTATTATTTACAGATGTCAACTTTCTGTGGTATATGTTTCTGTACAAAGGAGGATACAGTGAAACGACAGACCCACATTAACTTCAGAATAATCCCTACTGTATTTGTAATCGGACTCCCTATCATACTAAGTCATCCAGTATTCGCTTCGGATGGCAATGTAATGCAAGTAGAGAATTTCATTAAGAGTATTATCCAGGTGCTTGCAGGACTAGCCGGTTTAGTAGCAACCGGCTTTTTTGTTGCCGGTGGTTTTGGATACATCACAAGTTCTGGCAATCCTGAACATTTGGAAAAAGCAAAACATACGCTACTCTATTCAGGTATTGGTCTTGCAATTGTTATTGCAGCTTTTGTTATTAGTAACATCATTACAGACCTCGCTACCAGCGCTTTCGGAAAGTAAGCCTGATGAATATATCGGTGGGCTTGCCACTAATTTTTAGTGACGTTAGTTCGGCATCGCAAGCGATGCATGGCTTTGTTACGCCTATCGTTGCCACGTTTTGTGTCATTGCAACGCTGGTTTGCACTTTTTTCCTAGTAACCGGAGGTATTGAATATACGACTAGTAGGGGCAAGCCAGAGAATTTGGAACACGCCAAACGTACGCTTAAAAATGCGCTGATCGGACTAGTCCTTGTGATTGCCGCCGGAGCGCTTACGACCGTGCTGAGTCACACTTACCACACAGCAACGAGCATAACTACCAATAAGTTGCCTATTCTTACGCCCCTAAAAACAGAAGGGTCACTGAGTTTCTTTGATGTAGTAACCAAAGCAGTTATTCATTTGCTGCAGAATATTGTGGACTCCATTGGACAACCTTTTGTGCAGGCGCTCAGCTACTTCATCAATGCAACACCACTTATGGGTGATGACGCCGATGTTTTCAACCTCTGGCTTGCTATCGTTGGAATTGCCGACGTGCTGTTTGTTGTTGTAGTTGCACTGCTTGGGTTTCAGATCATGAGCTTTACTACACTTGGTTTCGATGAACTTGATATTAAGCAAGTGCTACCGCAAATGGTTGCCGTATTTCTACTCATTAACGTCTCGATCTTCGCTATAGACGGGATCATTAGCTTCTCCAATGGCATGATTACAGCACTGCAATCTGCCTTTCCGCGTACATCCATTTGGGATTTACTGTCACAAATCATCAAACGATCATCCGGTCTGGGCATCGGCGGCCTACTAATTATGATTGCGTTTCTAGTACTCACCATCATGCTGCTCATCTACTATGTTGGACGCCTAATAACGCTCTATATCGGTGCAGTTTTGTCACCGTTAGTACTTCTTTTGTATATGCTACCGGCTTTTAAAGACTTCGCAATCAGCGCTCTAAAAATTTACCTTACCACTATATTTGTATTGTTCGTGCAGGTCGTTATTATGCAGCTCGCCTCATCTACCTTTAGTTCAGTGTTACAGGGTGATGTCGCAGGCCAACCCAACACGCTTATGGCATTAATCGTTGGTCTTGCAACGACACTTGCGCTACTCAAAACACAAGGTGTTATGAAGGAGCTATCTTATGCAGCCAGCGCACCACGCAGTGCCCGTGCAATGGCAAGTAATTTCAGTCGAGGCATTCACACCATCAACCAAACAAGAAAAACCGTGACCCATGCGTCCAGTAGAAATACCCTTACTCGGTCAAGCAACGTTAAGAAACTTAAACCGGAAAAGGGTGTGGTTATCAGAACTGAACTCCCAAAGCCAACCGTCTATACACAGAAGCCGAACGAAGCTATAGCTAAGTCGGCCGAGATAGAAGGAACTACGTAGAAATATGCGTACGACCATAGTTCCTGCACAGGTAACAACGATAGAAGATCGAATTATAGGACGAGTAAGCTTGTCGCAGCTTATGCTCCTGACAGTTCCCATATTTGGCGGCAGTGCTATCTTTGTCGCTCTGCCGCCATTTTTTAATTACGCTACATACAAGGTTATCCTGATTGTTTGTATAGCAGCCGTCTGCACCTTGTTAGCGGTTAGAGTTAAAGGGAAGATTATAATCTCATGGCTGACCACCCTAGTCCGTTATAACGTACGGCCTCGATATTACGTGTTTGATAAAAATAGTAGTTATGCACGTGATGTGTCATATGAGATTTCCACCGCCGAAGATACTCTTGAGGCATTCCGTCCCGCGCAAAACACCCAGCCAGTACAGTTACTCAGCCCGCTGGAGCATATACACATTCAAGACATCATTGATAGCCCACTTGTGAGCATGCATATAACAACCAATAAGAAAGGGAGAGTCTATGTACATCTTACGGAAATCTCAAAAGAAAACGTCGACACGTCGGCAAATTGATATTCGCGGCGTTAAAGCTGATGTACTAATGCTCCCCCGCAATCAGTACCGCGTCGTCTTAGAAGTTTCAGCTATCAACTTTGAGCTACGTAGCGAAGAAGAACAGGATGCTCTCATTGACACCTATGAGAGTTTTCTTGATTCACTGCCCTGCCCGATACAAGCAGTCATTCGGATTCGTACACTAGATATAGATCAATATTTGGCGGACTTACAAACGCTTCACGAGCAGGAAGCAGAGCGAATTTACCAAAACCAGATCGAGAACTATCGGGAATTTGTACAGGAAATGGTAGTTGATAACCACATCTTGTCACGGCGGTTTTATGTCGTCTTACCTTGTACGGCCTCGGATTTTGAAACCGCCAAGGAACACCTTAGCACCAATATCGATATAGTAAGTAAAGGATTTATGCGTTTGGGCATTCATGCGCGACAACTCGATAACCTAGAGATTCTTGATGTATTCCATAGCTTCTATAACCCCGCCCAAGCGAAGCGTCAGCCAGTTAGCGAACTTGTTGCGCAGTTATTGAATAGTTCTTACATTCGAAAGGAGGCCGTATGATTGCTACCATCAAAACCAAAGCCGCTGCATGGAAAAAACAACGCGCTGAACGGCCTAGGGTGTTATCTTTCACTTTCGGCGAGCAGGACCAAGTTGATGCTTTTTCATATGAAGGACTGGAAGAACAAGCAGACCATATGATTATTGACGGCCACTATATCCGTACACTCTTTATTTCCGGATACCCGTTTGTTGCTTCGTCAGGCTGGTTTGATAATCTGATTCACTTCAATCACGATGTTGATATTTCATATCACGTACATGAAGTAGATGCCTCGCTAGCATTACCTAAGTTACATCGCAAGATCACTGAACTAGAATCAACCCGTCGCGCGCTTGAGCGTAAGGGTGCCATTGTCGGTTCAGAAATTACTGACCCACTTGAATCTGCTATTGAATTACGCGACAAGATTCAACGCGGCCAAGAAAAGCTCTTCCAAATGTCGGTATATATTGGTTTGCGGGCCGAGACATTGGATGAGTTAGACAGAAATACTAAAATGCTCGAGAACGCTCTAGCCGCCCGCTTATTTACGATAAAGACAGCTCGTTACCAGCAGCTCGAGGCGCTACAATCCGTTTTACCAAGAGGAGAAGATATATTACGCCAAAAACGTAATCTTGATAGTTCCTCGGCTGCACTCACCTTTCCATTCACCTCGTCAGAGCTCGTACAAGAATCCGGTATTTTATACGGCATAAATAAATCGAGTAACTCACTTGTCATCCTAGACCGCTTTAGTCTTCACAATGCCAATAGTATTGTCTTTGCTCAGTCTGGCAGCGGTAAAAGCTATGCTACAAAAGTTGAAATCTTACGACAACTTATGAGAGGAGTTAAGGTGATTGTCATTGATCCGGAGCGTGAGTATAAGAACTTAGCCCAGTCGGTGCATGGCACGTATATCAAACTCTCCGCCCGATCTAGAGAAAAGATCAACCCATTTGATCTTGCTACAACCGTTCATAGTAAGCACGACATATCCGAACATGCCCAAGATCTCACAGAAGTTATTTCGCTAATGGCCGAAGGATTGAGCCAGCGCGAAAAGGCTGCAGTTGATAAGGCATTGTTAAAGATCTATGCTAACGCCGGGCGGGAATCACCGCTGCTTGAAGACTTGTATGCCGAACTGAAAGACTTAGGGCAATTGCAACTTCGCGAACGACTTGAAAAATACATTAGCGGCACACTGGCTGCGGTCTTCAATACGCAAACGAATATCGATTTAGATAATCGTCTTGTTATCTTTGACATAAAAGACTTGCCTGAGTCGTTGCGGCAAATTATGATGCTCATCATCGCCAATTTTGTTAATAACCAAGTCAAAGCTAAACCAGAGAAACGCTTGCTTGTTATTGACGAGGGTTGGATACTCTTACAGCACGAAGAAAGTGCCCGTTTTGTTGCCGGACTCGTGCGTCGCGCCCGCAAGTATTACTTAGGCGTCTCTATCATTTCGCAGCAAGCCAATGATTTTTTGCATAGTGAATATGGCCGAGCTATTGCCTCACAGAGTAGTCTGCGTATTCTGATGAAACAGGATACAACTACAATTAAAGGTGTTGTTTCCGAATTTAATCTCAGTGAATACGAGGAGAACTTTTTACTAACCTGCGGACGTGGAGATGCCCTCATTATTGCTGATCAAAATCATGTAGCAGTACAAGTTGTGGCATCAAGCAAGGAACATCCCCTTATTACAACTAGTCCGTCTGAGGTCTACGAGTAGCTATTATCTTTTTAGCTTATGAATAGTTACTATAATTCTAGGCATGAGTGACGCGACCACTAAGAACGATATCGTTGAGCTACGTGGTGAGCCGAAAGAGTCTTTCGGCGACCTTACTGCTCTTTTACAGACATTCGCACAACAGGTTGACGACAGATTCTCAATAGTAGAACAGGAACAGAAGAAAACACGAGAACACATCTCTCAAGTATTTGATTATCTAGACAATGCCATGAAGAAACAAGAGATTAGCAATGATGAGCGGATTGTCATAGGCCATCAACTTGACCTCCTAGATAAGTGGGCTCACGAACTTGCTGATAAAATCGGCTACACACTAACTACATAGTATCGATATTTCCTCTGGCTCTGAAAGGCTTTGCTTGGCCGTCTATTTTCGGGCATCGTGAAGCCGAAGACCCTGCACTGATAGGTCAAGAATCTTCGGATCACTGGTGATGAATGTATATTCTTCAGAGCGTGCAGTTGCAATCAGAATATTATCAAAGGGGTCTTTGTTTGCACTGTTAGGAACAGCGTAACTTTTCAGCGCGTCAGTGGTTGGCATAACAAGCTTGATATCCATCCCCTGCAGGTCGTCTACGACTGAGTCATCATATTCTAGCTTCCCAATAGTTGCTTTGATTTTCATTTCAAACAGCGAGAAATAGCTTAAATTAATCTGATTAGAGCTATCATTTAAGAACTTAAGGGTCTTGGTACCGATTCTCTTATCATCATTGATGAGCCAGATAAAGACTTGTGTATCAATCAGTAACCTCATACCTTTCCTATTTACCTAAGAAAAGTGACGTGATTGTTTGCTCTGTTTCTTGAGAAAAGGCATCGTCAGCAGCCTTAACCTTACCCTTAGCAATGGTGAACTGGCGCTTATGAAGCCCCCGTGTTTCTTGCGGTGTCAATGCAACTAAAGCCACCTCAGGCTTACCATATCCACCTATGTAGATTTTTTGTCCCTTTTTGGCCTCGGCTATATACTTGCTGAGATTGGTCTTGGCATCGTGTATTGATATAGTGCTCATGTATAATACATTAGCTAACTTAGCTAAGTTTGTCAACTAAATTATTGGCGCAGTGTATGACTAGGCTTGCTATACGAGCCTGATCAATACTGGACCCCGTACTACATATTATAGTGCCTATGCTTGCAGCGACACATATTTGTAAGTTACGCTACTAGTACCTAGCACTTGATAAATGTCAGAGGGTATTCATACAGTGGCCGTTCCCAAAGTTATAAATCTAGTAGCAGATTCTCGTGACACCTTTCTTAGTTCGTAAGAAGCTTGTCTCGTTTAAGGTTGAGATAGCTGTCGTCTTAGGTGTTCTTATAGTTATCATCTTTTTACCAATAGTAGCTGTTGCGTCAGTAACTAATGTTACCAGCCTCTTTGGTAATAATCCTGAAAAGAATGGTGCATCACTCTATATTGACCCAGCTAACCCCAAAGATTTATATGATTACGGTTATTGCACCTATTGGGTAGCATTGCGACGAATACAAGTAGGCGAATCCATCCCTAACGATTGGGGTAATGCTATTAACTGGGCGACCAGAGCCTTCCTAAACGGGTATTCTGTCAACCACACGCCCACCCAGTGGGCAATCATGCAGACACAAAACTCACCCGGAGGGCTCGGCCATGTTGCATTTGTTGAGTCAGTTGACGCAGATGGCACTTGGCATATTTCGGAGATGAATGCAGTTGGTTGGGATGAGACCAACAATAGAACAATGCCCGCTTCGGCTGCAGTAAGATATAACTTTATTCATGAGCAGACACCCTAATGCGGCCTGACCTTTTGTCACGTTTTCTACAAAAAGTAGTTGATTGTTTCTTCAAAGATGCCACACATACATTTCTGTGGTTAGTGTCTCCATTTGCAGTTTTGATTTTTGGCATCATAATACTTCGGCTGCTTAATGTGCGTCATCTGCTCCGTCAAAAGACTACCCTGCTTGAACTCACCCCACCCGCCTTCATTGACAAGACACTGCAAGCCACACAGTACCTCTTTTCAGTACTCCACACACTAGATGAGACACGCCATTGGCTCGAAAGGTTCTTAGGACACAAGGCCGTCTTCTCATTAGAGGTAGTATCGACACGCGATCAAGGTATCAGATATGTTGCTCGAGTCGCCACTACGCATAGAGCTGCATTTGAAAAAGAGATTGCCGGATACCAAGCAGGTATCCGCGTAAAAGAAACCACAGACTACTTACCTATCGGCATGCGCGAGAAGCATGTTAAAGTGGTAGATTTCAAGCAGACTAACCATTTTGCATACCCCCTCCAAACAGAGTTCTTATTAGACGAAGCTGACCCAACAAGCTATTTAACAAGTACAATGACACAACTAGCACCAGGCGAGGTAGTGGCCTTTCAGATTGTAGCTTCACCAGCAGACCTACGCGCCACGCAAGCCATTCGTCAGAAGATACTAAATAACGAACATGTACTTGAGCATCTGGAGAGTAAACACAAACAATTCTTTGGAGTTGAAAAGCTCTTTCATATCATCAGATCGCTCTTGTTCAGCATTACAGACGCAGTTGGCGAAGCCTATCACGGCCGGGCAAGTCAAAGCCATGTATTATCGTCAGATACACAACACAAAGCCCAAGCCGCTAAGCGGTTACGGCCAGTACGAACATTGAGCGCTTTCGAGCTTGAGCTTGTTGAGTCTATCCAACGAAAAATTGAACAGCCACTCTTCCGAGTAAATATCCGCGCTCTAGTGGTGGCCAACGATAAAGAAGTCGAGATAGAGCGCGCTTCAGCAATTCGCCACTCACTTGGCTTATTCACTGTTCCACGTTATCAATCACTCAAAGCTCGTTACCGTTTGCCATATAGGCAATGGAGCAAGCACTGGTTATATCTATTTGAGCGTAGGCTACCAGCATTATTTGATAAAAGCTACTGTTATCTGTCTACCTCTGAGTTAACCAGTTTATATCACTTCCCGCACAGCGAGACGGCCAACATCGAGAATGTCGTGCGATCACTCAGCAAAACACTCCCTGCGCCGATCTCGCTCAAGAGCAACGCTCCATTTAATCTTATCCTTGGCAATAACATTCATCACGGTGCTATAACCCCCATTGGCCTTACCAATGCTGAACGTGAGCGCCATATCTTTATTATTGGTGGTACTGGCGGCGGTAAAACAACTCTCATGAAGTATGCTATCGTCCAAAACATTCGCAATAACGAGGGCGTTGCAGTTGTTGACCCCCATGGTGACCTCGCTCAAGAGCTTCTGGCATATATTCCCGAGCGTCGAATTAATGATGTCATCTATTTCAACCCTGACGATCTAAGCTATCCTATTGGGCTTAATGTTCTTGAACTAACTCCGGGGCTTGAAGGTGATGAATTATTACGTGAAAAGGATTTAGTAACCGAGGCCGTAGTCTCAATGTTTCGCAAGATATTCTCTGAGAATGATTCAGGTGGCCATCGTGTTGAGTATGTGCTCCGCAATGCGATACAAACAGCATTGACCATTGAGGGCGCTACCCTCTTCACTGTCTATAATCTGCTCAATAATCCAAGCTATCGGAATACAATTCTCAAGACCCTAGATAACGAGGACCTACAAAACTTTTGGCGTAATGAACTGGGTAAGGCAGGAAGCTTCCAGCAAGTCAAAATGGCCGCGGGCATTACCGCTAAGATCGGACGCTTTCTGTTTTCCGCTTCAGCTAAACGAGTCCTTGAGCAACCGACATCTACTATTAACTTTGGCGATATATTGAATGGCAAAATACTCATCTGTAACTTCTCAAAAGGTTTACTAGGCGAAGATACGTCAGAGCTATTTGGTATCGCCATACTCGCTAAACTCCAAATGGCGGCGCTACATCGCGCACGCATAGAACAGGTCGAACGTAAGCCATTCTATCTGTATGTTGATGAGTTCCAAAACTTTGCAACACCATCCTTTGTCCAAATGCTTTCTGAAGCCCGAAAGTATAAACTCTTTTTAACTATGGCAGAGCAATCCACCTCCCAGCAAGATGACCAGAAAATGGTTAATATTATCTTGGCAAATGTTGGTACCATTATTTGCTTCCGAACGGGCAATCCCGCTGATGAGCGTTTACTACTACCCCTATTCAGCCCACACATACAGGCGGGGGAGATCGCCAATTTGCCATCTTACAACTTTTATATTCGGGTCTCTGCTGTACATGCTCAAGAGCCATTTTCGGGACAAACGATTTTACTAACGGATACAGGCAGTGCAAAAGTTGCCAAGCAGGTTACTTTAGCATCACGAAGGCACAATGCAAAACGATATGTAGCGCCAGAATTAAACCAAGAAAAGCTAGCTTCCACTCCGATGGTACGACAAGAATACAAAGCTAACCAAGTAAAACACAGGCTTAAAAAACCTAAAAGTCGAGATTGAGCTAAACTGCAGGTAGTTGTTAGTCGTCAGCCAATTGGTCAGATTGTCGGCAGCTATTTTTACCGCAAAGTCTTCAAATTCACCTGCTTTCACCTAAAGGAGGCGCCATTAATTTCTAAGAACGTCAGACCGGCAAGTATAGCAGTTCGTTTGTTTCCGTCAATAAAGGGACGGTCTGCGATAATACCACGAATTATTGCCGCAGCCTTATCAACGATACTAGAGTACAGTTCCTCGCCAAATACATTTTGAGGGTGGCAATTGCGGCTTCAAGTCTGCCTAGATCCCGTAGCCCTGCGCTACCCCCGTTGCTTCAACGACAAGAGTATGGACCTGTAGGATTTGCTCCAGGGATAGGGCATTCATCGGTTTGCTAGATTCTCAAAATCTTTCTTGTAATCACTAAGAATCTTTTTAGCCACAGTAAGAACCTTTTGGTCTTCACTATTTGTATTGTGAAGGGGGCGAACAATAACCTCGACTTCGTCACCGAAGGCAATATTCTGTCGCTTAAGGTCTTTGGCGGGAATAGTAACACCACCGCTCGAACCAATTCGTATAACTTTTCGAATGCTTTGAATCATGTGGACATTATAATGTTTTCCAGAGCGGATTTCTGCATTAATACACAAAACGCACAGAGTTGAGAAACAGAGCGCAAAGAAAAGCCCTTGGCGCCTTATTGCTGACCTGATGTAGCTTCTTTTCCTAACGCAAATATCAATCACTCAGCTCAATTTGATCACTTGTCATAGCCATAAGTTCCATATCACGGATCCAAGCTTTATTGAGAATAGCCCTGCAACGTTTCTGTACTTTCTCAGCAATGTCATCCGAACCGCAGATAAATATAACCTTTGGAAACTCTGAATCTATAGCAGCCCAATTTCTAGAACTATGATAATTAAGGTATTGTTCAGACTTCCTGGAAGCTTCAATAAGTGAATGGGCGGCATCCAAAAAATCCAAGAAAAAGCGCCTAACCCCACTTTTAGTCTGTAGTGTGATGTAGGCGTCAGGCTTTTGCCTTGGAAAGTTTTCAAAGCTAGCCTGGTCAGCTTTTGAGAAAAATCCTAGCACTTCACCGTACCGTACTGTCAAATGATTAAAAAGCTTAAATATGGTCAGAGAATGCATAATGAATTGCTCGCGGACCGTACCATCTCGGTAGATACTTTTAACATTAATACTGTCAACGTCGTCTTCGTCTCGATACTCTGCAATCTTTCGTGCGCCGGCAGGCAGTAGATAATAAATGACTGGCTTATGTAGGAGTTGGTAATCTTGAAGGTGCCGTTTACCAATAAAACCCTGAGCTTCTAGTCGTGCAAGCCTTCTGAAAACATCCATACCAGGATTTGTCCCAGCGAAATATTCTTTAAGGACTACTACCGTAGCAAATCGAAACTTATACAGTAACTCTAAGATTTCTACTTGTTCTGTAGTTAATGGTCGTCTATATCGTGGTTCTGATTTATTCATACCTGAAACGAATCCTGGCTTAAACTCAATCTACCCTTCTATATTTATATATAGAGAAGAGAGAAAGTAAAAGAGTATTATAAGATGTTCTCAAGAAAAGATAGGTACATTCCCGGGAACGTACCTATCTCACAGATAATTGACTACATTTTAGCTGAGCACAAAACGATTCATAGCTTCAGCCCATCCGTCTTCTTGAACAGTAGCAACCGTATGATTGGCTAATTCCTTTAGGGCCGGGATAGCATTACCCATTGCAATCTTCACCCCTGCGCTTTCGAACAGTGGCATATCATTACTACTATCACCGATAGCCAGCGTCTGTACTTTAGTTGCGGCAACTAGCTTTCGTAACTCGGTTACAGCGTGGAATTTATCAGCATAGGTATCAGTAATCTGCAGATCTATAAGCCCTGGCTCGTCAGGCCTACCCACACCAAGGTGTACGTTTAGGCCTAGTAGTCGAGCTAGCTCGCTTTGTATACCTGCTACTGCCGATTCCTCTACCATAGCCCAGACATAGGGTGCATCCTCTGTCAGTTCTTTCGCATTCAGCTCACTAGCCGGTATCATGTTTCCCACAGGGAAGAAATCTACCATTTTAGCGTGTGGCAAAATAACAGCTGCGATCTCCTGAAGACGAGGCACAGACAGCCAGTTTTGCCATAAAAGTTCGCCAGTTTGCACATCTCGTATTGAAGCGCCACCATCGAAGATACTTGGACCGCTAAGGCCTATCTCCGAAAATAAACCGTGCGCCATTTCATATGGCCGAGCAGTTGCAGCAGCCACTAAGACTCCAGCCGCTTGCATGGCCTGCATAGCTTCGCGGACCGCAGACGTTGGCGCATGTTGGCCAACCTCAACGAGTGTACCGTCGATATCAGTCACAACCAGCTTTATGACACTCATCAAATCCCTCTTAGTGTTCTACAATCCGTAGATTTAACTCGTCAAGCTGAGCAACTTCAGCTGGAGCTGGTGACTGCATCATGGCATCAACACCTGAACCATTTTTAGGAAATGCCACTACTTCGCGAATATTATCTTCGTTAACCAGCACCATAAACATGCGATCAACCCCAAATGCGCAACCAGCATGCGGCGGTGCGCCATATTTAAAGGCGTTAATCATAGCCCCAAAACGCTCATTTACGTATTGCTCGCTAAAGCCCAATGCTCCGAACACCTTGTACATGATTTCGGGGTTGTGGTTACGCACTCCGCCCGAACAAATTTCATAGCCGTTCATTACCATGTCGTACTGATCGGCTAAGATACCCAGCTTGTCTTCTGATTCGAGAGCCTGCAAACCACCCTTTGGCATACTGAAGGGGTTGTGACCAAAATCAAGCTTGCCGGTTTTTTCATCTAGTTCGTAAAACGGAAAATCAACAATCCAGGCTAGCGCAATCACATCAGGGTCTTTGAGGTTAAAGTGATCGGCAAAGGCAATACGCAGCTTACCTAATACTTTGTTGACCTTGCTACGCTTGTCAGCACCAAAGAAGACAACATCACCGTCTTCAGCGCCGGTTTTAGTGCGAATTGTTTCTAGCTCTTTGGGCTTTAAGAACTTGGCGATCGGAGATTTTACTTCCCCACTTTCATAGGTTAAATATGCAAGGCCACCAGCACCTTCTTTTTTAGCAATTTCGGTAAAGTTATCGATTTGCGAACGGCTGAGCCCACTTGCGCCTTTTACACAAATAGCCTTTACGCACTCGGCATTTGCAAATACACCAAACTCAGAAGTTTTTAGTTCTTCCGTTAGCTCGATCAGATGCATATCGTAGCGCAAATCGGGCTTGTCGGAGCCATATTTTTCCATGGCTTCCACGTACGGAATGCGCGGAATATCTTCACTGAGCAAGCGCTTACCTGCAAACTCCGTAGAAAGTTGCTTGATCAGCGGCTCCATCGTACTACGCACTTCCTCGCCATCTTCCACAAACGACATCTCCAGGTCTAACTGGTAAAACTCACCATACAGACGGTCAGCACGTGGATCCTCATCACGGAAACAAGCCGCCAGCTGGTAATAGCGTGGCAAGCCGCCCACCATAAGCAGCTGCTTGAACTGTTGTGGCGCCTGCGGCAGAGCGTAAAACTTACCGGGATGAACACGGGAAGGAATTAGGAAGTCGCGTGCGCCTTCTGGGCTACTGTTAGCAAGAATGGGAGTAGCTACCTCTATAAAATCACGCTGCTCCAAATAGGTACGCATTGCGGTGTAGTACTCTGCACGTTTCTTCAGCATCTGTTGCATTTTGGGACGACGTAAGTCCAAAAAGCGATATTTAAGGCGCAAATCCTCGTTGGCAATTGCATCACCAGTAATCTGAATCGGCAGTGCTTCAGAACGGTTCAGAATAATAAGCTCATCAAGCTTAATCTCGATGTTACCCGTGGATAGGTTTGGGTTACGCAGACCCTCCTCACGTTCTACTACTGTACCGCTCGCAGCAATTACAAATTCATCACGTAGTTGTTCAGCCAGCTTAAACGCATCGTTTTGCTCTGGTCGGATGGCCAATTGGACAATGCCTGTATGGTCACGGACATCAATAAAGATTAAACCACCGTGGTCACGACGGGAATTTACCCAGCCCTTAACCGTAACGCTTTCACCCACCTTCGCAGTTGTTTCAGCTACAAATGTTCTCATTATATTTTCCTAGATTAGTTTAGAAGTGAAGGCTCTTTAGATGCGGGTCGGATACACAACTATCAGCGCCGGCTGTTAGTTGCCGACCCGTGAATTCGTATTACGATTCGATTGCCTTACCATATTAGGACTATTTTACCACCTCTGGCGATTCAGCGGTAGCCTCCGGGCCAGGCTTAACTTCCGTATGCGCTTTGTGGTCTTTGCGTGCAGCAGCTTGGGCTACTGCCCGTAGGTCGTCATAGTGGTCAAATTCATCCACAATAGGCTTGCCAATTATCTGCTCTAAAATGTCTTCAATGGTAATAATACCCACTAGTTCTTCAAAACTATTAACTACCAAAAATAAATGCTGCTTGGTTTTTAAGAACGCCTGCAGTGTCTGATACAACGAAAACTCTTCGTGCACATAGGTCAGCCTGTGACTCATAATGTCAGCCACTGTGCCAGTTTTTCGGGCCCCAACCAGGTCGCGCAGGTACAACACCCCTACCACATTGTCCCGAGACGCTTCATACACTGGGAAGCGACTGTGGCCGCTCTTTGCTAATTCGTCCATAATAATAGGGCCGATTGAGTCACTGGCCGCTACCATCTTTACCACTCGCTTGGGTACTAGCACTTCCGAAACTGACCTATCACCAAAGGTAAGCGCATGCTGCAACAGGGCAATTTCATTTTGCTCTATACGGCTATCCGGCTGGTCTTTTTGATGTTCTAATAGGTCAACTAGATCAGCTTTTTCATAGAGTCCCGTATGGATTATTACGTGCCGGTAACGACGTGCAAAACGTACAACGCCGCTAATGAACGGGTGCAACCGTTCCAATACAGGCGCAAGAGCTGGCGCCGTTAGCTTTGTGAATGCTGACCGTCGCTTGGTTAGCTCGCCAGATGGCAAAAATATAAAGCCACCTAAACCTGCAAGCAACAATATAACTACAATGCCAAAAAACACTCCTAGGGATGCTTCCAGACAAATTAATGCTACGATGGCAAAAACAATAGCCGTGCTGCTTAACAATATTCGCAGACTGGCACCATATGCAGCCGCACGGTACAGTAGGCTTGCAACTTCATCGCCACTTCGCGCAAGACGCTTGAGTTCGTGAGCTGGCACTTGGCAATACGCTCGCTCTAATACCCAGAATCCTACAGCCCCTGCTGCCAATAATAAGCCTAGAATCAGATTTACCATAAGCTTATCTTACGACGTTGCGCATACTAGCGTAAAGTAAAACGTCGACGAACCTCCAGGTGAGTATGGTGGCCATATGGTACTATACTTACCAGAAGAACATAGGAGTGACAGGGAAATAATATGGACAAGCGTTTTTGGGCGGTTATCGGTGTCATAGTAGTAGTATTTGGTGGCATTCTAGTATTCCATGGCAACAAGCAAGACAATAATGGCTCCTCAGGTGCAAAGCCTACCAATCATGTAGAAGGCAAGCTGGACAGCAAAGTAACCCTGGTAGAGTACGGTGATTACGAGTGCCCCGTCTGTGAAGGCTACTTTGCCACTGTTCAACAAGTACAACAAAAATATAACGATTCAGTAAAATTCCAATTCCGAAACCTGCCACTTAGTCAGATCCACCCAAACGCTATTGCTGGAGCGCGAACCGCAGAGGCTGCCGACCTGCAAGGCAAATTCTGGCAAATGCATGATTTGCTATACAACCAAACTAACTGGCAAGACTGGTCATCCAGTAATAACCCCGAGCCGCTTTTTTGGAACTACGCCAAGGAACTGGGCCTTAACGTAACCAAATTTAAGTCTGATTTTGCCAGTAGCAAAGTAAATGACCGTATCCAGGCCGACGTTGCCGAGTTTGCAAAAACTAAACAACAAGAGGCTACACCAACCTTCTTCCTAAACGGCACTTACATCTCTAACACAAAGTTAGTAGACAACACTGGCCAGCCAAGTGTCGCCAACTTTAGCCAGCTGCTTGATGCAGCGCTCAAGAACGCTAAATAATTAGACATCCGCAAGAACGTTATACGCAAGGAAGCTCCGATACTCTCGGAGCTTCTGTTTTTGACGAGTACGTGCAGCGTACTGTTCAAAAAATAGCGTGCCGTATGGAGGCACACTAAAGATAAGCGCCCCTACCGCCTGCCAACGCGACCAGCCAAGTGACGGATACAGTCCGACTGCCGCCACTAAATAGCCAAAGAAAATCATACCGTGCGTTTGCCCTGCAATCAGCACTGGTGCGTTATTGCCATGCATAACGTACTGCTTGAGTGCCATGCCGGTAAGTAATAGTGTCCAACCACCCGCTTCAGCGATTGCGGCAATGCGAAAGAGTAGCCAAGCCTCATTTTCAGTAAACGGTCGTGCGGCCTCAAATCGCTGTAATAGATTTCTGTTCATATGAAAATGGTAGCGCATCTGCGCTACCATTACACCTATCTAGCTTGGAGCAGGGCCCTCCTAGCCAGCCGCACCAGCAGATGCTGCCTCCTGCATAGCTTTAGCCGATATTTTTTGCTGCTTAAGTAGAACCGTCGCAAGGAACGATGCGGTAATCAAGAACCCAGTTGCAGTATAGAAGGCAATATGGAAGCCATGCACCTGAGCGGTTAATGACATCAACTTATCGGGCGTGGTCTTTAGGTGCTTCACGTACCGAGTTGCTGCAGATGTAGCTACTCCAGTTAGCACCGCCAGACCCAACGCGCCACCAATCTGCTGTGCCGTGTTTAGAAGGCCTGAGGCTAGACCTGATTCCCTGCCCTCAACACCGCTGGTTGCCGCAATAGTAATTGCCACAAAACTCGCCCCCATACCAAGGCCCATAAGGATGAAGCCTGGTAAGAGGTCGTGGATATAGGTACCTTGAACGCGTACATGTGACAGCCAGAACAAAGCACTTGCCGTAATTAGCGGCGCCACCATAAGCACTGGCTTAAATCCGACTCGCTTGACTAGGCTTGGTACATTGGTAGCAGATATCGCAACCATGATCGGGAGCACTAAGAAACTAAGTCCTGTTCTAACCGGCGAGTAGCCAAGAACTGTTTGTGTATAGAGCGACGTAAAGAAGAAGGTGCTATACATGCCAGCAACAATCGGCATTTGGATGAGATCAGCTGCGGTTACGTTACGCACCTTAAAAATGCGAAAGGGAACTAGTGGATGCTTACTGCGCTGCTCATTCATTACAAAGTAGGCAAACAGTGCGGCACTCATCAAGAAGTAGGCAATTGTACTATGTGCCGTCCACCCGTGGCTTGGTGCTTCAACAAGCCCATAGACAAGTAGCATAAGGGCAGCTGTAATAGAAATCGCACCAGGCAAATCGAGTTCATTATGGGTCTCTTCAGATTCGTGAGCCGGCACCAATCGCCACGTCGCAATACTTACTAGTAAAGCCACCGGCACATTTACAAAGAAGTTCCAGCGCCAACCCATGTACTGGGTAATAATGCCACCCAGTAAGACGCCGGCAGCAGCGCCGCCGGAGGCCACCGCACCCCAAACTGCTAGGGCCGTATTACGCTCATGCCCTTCGCGATACGTGACAAGTACTATTGATAGCGCCGCCGGTGACATTAAGGCAGCAGCAACTCCCTGTGCAGCACGCAAAGCCATCAGCATCGTGCCAGATTGAGACAAACCATCGAGTAGCGACGCTACACCAAATATGACGGTACCGACCATAAACATCTTACGTCGACCAAACAAATCGGCTGCACGACCACCCAGCAACAAAAAACCGCCAAAAGCTAGTGTATACGCCGTAACCACCCATTGAAGGTTTGACTCGGTCATATGGAACGCTCGCTGTACAGCCGGCAATGCTACATTCACAATCGATGTGTCCAGCACGACCATAAACTGAGCAAGCGCTACTACAACCAGGATCAACCAATGATTCCTTGATTTATCAGACACTGTTATACTCCTTATTTTGAGTTTTTATGCCAATGATTTATTATATGAACTAGATTGATTGTAAAGCTATAATGTTGACAATGTCAACTATATTTTAAACTCTAATGCCTGATACACCGATCACTGATCAATTTTACTTGGACCTAGTTGGTTCCTTCTTTAATTTGAAGTGGCAAATTATGGCCGAGGGCCTTAAACACGATCTCGGCGGCATGCAAGCGCTCACATTACTAATGCTCAACGAGTTAACCCCTCGCTCCATGAAAGAGCTCTGTAATACTTTGCACTGCGACGCCAGTAATGTCACCGGTATTATAGACGGCCTAGAGCAACGCGGACTGGTTGAACGCCGTAACGACCCTAGCGATCGACGGATAAAGACACTCCACATTCTCCCAGCTGGCAAGGAGTTGCAACAGCAAATCTTGGACCAGCTTGTTCGTGGTTCCAAGGCTTTTCTGGCACCACTAACTGACAGCGAAATGACGCAATTTGTTTCAATTGTCCAGAAACTAGCTACAAATCGGCCATAAAAATACCTCCGCTTAGAAAACGGAGGTCTTTAGTTACGACCTAGTAGGCGATGTACTGCTGCCAGCTTGGGCGCCTCACGCGCACTGGCACCACTACCGCCCGATCGTGTGTAAGTTTTACAGATATGGGCACTATTTTATCTCCCAGCAAAAGTACTATCGCTCCCAATAAGAACGCCAGATTCTGCCGATTTTATTTTTAATTTTTGTCTCTTGCAAACGCTCTCGCCGACGTTTAAAGAATAGATTCACTGTAACAAAGTGCTAATGGTTCGTCAACAGTTTTTGCTCCGCCACCGATCAATGCCCACTCTACCGATGTGGTGAAATGTATAACCACTGTTTTTTGGCATAGCGCCAGACGCTTGGCAGTACACCACGCATAGACTTTCCTGATCGGAGTGCCGTACGGACTGCCGCCGAACTTACATGTTCATTGCTAAGATCAACAAATGTTATGTTACCGAATGGCCTTGAATCTTCAGTCAACCTAGCAAGCACCTCAGCCATTTGTTTGTGTGAAGTAACTGCAATAATCAGGTGAAGTTTGTGATAAAACGCCGGCAACTCACCTTGGTGCCAAAGCAAATCACTAGCAGCCGTGAGCAAACTGCACTCAACTTCAGGCAAAGATCCAAATATGCGGGCTAGGCTCCGCGCAGTTAAACGCGCGTCTGGCATTTCAAGCAATGAAAACTGAGGGTAGGGACGCAGCGCATTGCTTAGCATCACACTGCGGTGTACATAATGTTCTGGTTCGTCATTAGCTACAGGACGTCGCTCGGGAACAAAATACACCTGCTCTAAACCCGCCATTTTCTGACTCTTTAGCGCAAAAGCGATATGCCCAGCATGTACTGGGTCAAAGCCACTGCTATAGATACCGATGCGCGGCAACCTTTTGGGCGGAGCTACGACAGGCTCTGCACCAGCTGCAAAAGCATAGCTAACTTCAGCTTCTGTGTGCTTAGTCATGCACAACCCCTAACAGATTACCTGCACAGTGTCTGCTTATACTCTTGCAATTGGAGCGTATGGAATAGCCATGCACCGATTTAACGGGATACATATGCAGATCGTAGAAACCTAGCAGCAGGAGCTCTTTAACGACTGTTACAAACGGATCCTGGTTATCGTTATCCACATACTAATTATAAACCTACGAGTCTAGTCAATCGAAGATAATTCTTGCTACTTATACAACCTTTGAACAACCGCAACCACCACTAATATGCTTTTTGCCGCCAGGAAGTTTGCGGACTACTGTTTTTACATTCTTTTGGCCGCACATTGGACATGACTTAGAAATGAAGTCACAGTCATCATCTTCTGACTTTGATTTTTTATCAATGCCTCCGTACGCAGCTTGAGGGCCATATTCATTCCAGCGTTCCTCTGGATTTCCACCCAAAGCAATCTCTAAGCCGCAAGCAGAGTACCCTCGATTATTTCTAGCACCATCCGCACCAAACCCGCCCAGCAAGCTCTGGAACGATGAGGCATCTATATAGTGCAAATCGACATATGAAGAACCGGCATGAGCATACATAACTGTCGTATCTTCAAGATGTAGGGCACGCATCATTTCAATTGTTGAATAGACTAGTAGTTCGTGAAGTATTATCGAGTCATCATCAGTAAAGTAATCACTATTCGCACGCATACTATATAAAGCACGAGCATAACGTTCGTTAAAATGCTGAGCATTATTAGCAAATTGATGCACTAATTTCCTCAGTTCAGTCGTTTGATACCCTCTGTACAGTGATTCGCACACGTGTATATATGACTCGCTAAAGGCACGCTCCACAAGTTGTTCGTACTGTTTTGTTATATCTACAGTATTCGTATTTTTCTTATAGCGAGGATCTCCGGCCTTATCGGCAATTCCTGTTGCAAGCCGTATCGCCTGCTCTTCCGTGAATGTTCCGTTAATCGCATACTTAAGCCAATTATCTGTTATTTCGTCGTCTGGAATTGCAACGTCAAGTTGTCCAAATACTTCACGCAACCTTTTCTTGTTACTGCCATCAAACGAAAGCGATCCTGTAAGCACAGGACCTTTTTCAGTTGCGTGATAGAGCTGCACAAATCCCCGCCGTAGGTGTGGTACATAGCCAATACCACGCCAATATGCGTTGCCACTCTGAGCGGCTGCTTCTTCGGGGAAAGGGCTTACTACGATACGTGTATTGTAATCGGTTTTCCCGCCGGCCATTGCGTCCACCTCAAGGGCATTTTTATGATCCCACTTTGAGCGTATAAGCTGTGGCGCAAATCGTAAATCTGCCAACGCGGTTTCCTCCGCGCAAATTAACCCAGCCTTTGTCATATCAGTGATAGCGCGCTTGCCATCTTTTGCCATAACTCGCCCTTCTGCTACTGGCCGCACATCAAAATCACGGACCTCTAATCCACCACCCAGTTCCATGTCCGTACCAAAGCCTTCTTCAACTGATGTATAGAACTCTATCCTTGCCTGAGCCGCCTCGGGACTACCAAGTGCTTTATTAAATGATTTCTCAACTGCAAGAGCACCAAGTGTATAGACTGTACTCAGTGAGCGCCCATAGACTTCAAGCTCAGGCGGACGATCTCTTAAGATTTCAACAGTTGCCGCCATATATAGCTACCTACGACTTCTGAGGATCCAGGCTTACAAATCTATGGGTAGTTGCACGTACGGCAATGAATACTCCAAACAGTGCAGTAGTATATATGGCATCGCTCGCTAGAGTATTACGGAAAAATGGAAGCGCCAGGACATAGCATTTTGTTAGCCCAAACCAAGTGTGTACATACATGCCACTACTAATCCAAACAGCAAAATTGGTAACTACGAAAAAGAACAGAGATGAGGCAAGTATTGCGGCAATGGTACGAAAAACCCGAAACTCACGAAGAAAGATATTGCTAGCGAAGGCAATTGCTGCATAGCAGGCCCAAATAACGGGAGCCATATTGTAAAACCCAATAAATGCATCAGACAGCATCATGACAAGCAAAGGTACCCAAAGTGCTAATTTACGCGGCAGCACTGAACCGCCGAATAGGGCAATGGCAGTTACTGGAGCAAAATTGGCTGGATGAGGCAAAAGACGCAATATGACCGCTAGTACAATAAGCAAGGACGCCAGACTAACATTCCACCGTTGTTCACTCATTACTGCAACTTCCACATCAAGGTGTCTTTACCGTGAGTGACATAAGCACCAGCGCCAACGCTCGCTTCTTTGCCATTTATATAAAATGTCCAGTATTTTGGACCTGTGCCTTTTATACCATCTATAGATGTTACTAGGTCGCCAAACGAGTAATGCTTAGTCTGTACGCTAGTATGTTTTTTGAGGAGGGCAAGAGCATTTTGGGCAGTTTGTCCCTTATAGCTAAGCTGCGTAATCTGATGCTGTGTATTAGTTACCACATCCAGCTTGTGGCTTGGTGAGTTGGCAATATACCCCCAACTCCCAAATCCTAACGCAGCAATAACTACTGTAGAAATAACACTTGTTTTTAATACGGCTGCTCGGCTCATATCCCCTCTTTCGGCTCCGACAGCAGTAGGCCAACAATAGTCGGCGTGCTTCTGCTCGGAAGACTTTAAAGAACCGGGTCTGGCTTTAACAGTTGCGGCACAGCCGAGGAATTACACCTCGTTCCAGTTAAATTGTTAATGGTGCTAGTAGTGTAGCAGGCGAGTCAAACGCTAGATATAGTATTTTTGTATACAAACACTACCGACATTAGTTAGCGCATAAAGTTTTAACCAGCCTTGACCGTTTCAGCCTGTCGAGTTTTGAGGATTCCTAAACGCTCCATAAAGCTTTGGGCAGCACCATCAAGATTCAGAACACGTAAAGCGCCCAATAGCACATAGATACTTTCTAATTGCTCATCTGTTGGTACTAACTCGGCTTCCGCTACAGAAAAGAACTGCTCTACTTTTTGCACTAACCACTTTTCTTCACCATCTTTTACGCCATTAGTTTTTAGCAATGTCTCGTTAGGCGTGCCACTTGGCGTAACAACCTCAAGCGATCGAGCACTGTGGTCGCGTTTCCGTAAATGTCCACGTTTTATCAGGTTTCCAACATGCAACGCTACAGTTGCAACCGAGGTATACTGCAAGCCGTTCATAATCTCACGGTAGCTAGGACTATACCCATGTTCGGCAATAAACGACTCTATGTAGGCTAAGAGCTCTTTTTGTTTTTTTGTTGGTCGCACGGTTGATTCGGTAGGCGCAGCTATAGCTGCTGTTTGTTTTTCGTTCATGCTTTTATTTAACGCTCGTTTGTGTAGAGAATCAACACTCGGCGCTTGTAGTTAATGTCTTCTGGAGTAAAAGGGCAATCTACTTAGAGATCACCTATGCCTTTTACCGCCACTTTCCGGGAAGACCCAGTATTTATACCAGAGCCACGACCATACTGTGAAAAAGGCCGCAGAGATGAAGAAGCCAATATAGGGCGTAATCCCGACAGCATTCAGACCGCCAATTAGTAGATAGTCCAGCACAAAGCCAATACTTTCAATAAATATATAGCGACCGGCGTGCTGCATCTCGCTTAAATGTACCTGATCACTAAAGGCCCAGAGCCGCTGTACCAGGTAGTTAAGGGTCCACCCGATCGCATCAGCAGCAACTTTTGCAGGGAACCACGACCAATGGAAACCGCTATAGCAAAGTGCAAAAACCGCATAACCAACCCAAAAATACAGCGTGCCACCTACCATATATTTAGCAAATTGTTTGATGTGCTTGTCCCACTTGGCAGAACCACTAAATAACCGTGATAAAATCCAGCCAAACATATTTCTTACGACCCCTCCTGCTTTGACGAAGCAGAACCAAGCATAATGCCTGCAAATCCCCACCACACATAGGCGAGGGTATCATCTGTCCAAGCATGGCTGAGCAGGTTTACGAATGCTACACCGATAAAAGCCGCAAACAGTGCCATAGCAAGTTGTGATTCGCTAGTCTTTTCATACAGCTCCTGTGCGACTAGGAATAAGACCCCTAAGAATAGTACCAGCCCTAGCCAACCTGTCTCTTGGGCAATTTGCACATAGTAGTTTTCGGCTATACGAACCGGATGTGAACCATTGTATACGCTTGCCGGACCGGCCGTACCGGGACCATCCCCGAGCGGCTGGTGCACCACATCTTTTAGACCATCCTTAAGAGCACTGGCGTGCGCGGCATTGGAACTAACTTTGCTGGCAGAATGCGTTTGTGTGTGTAGCAATTCATTTTGCACGCGAGGATTATTGCGCAGAACTAAATAGCTCCCTAAAACAACAATCAATAGTGCAAGGCTAGCAGCGCCAAAATATAGCCGTGTACGCTTGCTTTTTACCTGGATCCAGCCAATAACAATCAAACTCAGGAAGGCACCAATCCAAGCACTACGCGAACCACTGGCATACAGCGCAAGTAAAGCCGCTAGACCTAGAAGACCACAGAACAGTCTATATCGGCCCCGCAAGAAAAGCATAGTAATAACGGAAAAAATAACAACTAAATACGCACCCAGCGGATTAGCGCCACGCAAAGTGGACTGCACCCGTACATACTGGCTATTGTGGTTAATGGTTTCTATAGGTGCAATGGTGGCGTTGCCGTAGCCAAAATGAGCTAGGAAGTTATGTGGTAACACTGTGTACTGCAAGCTAGCAAAGATAACCACTACCACCGCCGGAGTAAGCAGCAGATCAAATGAAGTCCGTTTTAAAAACAAGGAACGCTGCGCAACAAGAAGAGTAGCTAAAAACCAGATAAGGAAACGGAGGTTTACAAGCAGCCCATAGGCGAGCGCCTTTGGAACAACTTCCCCTTTTATTAGCGAAACGAGACCGAGCAAAAGATTAAGTCCGGCGTAAGCTAACACCAACCTTACTAGTACGCTATCAAAAAACCATTTCCGAAGCTTTTTATCTTGGAGAAGCCATACAGAGATAATGACCAATACAAAACCGAGTATTACTTCATCCCATAAGCGTAAGGCCGTGTAGTGACCAAAAAACGTCGAGCCCCATACGGTTAAAAATGCCTGGAATGGTACTGGCACTAAAATAAGCGCCACAAGATAATCAGCGATTTTAGAGCTAGAGGTGAAGCGGTTTTTCATAAGTGATACAATCATTATAAATGAAGAGCAATGCATCACTGGTATATAACCTCTTCTTGGCTATTGGAGATTTTTTAGCACTTGTGGCCGCCTTTATTGGCGCCTTCATTATCCGCGCTCAAAGCTCTGTGCCAGTTCCCCATCCAATCAGTAGCCATACCTACTTCTATATCTTTATAGGTCTACTGCCCTTTTGGCTCTTAATTTTTGGTTTGCTTGGACTCTACGACAGTAATATTTACGAAAAACGCTTTAGTGAATTTGGCAGACTGCTAGTAGGCTCATTCATTGGCATGCTGTTTGTAGTTTTTTGGAACTTTATAAGTGTTAGCCCTATATTTCCCGCTAAGTTAGTGCCTATATACGGTTTTGTTTTGGCCTTTGTTTTTTTGGTCCTGTTTCGCAACGTAGCCCGATTAATACGTACCGAGCTATTCGGCTTTAATATTGGCCTTACTCGTATCGTACTGGTAGGTACTAATGGTATGACCGGTGAGCTTATCAAATCACTGAGCGATACCCGCCACTCTGGTTATGAAGTCGTTGCCGTAGTTGGTAATAAGCGACAAGTTGAAGGGCGTACTATCGCTGCATATCCATCATTCAAAGCATATCTAGACAGCAAGCCAAGTGGTCTACATGGCATTATCCAAACCGAACTCTATGCCGACGAAAGTCGCAATGCCGAGATTCTGACATACGCACAGGAACATCATATTGGTTACCGGTTCGTGCCTGGCAACAGTGAATTGTTTGTAGGCAATATTGATGTTGAATTATTCCGCAGTTCAGTGCCAGTTATAGCTGTACACCACACCGCACTGTTTGGCTGGGGGCGAGTCGTTAAACGCCTTACTGACATTACGCTTGGTAGCATTGCGCTGATACTCAGCTCACCACTTTGGCTCTTAATAGCCATGGCCATTAAAATTAACGACCCGAGCGGACCAGTGTTTTATCGTACTAAACGCCTCACCCGTTTTGGCACTGATTTACAAATGCTCAAATTCCGTAGTATGTACCAAAAGTACTGCGTACCGACCGAAGAAAGCTTTGCACGCCTTGGTCGTCCTGACCTACTTAAAGAATACCGTGAGAACGGCGACCAGTTGTCAAATGACCCCCGCGTAACCCCTGTAGGGCGCATCATTCGCGCGCTTAGCCTGGATGAACTACCACAGCTATGGCATGTATTTCGCGGCGAGCTAAGTATGGTGGGACCACGCGCGTTAGATGCTGTCGAAATTGAACAGTATGCCAAAAAAAATCTAATTTTAAGTGTCAAGTCTGGCTTAACTGGCCTAGCTGTTGTTTCCGGACGCCAAGGTATCAGCTTCGAAGAACGGCGTAAGCTTGATCTGTATTATGTGCAGAATTGGAGTTTCTGGCTTGACTTGACAATCCTTGTAAAAACGATTCGCGTGCTATTAGAGCGCTTGTTAAGAAAAGGCGAACGCTACAAGTGATAGCTCCTAAAGGTCCGCTTAAAGTAGCCATTGTACAGGACTGGTTAGTAGGGGGCGGAGCGGAGCTTGTTGTTGAGCAGCTGCACCAGCTCTATCCAGATGCTCCTATTTATACATCGTATAGCACGAAAGAATGGCGTAGTCGGCTTGATAATCAAGTACGCACTGGGTGGCTCCAGCCCTTCGGGCGACTTCGTAAATTTATCCCTTTCTTGCGCATTTGGTGGTTTACACATCTAGACCTATCCGAGTACGATTTGGTGATTAGTAGCTCTGGCGCTGAAGCCAAGGGTATTCGCGTACCTGAAGGGACCCTCCATATTAACTACTGCCATGCGCCTACACACTATTATTGGAGTCGTTACGACGAGTACATGGAGCGTCCTGGATTTGGCGCATTTGATTGGCTAGCTCGAATTGGCCTGCGCATACTAGTCGCGCCTTTGCGCAAATGGGATTACAAAGCTGCTCAGCGCCCAGATTATCTCATCGCCAACTCTCGGCATATTAAAGCCGAGATCAAAAAATATTACGGACGTGACAGTGTAGTCATACATCCACCTGTCTACATGGAACGCTTTCAGAAATCCAAAAATCGGCGCTTGCCACGTGAGGGCTTTTTGATAGCTGGTCGCCAAACACCTTATAAGCGATTCGATATCGCAGTTGCAGCATGCAATCAGGCAGAAGAACTACTGACTGTTATCGGCGACGGACCAGATCATACTCGCCTGCGCAAAATCGCCGGGCACGACATCACCTTCCTTGGAAAAGTAAGCGACGAGGTTGCCGAACAGGAATTTAGCAGTGCAAATGCCTTTCTCTTCCCGGTTCTTGATGATTTCGGTGTCGTGGCAGTTGAAGCATTAGCAGCAGGGACGCCCGTTATCGCCTACAAAGGCGGTGGCGCACTCGACTATGTTATTCCGGGCAAAACCGGTGAATTCTTTACCGAGCAAACTCCAGAGGCGCTCGCTAAAGTTCTGAAGAATTTTAAACCTGAACGCTATAGCGCACCGGCTATAGCTACTTTTGCCGAACGCTTTTCAAAGGAGAATTTTCGGCGTCAAATAACACAATATGTTCAAAGCGTGCTCAGCAAAATGCCCACAGGCAGGTCCTAAGCTATCAGCTTTTGCATTACAGATTCATATTCATGAGCACGCTTGCTCCACGCATAGTGAGCCAATGTATACTCACGTACTGCTTGTGCAGCCAGGCCGCGCTTGTTTAGTTCACGCTTGAGCGTACGCACAAGCCCAGAAGCATCATTAGGCTTAAACAACATGCCATTCTTACCATCTTGAATGGCATCTGGAATACCCTCTAAGTTACTAGCGACTACAAGCGTACCGCATGTGGCGGCCTCTAGCGCCACCATACCAAGACCTTCCATATCATGAGAGACAGGAATGTTGGGCATCAGAAATATGTCAGACACATTGTAGAGTGCAGCTTTGACAGTATCAGTCGTACGACCAAGCATTTTTACATGATTCCTAAGCTTATGGGTAGTAATTGCTGTTTCTATAGCTTCGCGGTCCTTACCGTCGCCCGAAACAAGATATAGCACCGATGGGTCTACCTTAATAAGGTCGGCTAATGCGTTTTCGATAAACCACAATACCCCTTTGCGCCGAACTAGCCTACCGACCGTAAGAATAAGATGATGCTGATCCAGTTCATCTACACTCATGCCAACTATGTCTGCCACTATCCGATGTTGCTCTTTTGACTCACCTGATGCGTAGTAATCGTCGTTCACACCATTGGGGATAAGTACGGTGTCAGTTTTTGAAAAAGTTCGTTTAAGCGTGTGTTCTGTATCCCTGCTTATCGCCACTAGCGAACCTTGGCGTTTTATACAGGGCAATACTATCGCTCTATATACCGGGTTATTAAACGTAACCTCCTTGCCATGAATCGTCATCAGCGTAGGACGACGCAAACACCATTTAAGTAGCAGCCCGAGTGGGCCCATTATGCCGTCTTGCAGGTAAATAACATCTGGTCTCTCACGTATACCTGCCATCAAAGCCCAAATAAATAGCCATGGGTACACAATGGGCAGCCAGTTGTTAGAACCACCCCATTTTACAAGCGTTACCCTGTTGTCCTTATTAGCAGCTAGAGCCATATACAGCTCATATGCGACAGTCTCCATACCTCCAGTACTTGGTGGATATTTACGAGTAACAAATAGTATGCGCATATACAGATTCCTTCGTCTGGCTCATTGTAACAAATTACCCCGTAGCACTGTTACTTTAGTGTAGAATGAGGTCATGAATGCTCTGTTGCGGCCAACGGCCCTAAGGAAAATCGCTGCTCGCGCCGTACCACTTATTTTTTATAGCCTTTTAGTACTATTCCTAGTCCTATATCTACACAGTGTCGACTTTTCTAAGCTTGCACATGTACATCTCAGCTGGTGGTATTTACTACTTGCAAGTATTTTGGGAGTCATCAAGAACTACGTAGGCACATTTACCTGGTTTGTAATACTAAAAAGCCTCGGCGCTCAAGAATTACATCTGCAGAAACAACTAATATACGTGTATGCCAAAGCCTGGATGGGCCGCTACATACCCGGCACCGCCCCATGGATACTCGGCAAGATTTATTTTGCGGCACAGCACGGCATACCCAAGCAAAAGCTGGCAGTCAGTTCGCTCTTAGAAGGTGGCTTGCAGATTGTTACCATGCTAGTATTTTCATTGTCACTGCTAATCTTTGATAAGCGGCTAGACGTACTGGGCGACAGCTTTAAAGTGCTTATGGCCGTCGTTGGAATAATTGGTATCTTTGTATTAATTCCAACCATATTCAATCGACTAGTAAGTCTCGCCTACCGCACGCTTAAACACAAGGAGCTCGAAGCCGAACACTTAGCCACAGGCAAAACTGTGAGCCGTGGCACTATGTTATATCTGGCCGATGCAGTCATTAATGGACTGTCACTATTTTTTATCGCCAAAGCTATCGACCCTAGTCTGGCCTATCACAACATGGTGTTTGCGATGGGTGCCGGTAGTTTAGCCGGTGCCGCTAGCATGCTTGCTGTCTTTGCGCCGAGTGGTCTCGGTGTACGCGAAGGCATTCAGCTAGTGCTGTTTAGTCTCATTATGCCCAAGGAACTGGCACTTGCCGTAACCATTATTACTCGGCTGTGGAGCGTTGGCATTGATGTCATATTCTTTGGCTTAAGCCGGGTTATTGCAGGCAAGTCTCCTGTCAGACAGCTATAAAATAAACCCTACAAATATTCGTCTTCGCTACGCTCAGTCAGAATGCCTTGGATGTCCTTTATCTTATCGGCATGCTCTTTGGGTATCACTAGTAGCACATCGGCTGTATCAACAATAATCATATCGCGTACTCCGGCTACGGCTATCAGCTTATCTTTGCTGTCGGTCTTAATGAGCGAACCCCTAGCGTCAACAGTAATAACGTTGCCGTCTTCGTAGTTTTGAATCCCATCTTCAAAAAAATCGTAGACCGAGCCCCATGTACCAACATCCGTCCACTTGTACGGCAGCAAGATGACCATCGCGTCACCGCTATTCATAACATGTGTCACCACTTCTTCGGTTGGACCCTTTTCCATTGCATTATAGATCTCTTCAATGGCCTCGTTCTCACCAGGTTTATCCATAGCCTCGCGGATCTTCATAAGTGCCTTGTGCCAGTCAGGGCGATATTGTTTATACGCCTCGAGCATTTGGTCAGGATACCAACACATATGGTTGCAGTGCGCAACAACATGGAAATTCTCAACCAGCTCACGTGTTTCTTTTAGGTTCGACCGACGAAATAGAAATTCCTCGATCTTATAGGCGTCGCGAAAGCCAGCAACCTGTCCATCAAGCTTCAAATAATCAACACCCATATTTGGTCCTGTTGCTTTTATGCCGCCCGTTACTAGTTGCTTATGTTGTGTCACCAACTTTTCTGCCTCGCGAATCATTTTCAAAAATGCTGCTTCTGGTTCACGTATGCAATCGGCTTGCACAATAAAAAACGGTTCCTCTGGATGGTCAATGCTAAGGCGCACGAACGCTAGACCTTCTCCCGGGCCACGGTCCTTGGCCGCATCCGGCTCAACAATATAATTTTTCAGTGGAATTTGTGGCGATTGCTCGGATACATATTTGATAAATTTACGCTTGGTTGAAATGTAAATGTCTTCTGGAGCAAATTCTTTCAGAAGTGTTAGGATAGTCTGCTCGTAGCTTGAGATATCTCCAATAATTGGCTGAAACTGCTTAGGTTTGTCCTTGCGGCTGGAAGGCCACATCTTAGTTCCCTGTCCACCTGCGGTGACGATAATCTTCATAAGCACTAGTGTAGCACGTAACAATTTGACACTTCGGACCTCTCCAGAGTACTGTGGATGGAGCTGATGCGCATTAGCATTGGTTATGAAAAGCATGAAACGTAAGCAAAGGAGAAATCCCCGTGGATGCTATCACCAATATATTTAAAGCGTACGATATTCGTGGCGAAGTGGGCACTGAGCTCACTCCTAGTGTGGCCGAATCTATCGGCAAGGCATTCGCCGACTGGTTGCCCGAAACGGGCACTGTCGCAGTTGGCCGTGACATGCGACCAGACTCGGCCGAGCTAGCAGACGCTCTGATTGCAGGCCTGCAAGCTCAAGGGCGTACAGTTATCAATATAGGCGAAGTGACGAGTGATATGATTTACTTCGCAGTCGGCAGCCTTAAACTCGCTGGCGGAGCCATGGTCACTGCTAGCCACAATCCTGGAAAATATAACGGCATTAAGTTGTGTCGTGAAGAGGCGAGACCAATTGGCCAAGATTCTGGACTTTTCGAGATTCGCGATGCCATTATTAGCGGTACCTACAAACCATCCGCCCCTCAGCCTGGGAACATTGAACAGCAAGATGTTAGCGAGGACTGGATTACGCATGTTCTCTCATTTATAGATGTTACTAGGCTAAACGAGCTAAATATCGCCGTTGACGCCGGCAACGGTATGGCTGGCAAGATCTTTCCTGAGCTTGAGCCATATGTACCTTGGCAGGTTCAAGAACTCTACTTTGAGCTTGACGGCACTTTCCCAAATCACGAAGCCAACCCACTCAAGTTTGAGACTCTAGCCGACCTTATAGCCTGTATCAAATCACAGAAGCTTGATGGCGGAATTGCCTTTGATGGCGACGGCGATCGTGCCTTTTTAGTTGACGAAACCGGCACCGTACTCTCGGGCAATGTCATGAACGCAATGCTCGCCGAGTATTTCCTACAAAAATTTCCAGGCTCGACGATCCTTTACGATCTTCGCTCTAGCCATGCCATACCTGAACTTATTGAAGCCAACGGTGGTAGAGTAGTCCGTACACGCGTTGGTCATTCGTTCATTAAGCAAGTTATGCGCGAGCAAAACGCACCGTTCGGCGGTGAAATTTCTGGGCATTTTTATTTCCGTGACAACTACTACGCAGACTCTGGCCTTATAGCAGCTGTCATTGGACTTTACGTAGCCGGCCTATCAGGAAAGAAACTCTCAGAACTACGCAAACAATACACAAAATATCCTACTATTTCAGAGACAAATTTTGAGGTCGCTAATAAAGACACCGTCTTTGCACGACTTAAAGAAGCGTTCAAAGATGCCAAGCAAGATGAACTTGATGGCCTAACATTTGAGTTCAGCGATGGCAGTTGGCTTAACGTACGCGCAAGCAATACCGAACCGGTAATGCGCCTTAACGCCGAAGCTAAATCACAGGCAGAACTGGATCGACTCGTTAGTAAAGTTACTGCATTAATCAAGGGAGAATAAATTAGATGAGGATACTTGTAACTGGCGGGGCCGGATTTATTGGGAGTAACTATGTGCATTACCTGCGCGAGAACCATCCCGACTATGAGATCGTCGTCGTCGATAAGTTGAACCAACAAGGTAATAAAGAAAACCTGAAGGACATCATTGGCGACATTTCATTTCATGAGTTTGATTTGATTGAAGAGGATAAACTACGGCCAATTTTTGAGTCCGGCTTGGACTATGTTGTGCATTTTGCAGCCGAGACAAACGTTGATCGTTCAATAGAAAATCCAGACACGTTTGTACAAAGCAATGTGCTTGCCACAAACATTCTACTTCGACTGAGCCGCGATTATAAGATTAAGCGTTTCCATCATGTGTCAACAGATGAGGTTTTTGGCAGCCTAGAACTTAATACGTCCGATCGTTTTGATGAAAATACGCCATATGACCCACGCAGCCCTTATTCTGCCACTAAAGCAGGTAGCGACCACTTGGTACGGTCCTACTTCCATACGTATGGCTTGGATGTTACCATTTCAAACTGTTCAAATAACTACGGCCCATACCAAGTTCCCGAGAATATTGTACCTGTATTTGCACTTATGGCGTTTAACGACAAACCGCTGACTATCTACGGCGACGGCAAAAGCGTGCGAGATTATCTATTTGTACTTGATCATTGTCGTGCCATAGACCTGATACTACACAATGGTACGGCCGGTGAGACATATTGTGTCGGTGGCGGAGAAGAAAAGAACGGCATCGAGATTGCTGACACTATTCTAGAGATAACCGGAAAACCAGATAGTTTAAAGAAATTCGTCACTGATCGTCCTGGCCATGACCGTCGCTATGCAATAGATTACACGAAATTATCACGCGAGCTCGGCTATAAGCCAAGCGTAACATTTGCTGAGGGCATTCAAAAAACGGTCGACTGGTATCGCAACAACCCCGAATGGTGGCAGCCCTACATGGAGAAACTCTATATTCCTAAATTCCTACAAGCAGACAGTATTTCAGAAAAACAGGGCTAGCGATGGAAATGCTTTTCTGTAGACGTTGCGGCAAACAACTTGAAAACGATAATAATCATATTTACAGGTGTGCTAATGGACACATGATATACGCAAACAACTCACCCACAGTCAGCGTCTTTTTTATATCACCTGACAACCAGAAAGTCCTACTTGCCAACAGGGTTATTGAGCCTCACAAGGGCATGCTTACCGTACCTGGCGGTTTTCTTGATGCCGGAGAATCATTCGAAGAGGGTGCTATGCGGGAACTAAACGAAGAGCTTGATCTTAAGGATGATGACTACGGACCGCTTACCTATCTAACTAGTACTCATGATGCCTACCCTTATCAAAATGAGATCATACCAATTGTTAACGTTCTGTTCTGGTCGCGACTAAAAAGCAGCAAAACTCTTCACCCCAGTGATGACATAACCAACGCCAATTGGCACAGGCTGGCCGACATTGACTTTAGCGCACTACACGCTGATGATATCCGTACCGGAATACATGCATTGCAAAAGATGTTTAACAAGGAGAAAAACTAAATGTCCGACGTAACGTTTGGCGGCGAGCTCAAAGTTACCGAAACTGTCATACCCGGTTTATATGAAATAGACCTAGTGGTACACGGCGACAATCGCGGATGGTTCAAAGAAAACTACCAAAAAGAGAAAATGGAAGCGTTGGGTCTACCTGCATTCGATGTCGTGCAAAACAACTTCAGCTACAATGTCGAAAGGGGCGTTACACGAGGTCTACATGCCGAACCGTGGGAAAAGTTCATTTCAATTGCTAACGGCCGCGTGTTCTGTGCCTGGGTTGACCTTCGCAAAGGCGCAAGTTTCGGCCAGACTCATACGGTGGAATTAAACCCTGGTAGAGCTGTCTTTGTACCACGTGGCGTTGCTAACGGCTATCAGACGCTGGATGAGAACATTACCTATACATATCTCGTGAATGCTCATTGGTCACCCGAAGCAAAATACACTTTTGTCAACCTCTTTGATCCGGCTGTTGGCATTAATTGGCCCATTAGTAAGGATCAGGCACTTATTTCCGATAAAGATGCCGGACATCCCTTACTGAAAAATGTAACTCCTATGGAGGTATAGTATGCAGGACTCAGAAATCTTTATCGTAGGTGCGCGTGGCCAGTTGGGGCTTGCTTTGCAAGCTCAATATCCAGGTGCCCAAAACGCCGACATTGATGAACTAGACATCACTGACAGCGATTCAGTAGCGCACTTTGACTGGAGTAGCATTAAAGTTATCTTAAATGCAGCAGCATTTACAAATGTTGACGCCGCGGAAACCCCTGAGGGCCGAATAACTGCATGGAATGTAAATGCAAGTGCGGTCGGGAATCTTACTCGTGTAGCCAAAGCACACGACATAATCTTAGTACACATCTCAACCGACTATGTCTTCGATGGCACAAAGAATCCCCATGCTGAAACCGAGCTCTTTAGCCCGCTAAGTGTGTATGGCCAAACGAAGGCAGCTGCTGACATAGTGGTCGGCACACTACCCAAACATTACGTTTTGCGTACAAGTTGGGTAATTGGCGACGGAAAGAACTTTGTACGCACCATGCTTGAACTGGGGAATAAAGGCGTGAATCCCAGTGTCGTATCCGATCAAATAGGTCGCTTAACGTTCACAAGCGAATTAGTACGCGCTATCAACCACCTCCTCACCACCAAAGCTCCTTACGGAACTTATAACGTCAGCAACGAAGGCGAAAGTATGTCATGGGCTGATATAACTCGTACAATTTTTCGGTTTGCAAGCTTACAGAATACCGTAACTGATGTGACAACAGAAGAATACTACAAGGGTAAAGTGGGTATTGCACCTCGTCCACAACAGAGCACGCTTGACCTCAGTAAGATACAGGCCACAGCATTTGAGAGCAACGGCTGGCAGGATGACTTAAGGGCATACATAACCAAGGAGTTAGCACAATGAAAGGTATCATTTTAGCCGGTGGCTCCGGCACACGTCTATATCCCATTACCAAAGGCATTAGTAAGCAACTCATGCCCATTTATGACAAGCCGATGGTTTATTATCCATTAAGCACACTTATGATGGCTGGCATCCGCGAAATATTAGTTATCACCACACCAGAGGATTCTGCAGCCTTTCAGCGTCTCCTTGGCGATGGATCACAATTAGGCTGCCGCTTTGAGTATGCAGTCCAACCCAAGCCAGAGGGGTTGGCTCAGGCGTTTATTATAGCTGAGGATTTCATCGGAAATGATAAAGTAGCGCTCGTTCTAGGTGACAACATATTTTACGGTCACGGCTTCGGTAACAGCCTAAAAAAATGTGTCAACCCTGATGGTGGTATCGTTTTTGCCTATCAGGTATCCGATCCGGAACGTTACGGTGTGGTTGAGTTTAATAACCAACGCCAAGCGATTTCTATTGAAGAAAAACCGGCACAGCCCAAGAGCAACTACGCAGTCGTTGGTCTATATTTCTATGACAACGATGTAATAGAAATTGCTAAGAACATTCAGCCAAGTGCCCGTGGTGAACTTGAAATTACCACAGTTAACGAAGAATGCCTACGCCGTGGCAAACTCAAAGTTCAAACTATGGGCCGTGGCAGTGCCTGGCTTGACACCGGCACGTTTGAGAGCATGAATCAAGCGTCTCAATTTGTTGAAGTTATTGAGCAACGCACTGGATTCAAGATCGGATGCATTGAAGAAGTTGCGTATCAGGAAGGATTCATCAATAGTGAACAGCTTCGTGCGCTTGCCGAGCCGCTGCATAAGAGTGGGTATGGTCGCTACCTATTAAGCCTACTTACGTCTACTAATTAAACTAGTTCACAAGAGTTGGAACTAGCACCTCGTCTGAACCCGACTGTATTTTACCGCGGCGTACATAGGTCAGCCAGAAAAGCAATGCTGTCAGTATTTCTGCAGCTAAAGTAGCCCAGCCGACTGTTACTATGCCTAAACCATCTTTAATTCCCCAATAACTGCCTCCGAGCACAACAGCGGCATATACAGCATATATGACAGCCACCTGAGCCGTTTTATGTTCTATGCGCAAAATAGTACTAAAGAGATAGCTCAAGCATTTTGGTACACCTGCCACGACAAGCATAATAAGAAGTGGATACCCAAAGGTAGCGTAGCTCCCACCAAAAATAGTCAGCACAAACTTCCCCATTATCACGAGCCCTACACTAGCTGGAATAGTCAATAGGTACGTTATTTTGGCCGCTTTGCGTAATTCTCTGCTAAGTTTCTGATCACTCCATGCACCCTCGGCAAAAAGTGACTGAGATGTAGCCATTGGTATAACATTAAGTGCTGCGATAATTACAGCAACAATATAATAATATGCTGCGCTTGCTGCTCCTAATTTGCCTATCACAAATGTAGGCAAAATATAGGTTGGCAATGTAAGAAACACCATTGAAACATAGCTATTGAATATATACTTCCATGTTTTTTTGAGCTCACCTAGATTGAGCCGTAAACGAAATCGATACTGCATGTATTGTCTCATTGCATAAAAGGTAGCGATTAGTGCAACAAAAAGCGCAAGTACGTGTGAGAGTAGCAGTCCCACGAAACCGAGTCTGGCAAACACAAAAAGTAGTATCAAGCGTAATATGCCCATACCAGTATTTATAATAAGTACGACATGAGTAATACGCTCAGCAATAAATGGATAGTTGGTAAGAAAGTTCAGCATGTTCACGACCATAAAGAACACGAAAAAACCCATCCATAGCAAAGTACTATCCACAAAATTCAACTTTGGGACAAAGAAATGTATGCCTAGCATATATATCAAGCTCACGACAACTGAGGTAATCGTAGTAACAGTAAAGCCATTATCAAGCTGCTCGGTACGATTCTTTGCTCTTGGCAAAAAACGGATGAATGAATTATCGTAACCTAGAGTACTTAGTATCATCACAACGCTTGACACCGCCACTAGTGTCGCTGCAAGCCCTACGAATTTTGTAGAATAAAGATGCGCTGCAAACGCCCAATACAGAAATCCCGATATAGAAACTACAAAAGTACTTGCCATCAAAAAGATGGAATTTCGATACAAGCTATCACTCAGTATTCGTTGTTTGAATTGGCCTAATAAACGCATCATTGATCTGTTAGTCAGTATACGTGTAACGGTACTGGAGTACAATTCACTCCACATAGAGTATCGGTGGCTATTTTAGGTAAAGCATGATATGCTTACATCCATCAACCAGTTCCACGGAAGGGTGGCTGAGTGGTTTAAAGCAAAAAACTACTTGTAGTTTTTATACCTTTGGGTATCGTAGGTTCGAATCCTCCCCCTTCCGCCAGGTTATTCATGAGTTTACACCTTGTATTTGCCCAGAACGACTCTTTTTCGTAGACAACAGGCCGGCAATTAACGGTATATTTACAGAACTGATTAAAGATTTTCCTGAATAATACGCTTGATAGGCACTATTTTTTGATGGCGAGATTCCCGACACGCAAACCATGGATTGAATGTGCAAAAAGATATACTCTGTCTTGATATCGTAACTGAGCCAAGACTTGCACATGAGAGGCCTGGAGAAGTTCCTGTGCCCCATAAAGTCAATCCGAGACTACGCGCGGTACTCGTAGGTGAAGCCCTAATAGTACTGAGCTTATAAACTTATAGTTCGGTCTTTTCGGGAAGAGCTTTAGGTTCAGCCTGAATATCAAGTACAATGGCTTGCAGCCATAACTGCACACCAAGTATGAATGGTACTACCGCGATCATAACTGTAGCAGTTGATGGAGTAGCCGGGCCAATTGACGTTATACCTACGATTATACCAAAAACGACACCAAACAAAGTTAATAGCGCGCCCACAAGGTAAAATAATCCGATCGGGCTGAAATTAAAGAGTATGTATTTATGAAAAATTCGCTCAACAAAACCCTTTAAAAGTACTTTTAGCGTCCGAAATGCTGTACGTCCCAGCTTAATACTTGACTTCTCGTCTTTGTAGACTGGCGGAATCGAAACATCTAGTCCACGGGCGTTTGCTATATTCAATTGTATCCAAAAACTATTTTCAAATTCGTACCGATCACCTAATTTGTCAAAGTTTAGTTTCTTGAGCATGCTTGCCGTAATCGCATAATAGCCATTTAGACTATCGTACATTGAGTAGTAACCAGTAGAAAACTTGTTGATCATTGTGACAAATATATTACCCCAGTAGCGATATGCAGGCATCTTATTGTATGCTGCGGGCTCAATAAACCTGTTCCCCTTTGCGAAATCACACCTGCCCTCAATAACTGGATCAAGCAAGCGCGGCATATACTGCGGTTCGGTCTGGCCGTCCCCACCAACTGGCACAATAATATCCATACCCATTTCCACAAGCCTTTGGTAAGTGTATTTAGCGCCGGCACCATTTCCCTGATTTACTTCATTCTGGTGAAGAATAATCCGCTTATCGTGTTTAATGTACTTCCTGGCAACTTCAGCTGTTCTGTCTTTACTGGCGTCATCAACGACAATGGCAATATCAATATAATCGGGTAACGTCTCAAGAACAGACCCTAGTTGATTTTCCTCATTAAAAGCTGGCACAAACACACCGATTTTTTTGCCTTTATACATAAGCTACTTCTTCATATCCTCGACCATTGCCTTAATTCCCTGATGTAAATTATAGCGGAGCTCATATCCAAGAGCAGCTGTGGAGCTTTCTAGATGGAAGCTCTTGTTTTTTATTTCGGATGCATCAACAGTTACATGCTCGATTCGCGGCATTACACCAAGAGCAACCGCAAGCTCATCAATGACTTCTTTTACAGTGTACGACTGATCCATCGTAATTGTATATAGACCAGTAGACTTGCCACTCAATGCTTGCAAGATACTTCCAACTGCATCCTGTATATAGAGTACGTCTTTTGACACTACACCGTCGTTAACCAGTTTGATTTTTTGGCCCTCTTGAAGTGCTTGAAAGAATCTGGTAACGAATATGCCGTGTGGCTCACCAGGACCAAACAATTGTGGAAACCTTAGTGAAACGTACGGAATGTGCTGCGCATCAGCCGTACGACTCACCACTCCCTCCATGAGTAGTTTACCTAAGCCATAAAAAGTAGGATCTGCGTCACATAAGGCAGCACTGCCACTGCTAATATAGACTACTTTTTGCAAATTCGGCAGGTATTGCAAAAGATTACTAAAACCCTCCACGCTACAGGTAATCTGATCGTGAAGATCTTCAAGAATATTGCCTTGGTCGTGCCTTACGACGGCTGCTGCGTGTACTAAGTGGGTGATCTGTTGCAGCTCTCCTGCACAGGCGTCATACTGCTGTACTTCATTCAGGTCAAGTAGTATGGGCGTCGCTTTCGCGCCTCTTAACCGCTTCGTACGATATGTATACCACACTTCATCATCACCCTCAGAAAGCTCTTGCACTAAATTCCTGCCCAAAAAACCACTCCCACCAGTAACCAAAACTTTATTTGCCATTACTCATACGCCCATCTCTAACGAATTGCTGCATTTCTTCTACAGAAGCGTACGCTTCTTCCCAATAGCGTATAAAGTAACCCTCAGTAATATCTTCGGCCTTGAGGGTCGTGTGATCACCTAGCACGAAACTCTTGAGCGCTAGATCGACATTATTAAAGCCAAAATGTGCTCTTACCGCACTAGTGCCGGAATAGCGAGCGTTAATTTCAAAGATATACGCTTTGCCCTCGCTCTTGCGATATTGGAAGTTGCATGGCCCTTTTATACCAAGCTTCTGCGCTACTTTCGTGAGGTATGCTAGCGTCTTCTCATCACGAACTACCTTGCCGCTGTTTGATTCTCCACGAATAAGTGTACGCTGAATGATAATACCACCTGCAATTGAGCCATCTTGATTAACAAATACCTCTGCAGTATACTCATCAAATTCCTGTCCGCTGTCACCCTCGATGTATTTCTGTACCACATACTCCGCCTCATATCCGTATTCAAGCATCTCTGCTTCACTACGAATGACACTAACGCCTCGAGAGCCATAGCCCGCAAGCGGCTTGCGTACAAGTGGATAGCCTTCTTGTGCCACAAGTTGTCGCACAGCTTCTTTGTCGTCTGCCAAGGCGGTCGGAATGTCTATAAAGTCATTTTCGCGCAAAAAGACCTGTGTCTTATATTTGTCTTGGCAGATTTTAAGAATCTCTTTGTCTGCAACCATCACCACAACTTTTTGTTCTTGCTCTAATTGCTCTTTAGCCTGAGCCAGAAAAGCAATCTCAGTTTCAGTGGTAGCAAAAATGATTTTCACATCATTATCGGCAACAATCTGTTTAATAGCAGTTAGGTAGTCAGACCCACTTGAGACTGGGGGAATTATTTGTGAGCTATCTACAAGCCACGAACCAGCATTAAATGCTTTTATATCAGTGCCGATGGAGCGGTGCGGAACCGAAGATGCATTAAGCGCCTTTAGGACAGCAATCGAATTCGTACCGCCAATACCTGTTATAAGTGCCGTTATCATGTATCCTCCAAATTATGGAACGTAACTGTGCGAGCTTCATCATCGTACACCAAGAACGTTCGCTCATATGCACGCATCTCGCGTGAGCCTAAAATACTACCGGTATTTACATACCACTTGGTGTCTCGCTTTAGTAAGAAGGGACTATCGTAGAGTTGACGTTGGTAATACCAGAGACCCTCTTCTTGCCATGCAATAAATGGTATATGTCCGTGTGCCGTTACGCAAACGTTGGATGGCATATAGCCCTCTTCTGCTTGTACATCTTCGGTGTATCTAACGTGCTTCCATGGGTTAGCTGTATTGAAAGATCCATGAGTTAGCTGCATATCACCAAGTGCATATGTAGAAACAAGTGCGCTCAGCTCTTGCAAAAGACTACCATTCTCCGTCTCTAATTGCTTCTTAGCATTACTGATCGCTTCGCGAACTCTAGGGTTAAAGACTGCTATATCACACTGTCCAGTGAGTACAGCCTCGTGATTACCTCTTAAGATTAAATCACTAGCATCCTTAACACGCACAAAGTACTCTGCCGCAGTGGTAATATCATGAGCATTGATTACATCTCCCAAGCAGATACGCTTATGCGCCCCCTTAAATGCCGGATGGGCAAGCAACTTAGTAAGACCTACCTCGCTGGCATGAAGGTCAGAAAAGAGGGCATGTTTCACTACTTTTTACCGCCTCGTTGATAATTACTACTCAGATTGAGCTTGCCTCGAAAAACACCATAAATATAGTCAAGCTCCCCAATGCTCAAATTCTGATGTATGGGCACACAGAGAATATCGTCAGTAGCTTCTGTCTCGACGCCAAATTGTTCATAACGGTCCCTAGCTGCTTTCGCGTCAGACATCCGCACACGTAACACCCAAGGGTATATAACCTCACTAAGTGTATCGACAACCTCAAACCCATCACGCCGAAACAAATCAGCTATATACTGCCAATTATGATGACGAGCTCCTTTGGCTTCGTCAAGCCTTTGAAGCTGACCCACTAAAGCAGTGGCTATAATCTGACGCTTAAAATAGTCGAGCAGTTTGTAGTTCTCCCAGTTTTCTTCGTCACTTATGACAAGGCCTTTTATTATTGCCCCGTATTGCATGGGGAGGATCTGCGGCAAACTAAAGATCGCATAGTCACTGACAGTGCCAGGCCGCCCAATACCTTTTCCATCACTTATCGCAGGACATACTTCTATAAGCGGAATCCCTTTCCCGGTACACTCTCGTCTCAGGTCATCTAACTTTTCATATGGATATCCATACTGGTGTACCACCACTACAGCCTTTGTGTCGTCGTCGACCTTACTCTGTATTGTTGCGAACATGTCAATGGTAGCAGTAATCTCCGCCAGAACAGGCGCTTCTGAAAATGTCTTATATAATGCGACATTGGAGCCGCCCGGAAGTGCAAGATGTTGCAATAACGCGCGCAGCGCATAGGAAACACCGGGAAGCACAGTGAACTGCTTACCAAAGTATTCGCTTAACCGTGCAAGAGATTCAGTACCAACGTCTTCTTTGTATGTCACAATATCTGATCCACGAAATGGATTCAAGGTTATTGAGGGGAGGATCTGCGGTGGACTGAATATAATTGGGTATGAATCAGTTTGCCAGTTTTTAAAGAAATTATAAAGAGTTGGGCGAAAGCTCACCCCAACGTCAATATACTCCCACTTTGTGTCTTTCAAGTCTTCGACCGCATGCCATAGAGTAAGTGCCGGGATGTTTTCACGTTTACCCAATTGACTACTGCCTAGATTGTGCATATAGAGTACTGTTGGGCTGCTTGGTGTAAGTATCAAACCACCTACTAACTCATCGTTCAAGTACGTCAAATACATGACTTCATCTTTTTCGAGGCTCTGTGGCAATGTCTCGTCATTTGCATCGAACCATACCGTACGGAACTGCTTGATTTCTTCAGGCGTACCCTTCACTCGCTTAATAACAGTGTCGAGCTTTTGGGCCTTACGGATCTTATTACGAATTTTGCCATTTATGCGTTCCCAAGAATACTCGGGGTCAATTCTCAATAAGCAGCCTTCATGAATAATATCCTTACCATGGTAATAGTTGAGGTCTAGTTCATAGTCATGAAAAGAAGCAGAAAACGATAGTAACTTCATAGGAGGTTAGCCTTTATAAGCCTTTACTGATTCAAGCGCAAGATAGAGAGCTTCACGCGCCTCCTGAGCAGACACTAATGGAACATCTTTCTCACCCCTGATGGCTGCTGCGAAGGATTTCAGCTCCAACGCTAAAGGCTCCTCAAAATCAACTTTAATAATGCTCCGTTCTGGTTCACCTACACCTGCCACAAAATTTGAGAAGCCATCAGCCACCTGATGCATATTATGTTCGTAATACTCTAATTCCTGAGTGATATAATTGCCTTCTACATAGCCCGCAGAACCTGTGATGGCGATAGTTCGAATTTTGACTGGAGTTAACCAATTTGCTTGGACAAATCCAGATGCATGGCCATAGTCCATAAGAATCTCCGCAGCGTCAACTTCACGGGAATGGTGAGTACGCGAGCCATGGCTATGAATGACTTTAGGCTGTTGCCCTAAAATAAAGCTTATGATGCCAATATCATGTACTGCTAGATCAATAATTACATCCGTCTTAGGCTCTACGGCTGGAAAGCCGCCAACTCGCTTAGCGACAATAGAGGTTATAGTACCGAGCTTTCCAGCGTCTACCATCTTTTTTAATTTCCTGACGACTGGATTGTAGTGTTCTATATGTCCAACAGTAAACACTACTCCTTTCTTTGCCGCCAGATTGATGAGCGTATCCGCTTCTTTAACCGTGCTAGCTATTGGCTTCTCTAATAAACAATGAATGCCGCGATTCATAACCTCAGTCGCAACTTCAATATGAAAAGGCGTTGGTACTACAACTGACACCGCCTCAGGCTGCAACTCATCCAACATCTGCTTGTAGTCAGTGTAGAACTTCGCCTTATATTCATCAGCCAGCTTCTTAGTGTCCGGGTTTATATCAGCAAGTCCTAAAAGGTCTGTTTCAGGCAATAAGAAGTAGTTACGCAAATGATTCTTACCCATATTACCACCACCAATTACAGCAGTGCGCACCTTTTGCATACTAGGCATGTGCGATTTCCTTAATAGTCGTAAGTATTGTCTTGATATCATCAGCCGATACCTTTGGATGTACCGGCAATGACACCACCTCTTGTGCGGCTTTCTCAGCTTCAGGAAAATCGCCTTTTTTGTAGCCAAAACGGGCTATGTGTGGAATCATGTGCAGTGGTTGCGGATAATATACTCCCACACCAACCCCCCGCTCCCGAAGAGCATCGACAAATTCTTGTCGGTTCACGCCAAAAGTAGCTTGTATACGGAGTGTATATTGATGATATACGTGTGTACGACCGGGAATAGTAGTAGGAAGGACTAAACCAGGCACGTCTGCCAGCCCTACATCAAATTGCGCTGCATTTTCCTGGCGATGCTTGTTAAATGAGTCGCATTTTTTGAGCTGTTCAACGGCAATTGCCGCATGTAAATCTGACAGCCGGTAATTATATCCTATATGTTCATACTGATAGGTACCGCTCATACCATGCTGACGGAATTGCTTAATGGCAACAGCCAATGCTTCATCATCAGTAGTAATAACACCACCCTCGCCACACATAATATTTTTAGTAGCATAGAGCGAAAAACAGCCCATAGTACCAAGCGCACCGGCTTTTTTCCCTTCGTAGGTAGCCCCTACAGCCTGGCAGGCATCTTCAATAACCACTAAGCTATGCTTTTTAGCTATGCGATCAATAGCATCATAATCACAGACCTGACCATAGAGGTAGACCGGGATGATTGCTTTGGTCGCACTGGTAATTTTTGCTTCAATCTGTGCCGGATCTATATTAAATGTTAAGGGATCAATATCAACAAGAACTGGCTTAGCACCAACCATAAGAATTGGGTTTATAGTAGCAATGAAGCTAAAAGGGGTTGTTATCACTTCATCGCCTGGCCCTACGCCAGCCGCAAACAATGCTGCATGGATTGCTGCCGTGCCACTATTGACGGCCAGTGCATACTTAGTACCACAGAACGCCGCAAATGCCGACTCAAATTCTGCTACTTTTGGCCCTTGAGCAAGCATTCCCGATTTGAGCACTTCGTTAACTGCGCCAATCTCTTCAGGACCTATTTCTGGGGCGGCAATAGTAATCACCTGTTATCCTCCTTATCTGGACACATTATAGCTGACAATTGTCTTCCGTGTTCTTATTTCTGTTAAGAATGCAAATGTTACAATATAGCGCCAAAAAATACGAACAGTGGCTAGCGTGTACTATTTAGGCATTGTGACAGGACTGCTTCTATGCGCTATTCACGTTACACGTTATTTATGTAATACCGAACGTATATCGTTATGGCACTTGCGGTGAGCAAGAAGATTGGCGCATATACTGCAATCTTCTTATAGAGACGCTCAGTGACTACTACCTGCTTACCGTACAGTAACAGCACGGCAAGAGGTAAGACTGGCAGAAAATATCTGCCTTGTAATCCAACGATAATTTTAAAACCAACGGGACTGTAATATACATATAATGCCGCGCTTGTGGCTAACCAATACAACACGCCAACAGTAAGGATAAGGAGCTTCTGTCCCCGGCTGAACCACTGACGAACCTGCTCTGCCTTATACGATGCAGCTAGTACAAATCCCATTGCCGCATAACCTGCCGCGACAATCCATTCAGCTAGCGGCGCATCAACCCAGCCAAACGAACCGATAAATGATCGCGTTATTGTATCTCCCCAGGTAAAGAAGTAGGTATTCCACAACACATTTATAAAGCTCCATGGATTATGAAGTATGAAATGTATCTGGCTTGCTGGGACAGCGCCATTGGGCATTTTACCCGCAGTGCTAATATGATTCACCAGACTCCATCCAGTATATACAATAAGTGGCACACCAATAAGAAGTGCTAGCTTACTGTAGCGATGCTTCGTAGCGCTAAATAAACGGAGTGGGATAAGAAACAGCAATGGCAGAAATACAAACATGATCTGTTTCGTTAGCACTACCGCTATAGCTAACGCCAGTAAAAGTAGCAACTGCTTACGACTCAGGATCTTGTCGGCTGCCGATAGATGAAGGATATATGCCAAAAACAACATAACCAAGCCAATCGTCATCACATCCGCACCAAGCGAAATTGATTGAAAGATTGCCATCGGTAGCAGCGCAATAAAAACTACAGCCCATTTCTTGCGGGGAATCAATCTAATTGCAAGGACACCAAGGACTATCCACGTAGTTAAGTTTGCAAGCTTTGCTAGATAAAGTAATACCATCGGCGGCATTCGTAATAGGCGGCCAAGCAATATGCTAAGAGATTGAGGGACATAAACAATGGGTGAATAGCCAGCCGTACTCGTAAAGTCATAGCTTGTTTCTTTAGCAGGTTTAAGGCGCTGTCGAAGCGCTACAACGGTTTTACGCTCATTGTACTTTTGATTTGGCCAGAAACTAAGGGAAGGATGATTTGCCGTAAGATCTATAGTACTCCCCAAAGATGAGGGTAGTTTGCCACCATAGCCACCGGGAATTCTATCAACGGTGAAATTAAATTCTGATATTTGGTAAGCGCGCAAAAAATGTACCGGTTCATCAGGAGTTTGGAACGGAGGTGTCAGCGCCATAAACAGTAACCCTGAAGCAGCCGCTGCAATTATAAAGAAACGTACTGGGCTTATTTTTTGATACCAACCTTGGATTTTAGTTAAGCGCATTGGGTATCATTTTAGCAGCTTCGCCCATTACTGTGTAAGATTTTGTCCTGTCGGTATAAGCGAAGCGAAATAATCGCTACTTAAGAGCGTGTTACTGCTATTACCACCATGAGCAAGGTATGTGTTATAGCCTACAATTGCCCGCTTAGACCCCCCGGAAACGTAATATATAGTGCCAGTGCCTACATGTACAAATAAGCCGAGTGGCTGTGTACTCTTTGAGAGATTGTCACACATAGTGCCGGTATCTAAGAAGTCAGATGGATTCAAGCCATAGGTTGTCATGGCAGTACTATCAACCACATACAGCTTGCCATCTACACCTACATAGTTCACACCAGAACAACTTATTTCTGTTCGAACTGCATTAGCAATTGTATACGACTGCAAATCACTGTCAGGCATAGTGGCAACTGACAAGGGGATACCCATATCTTGCGGAAACACAAAACTTGTTATCGGAAGTAATGTATTGTTGCTCTCGGTTACATACACCGTGGCAGATGTCACAGATTTCACTAAACGACCAGAAGCAAATATTACCTTACCCGTAGTAATAGCATTGAGCTCTGAGGTCGGTATGACATTAATAGCAAACGGTGTTACATTTAGTCCTACCAGATCGGCCCAACTAGAAATTGGCCGCTTCTGTCCGCCAGTAACGTAATAGACAGTTGCGTCATTTGATGACTTCAATAGTTGATTATTTATAGGATCAGTAGCGTTAGGGATAGTGGATAGCAAATTTGTAGAAACAGGACTATAGCTAACATTCCAAGCCGATGGGTTAGTAAGTTGAACCTTGCCTGAGTTCATTAGAATATACTTAGCAGCACCGGTCGGGTCTGATATAAAGCCAGATGCGTTAGCTGTACGCTGCCCGACAGGTATAGATGTGTCGTCTAGTAAAGCGTTCGGCAAGCCGCTAATGTATGTTAGATTTGCTATGCTACTCTGCACTGGCAAATAAGTGGCGTTGCTATACACAAATTGCTGGCCTGTGCCACGATCACCCACAAGAACATCGGCCCGTATAACCGGTGGTCCATACGCAAGATAAGCCAATCCCCCCTCCAATAGCATATTAGCGCCATCGCTGATATTAGCAGCAGTCAGTGATTGCTGATCAAAAACTTCACGTTTAGTGCCACCTACTATATAGAACTCTTTGCCACTCGTGGTCTTGTACAGAGAGGTCATCGCCGGACCAGACGCCAGATTGCCCAATTGACCGTCGGTCAGATAATTGACTGCGCCGCAGCTATATCCATATGCCACCACTTGATCACAGCTCGTAAACGGTAGCTTAATCCCAGCATTTACAAAATACAACGTACCGCCAGGTGACCCGACCATATGACCTAGTAGCGGGCCTGTCGTATGGCTACTCATAAATGCATCACTAACAAACTGTACCTGCTTGCCAATTGGGCTAAAGTCGTTCAATAAATTACCATCTGCAATTGGATATTTATTCGCGCCACTTACTAGATACACCGTCGCATCATTTACAGTCCGCACTAGGTCACTACCCGATGTTGAACCAAACCAATCAGTATACAAACGCCAGAAGTTACGGTTACCGAACGAGCTACATGAGTCTCCAGTATTACCATACAGGTTACTGAGCGCTGCAGGGTCTGGCTGATATGGCGTGTAGTTATAGAGTCCTGCCGTAGCCTGATTTTGCAAAAAGACACCGCTCGACCCGCAAGAAGCATTAGGGCTATACAAAATAGCATTGGTCTGACCCGCTTTATACCGATAGCTGGCAGGATTAGTGGCGTACTGATGAAACTGACGCGCAGCGTTTGTCACTTGATTAAAGAAACCGTAATATTGCGAGTCGCATGGTGCGCTATCAGGACAGCCATAACCCATCGCTGTCTTGTACTGACTTGGGAACGGCCAAGTATCATTTACAAGCGCGCTTTCCTTTTGGATTGTTACCAGTAAAGCTTTGGGATTAACACCGTAAGAAACGGCTGCGTTTGCAATGATTTGCGCAGCACTCCATCCACCATCTGGAGCTACTCCGCCAAGGTTGTTAGCATGCGTAGTAGGATTTTCTATGTAGTTTTTCAAACAGATGTATGGTGCAGGATACCCACGCGCTGCCCCATATTGCGCACGGGTACCGCCGCCATATTCAGAAGTCTGAGTACCCCATGTATCGCAGTTGGGAACCTGACTAGTTAAAAATGCCTGTATCTGATCAGCATTCATAGCACCGCTATCAAAGAACTGCGAGTCACCAATGATATTACCGGCTTGAAAATCAGGCGCATAAGCAGCGCTCACATTCTGCTGAGCCGGAATTAAGATACTAACTACCAACAGCCCTAGTAACGTAAGACTGAAAATTCTGATCGTAAGCTTTTTCATACTACTCTAGCATCAATTAATCGTTACGTCGGTAGTACCGTTCGCCTGCTCGCCATTATTGTAGTAATTGACGGTCAGCTTCCAGCTACCGACAACCGAAAATTCAACATTATTTATAGTCGCACTACATGTAAGGTTTGGGGCAGTACCAGACGGCGTTACCTGGCGCACCACTGGTTTTGCGAGATCATTCGAAAAGGTAAACACACAGTCGCTAGACGCATCTTTGCTACCGCCGATACTAGCAGTCGCACTAACGACGTTACCTTGTTCGCTTGCCTGTACATTGCTCACACTCAGCGTGGTAGAAACGGGCACATTCTGTGCGGGCTGGTTATTTTGAGCAGCCTGCCGAGAAGTCTGTATTGGTGCATTCTTTTTTTGATCAATAACATTCGACTGTTTCTCTTTGTTGTTACCCCGGTTTTTGACTAGAGCAGCTCCACCGCCTACTAGACCGGCGAGAACGACAATACTAATAAAAATAATGAGGGCTTTTTTCGTCATACTAGGTACACTTTTTATTTTAACGCAAACTACACTAAAGCATAACCTCTTTTGGCGTTTTTTACAATGTACTAGTCCTGCTTTCGCGTTTTCTCCAGTGAATATTTAGCAGCTAGCCTTTTGTCATTCATGTCAGTTAGCATAGCCAAACGAACACCCCGCCATTTCTCAATATGAAACAATGGATTTACCGCATACCAATACAACTTACGCTTAACGCTATACTGGCCATCCCTACTGATACGTACCATGTCGCGCAAACTACCTTTTAGTATCATCTTAATAACAGCACCACGGCTTGGCAATGCGGGTGACTTGCCGGTTACACGCAATCCCATTACTTCATCAAACATGCGTTTTTTATAATCTTTGAGTAGTAAATCATTAGAATGCACCACCATGCCACGCGAAGCGTATGCCTTTAGGTAGCCTGCTTCGATTACATCCTGACCATATAACTGGTCTTCAGCATACGGAACGTCTCTATACGAAATCTTGCTAACTAAAAAATCACGCGGCGCTGCTGAGTTGACATCAGAATAGAAACGGACGGCATCATATATACCGTCATTTGTTATAAAATCTCCCTTATAAAACAAGGTGGTACCAAAATCCGGGCCAAAGTTGCCAAACACTGCACGAATTTCGTATTTGAGCATCGGAATACAGTACGGACGTGGCTCCTGTTTGCCCATCACACCCACAACTCGGTCACTCAATTCGAATGGAGCTAGCATTTCATCAAGCCAGTGATCATGCGCTGGTATAGCATCATGGCTAAGGTACACGACATACTTTCCTTGAGCCATGTGAGCCATTAAATTACGAGTCTTACCATGTCCAAACTCACTATTAGGGATCTCATGTAGCCGGATATTCTTGTGGCGACGCATATTTTCATGAACAATAGTAAGCGTGTTATCTTTGGAGCCAGAATCAACAATCAACAGCTCATAGCTATGCTCGGTTTTCTGTGTCATGACAGCGTCAATTATTTGCTTTAGATACTCTTCACCATTCCAGGTAGGAATAGCAATCGTTGCATCATATTTGGGTTTGCTCACTATTTTTTCTCTGCTTCGTTATGTGCACATATATATTGCCAGGTCTTCTTCAAGCCATCCGCCAGCCTGGTTTGCGCAGCAACACTAAAATCTCGCTGTAAAGCGGTGGTATCTAGCACAACCCTTTTTACAAATGTTGACGGTACGGGTAGCGTTTCACGCATCACTGTCTTACCAGTTAGTTGTTGCATAGCGTCAACCAGCTCGTTTATACTCTCGCCTTTACCACTACCGAGATTATATACACCTTGCCGATGATCCTTATCGAAGATCTGCGCAATAATATTAGCTACATCTTTTACATACACATAGTCGCGCACCATTGAACCATCACCAAGTACGGTGACGGGTTGATCATCATAAATCCTTTCCAAGAATATTGGTATCACCCCTTGTTTGCGTCCAACTGGCTGTCGCTCACCATACGGATTTGATATTCGTACAGTAATCGAATCTAGACCGTGCTTCACCCTAAAGTACCGTAGATAGTTTTCGATAGTCAGCTTGCCAATAGCATAAGGGGAGATCGGCAACGGCATGGTATCTTCTGAGAGCAAACGGCCATCAGTGTATTCACCATATATAGCACCGCCGGTAGACGCAAAAATAACCCGTTGCACATTAGCCGCCACACACTCTTGCAGCAGCTCAACACTCATACTGATATTGGTTGTTATATCCGTAACCGGATCATTTTCGGCAGTTATAGGCGTCGTGGTAGAAATGAAATGAAACACATACTCTACACCATTCAATGCATTCTTAAGATCGTCTCGATTCAAGAAGTTCCCGTCAACCACTTCAATGTGGTCATGATCATTAAATCGGCGCCGACTATCGCCAAATCGATCGAATGCACGAATACTGTGACCCTTTTCTATTAGTGAGTCCACTAAATGACTTCCGATAAAACCATTTGCGCCGAGTACTAAACATTTAGCCATGTATCTGCCTCTCTACGACTTCTTCAAATTTCTTGCATGACACATCCCAACCGAGCAGCTTAGCACTCTCAGCAGCTTTTGCCGCATAGGCGGGCAGGTTGCTTCGGTCGACAGTCTCTTTGAGTGCATACGCCAGGCTATCCGGTGTTGGTTCGGCATATTTAATAAACGACAGGGAACTTACTTCGCTATTATTTTTACCATTATTTACTACTGGAATAGTACCAGCTGCCAGCAATTCTAGCGGCAAAAGTGACATGTTAGTCAATGAAATGACCAATGCGGCAGCGCACTCGTTATACACATCATTTAGCGCACTGATCGGTAATGCTTTGAGATTAGTATATGGGAATGGGATGTTGAATTCTGATACATCCCAGCCCGCTAGCACAATCTCATAATCAGGTTTTAGCTCATGAAACTTGATAAGCGTCATGATGCCTAGCTCAAAACCGCGTCGAGTAGTTACCGGACGAGCATAGAAAAAAACCTTTTTTCGTTCACCCTTATTCTTGAACGAATAGACACCGGGGTCAGCGCCAAAATCATAGCTGTCACAAGTCATACCATAATCGCTATTCAGCTTGCCAGCCAGCCATTTGCCAGCCGTAACACCGTGAAATCCAAAACGATAAGTGTTTTCCGCTAACACATAGTCACTACCAACGGGATAAAAGTATGGTTCAAAGTCCTGTACAAAATACAGTTTCTGCGCATCAGTCTTGGCGTTCATAACTGGATAGGCGGTTTCCCACCCAGTTGCAAACACTGCGTCAGCAGGTTTCATGCCATTTGCATCCAACCATTGGATGGTCACATTTTTAGCTTTACTATATGAACTGATGTTTTGCCGCACCTGTTCGACTGTCAAAAAATCAATTGTGCTATATAGATACACATTGTTTTTATGCCCCTGTGCGTCCAGGTGATCTATAAATCTAAAGATATTCTGATGTCCACCACCACCACGCGGCGGCGACATTACCCAGTTAATCGTATAGGGCGGCTTTTTCCCTTTTGGTTTTGGCGGTTTATATGACCCCATCCGCAAATTCATGATGTCCTCGGTTGCCGCCAAGGAGCTGTACATGATGTCAAATTTGCGGCTACCTTTTTTGTACTGCGATTTTTGGAGCTTCTGGAGCGAAATAATCAGCACCTGCAATACACCCTCTTTTTGCACGACAGTACGTGCTTTTTTTAGATAACTGCCTACTGACTTCTCTTTCATACTCATTATCCCTTTCCATCCATATGCTGCCGTTTACCTATTGTTTTACGTGCGGTTCTTAATGCTGACCTCGCAGATTGTGTATAGCGCCAGGTCTTAGAATATATAACTTGTTCGTAAGCGCTTGCTAAGCGATCTACCTCTCTCGCTTGTTCGTGAAGCTTTTCGCGTATTCCCGGCAATTGCTCCTTGTGTTCAAACACTGCTATATGAAAATCTGCTAGTAGCTCGTTAAGCTTTGCTCGATCATCATAACCAATGGTGCTTTTAGGTAGTGAGTAGTCTATCTCGTGTTGTTTGGATGCTACAAAAAACGTACGATAATTCTTGTCGGTAAAGTCTTTGAACATTAGCTCGTTATTATAGAACTTGTTGAGCTTAAGCGCAGCCTTACTTATCTCAGATACACCAATATCATGCGCCAGTAGCGCAGCCGTCATCAGGTCGGCCCACAGCACAACATCATTATGCCGAACCATCGCTACAGATTTAGCATATTTTTCAATCTCCGGGAGTGTTTCTGTCTCAGTTGGAATTCTGAGGTCATCATGCTCTTGCAACCAACGATGTGGATGATTGAACAGCGAACTATATACCCGCTGCACCAGCGTTTCCTTCTTGGCTGCACCGTGATCACCAAATGGCGCGCACAAAATAACTAGGTCATTACTCACTCGAAAGAGTTCTTTTATAAATAACTTGCGGTCACTGCGTGGAATGTGTTCCAACGTATCACTAGTAATAACAATGTCGTAGCTACCATCCGCAATGGTAGTCATATGACTACCATCACCCTGCTGCTCGTTACCAGAATTATCTGCTTCACTATCAAGAATTGTAATGGGAACATCAATGATCTGATCTAAAAACGAGCCAAGACCACCAACATCAAGAATATTTCGTGGTTTATGACCCATATATTTTTCATAGCGAACAATGATTTCTGCGATTATTCGATACCTAGTCACATGATCAAACGGATATTCCTGAATCTTGGTCGGTAGGCTAACTAATGGTCCATCGAGGTTCAATATAAATTTTGCCATGTCGCCTTTCTCCAATTATCTTAAAACGCACAGCACCTTCTATAAGGTCATAGGCATATGTCGCTCGCTTATTAAACACGCCGACAGTGATACTATACATACCCGGGCTTAAAGGGTTCATGTCAAACGAGGCTGCGATAGTTCCTCTTTTTTGGAGTTGTAATCCAGATTTTAGAGATTCTGCCGTATTAGGACCCAAAATACTGTCTCCATCATGATCGATTATATCCACACCAACAATTACCTCATCGGAAAGCTTGGTATTTAGCACATAGTCAGCCATAATCGCAAACCGTTCACTAGCCTGCAGCGAATGGCACGTTTTACCCGAGGCATCGGTTACCCGTATGTTTTTGAGGGTCAGCGCACCGTTACCCTGCCGCTTACCCTTATCTTGCGCGAAACCCTGTTCATACTGTTCTTCGGCCATAATCGCCCCATACTGTAGTACCATCTCTTTAGCCGGGCCAATATTTACCAGTTTACCGCGATCTATGATCGCAACACGTGAACAGAATCGCTCGATAACACTAGCATCATGCGAGATCAATATTACAGTAGTATCAGAACGCTTAATATTCTCAAAGTAATCAAAGCATTTCTCCTGGAAATTCTGATCACCTACAGCTAATACCTCATCGAGTAACAGAATATCTGTTTGGACCTTGATTGCGATTGAGAACGCGAGCCTTACCTGCATTCCTGATGAGTAGTTCTTAAGCTTCTGATCCATAAAGCGTTCCAACTCGGCAAAAGCAACAATATCATCATATAAAGCGTTCATTTCCTTGCGGCTAAACCCAAGCAGTGCGCCATTGAGGTACACATTCTCACGACCAGTCAGTTCTGGATTAAATCCTACGCCCAGCTCAATAAATGGCGTCAATTTTCCATTAACAGTAATGCTACCCTCTGTGGGAATATAGATACCTGCCAGCATCTTGAGCATCGTACTTTTACCGGAACCATTTCTGCCAACGATTCCAAAAAACTCGCCTTTTTTAATATCAAATGACACATTCTGTAATACGTGCTGCGTTTCGTAACTACGTACGCCACCCTTGAATATATTTATTAATGCGCCCTTAATAGAACTTTGCCTCTCATGAGGCAATTTAAATGCCTTACTGATATGATCTACCTTGATTGCAACCTTATCCACTAGATATTCTCCGCAAAGGTTCGTGCTTGCCCCTTAAAGTACACAAGACCTCCAGTCAACACTACTAGAACAAATATGAATGGGATGAGTCGGTACCACCCACCATCAAATATACGAGCAGTGGTTACAACTGCCTTGTCATGACTAATGACCGTATAGCGTGCATCCTGAAGGGCCTGCGCCATAGGGTTTAGCAGAATAAGCTTCTCAAAAAGCAGGTTCTTAACTTTAGACAGAGGATACAAAATAGGCGTTAAGTAAAAGCCCGCCTGCAGCACTACATCCCATATATAGCTAATGTCACGGAATTTTACATACAACGCCGCTAGGAGCAGCGATATACCGAGCGCAAACAGATAAATTTCAGTAAGTATCAATGGGAAGACAATAATTGTCCTCATAATATCAACATGATTGAATGCCATGAATACGACCAGGACGAGTAAGTTAAGCCCCAAATTTATAAGTGCCGATATACTACTGCTAAACACTACTATCCAACGTGGGATACGAATCTTTCTGATTAAATCCCCTCTACCGACAATCGAGCCTAAGCCTTGCACACTCATCTCTAGAAAGAAGTTCCATAGCATAATGCCCATAAATAAATACACAGGATAGTGGGGAATGCCCTTACCGAGCGGAAACGCTTTTACAAACACTACATAGAGAATGGCAAACATAAACAAAGGTCGCAATAGTGACCACGCATAACCCAAAAAAGATCCCTGATAGCGAAGTTTAAAGTCAGTACGCACAAGCTCCGCAAGCAAGGCTCGGTTCTGCTTCGAGAAAACACGACGATATAGTCTCATTACTGGTAACTCATTATAGGGAATGCCTAGTGGAAAGTCGACAGATCTTATACAAGATTGCGGTATAGTAAGAATATGTATAAGACTGGACAGCCCATTGTTGTCATTCCAAACCTAAATGGAGGCGAGGAGTTGCTAGCGGCTGTACAGTCACTTGTCAAACAGAGTCTTGCACCATATATAATCATCGTTGACAACGCCTCAACTGATGGTTCAGCCGAGCATGTTAAAGCGAAGTTTCCCGACATTGAGCTCATCCGTAATGCAATAAATGCTGGCTACGCCGGCGGCGTAAATCCTGGATTTAAACGTGCCATAGAACTTAATGCCCCATATGTCGCTCCATTTAATGATGATGCCGTAGCCGACAAGCGCTGGCTGAAACAACTCGTAGAATACCTTGATGCAAATCCGCGTATTGGCGTTGCCGCCTGTAAGGTTATTGCCGGCGACAAAGAACGGCTAGACAGTACGGGCGAGTATTACACTGTTTGGGGATTAGCATATCCTCGTGGTCGCCGTGAATACGACCTAAACAGATACGACCAAGATCGAACTATTTTTGCAGCAAGCGGTGCCGCTAGCTTGTATCGCGTTAAATCATTAAAAAGCGTTGGTCTGCTAGATGAAGATTTTTTTGCCTATTACGAAGATGTGGACCTTAGCTTCCGCTTGCAATTAGCCGGCTGGAAAGTAGCATTCGTACCCACCTCAGTCGTATATCATCATATTGGTATGACCGGTGGCCGTATCAAGGGTTTTTACACATATCAGACTATGAAGAATCTACCACTTATCTGGTTTAAAAACGTACCGAGACAATACTTATGGACAGTTGGTTGGCGTCTTTTATTTGCACAAATGATGTTCTTTGGAAGGGCAACAACCCGTGGCCAGTTCTGGCCAGCACTAAAAGGAACATTAGCGGCAACATATTTAGTTATTAGAAAAATCCCTGAACGATATAGTATCCAGAAAAATAAGAAAGTAGCCAATAGCTACATATGGAACATGATAGTGCATGACTTACCTCCGAACGCGAGCGCTCTGCGCAACTTGCGAGCACGCTGGTGGCGTTTAAAAGGAAAGAAAGTACATGAGTAAAATCGTTATAGACGCACGGGAATCGGGCACCAGCACCGGGCGCTACGTTGATAAATTAATTCAATATTTGCATGACTTGCAGCCCAAACACGAAATCATTATTCTTGCTAAGACGCACCGGCTAGAATTCTACTCAAAGATTGCACCAAACTTTACGACTATTGAAACGCTGTTCAGAGAATTTAGCTTTGGTGAGCAGATTGGGCTCCTTAAGCAAATCAAAGGACTCAGGGCAGACTTAGTACATTTTCCAATGGTTCAGCAGCCCGTTCGGTACAAAGGTAAGGTAGTTACCACTATGCAAGATTTAACTACTATTCGTTTCCGAAACCCTACCAAAAACCTTGTGATCTTTTGGACAAAACAACAGATATATAAATGGCTTAATAAGCAAGTAGCCCATAAATCAATAGCCCTTATTACCCCTACTGAGTTCGTTAAAAACGATGTCGCTAATTACACTCATGTTGATCCGGCTAAGATCACTGTTACCCTAGAATCAGCAGATTTTATTACAGATAGTCCGCTACCAGTATCAGACCTAGAAGACAAAAAGTTTATTATGTACACCGGTCGTCCCACACCACATAAAAATCTCGCCCGACTACTAGACGCATTCAAGCTTCTGCAGAAAGATCGACCAGAATTATACCTAGTGCTTGTAGGCAAAAAAGACGGGAATTATAAACTTCATGAGGCACGAGTGCAGGCCGAGCATATTCCTAATGTTATCTTTACCGATTTTGTAAGTGATGCGCAGCTACGCTGGCTACTTGAGCATTGTTTAGCGTACGCTATGCCATCTCTAAGCGAAGGTTTTAGTCTAACTGGCATAGAAGCGATGGTGCACGGCGCTCCAGTTGCCAGTAGCAACGCCACGTGCTTGCCCGAGGTTCACGGCAATGCCGCTCACTATTTTGACCCGCTAGACGTAACTGACATGGCTATCAAGATTGGCGAGGTAGTCGATGATCCAGTACTACGCGCTGATTTAATTGAAAAGGGAAAGATACAAGCTGCTAAATATTCCTGGCAGCGTATGGCCGAACAAACACTAGCCGTCTACGAAACGTGTCTTTAGTCTAAGCACAAATCTGTTTAGTTATGAAATAGTAAAGCATCTATTACTGCATACTTCGTTTAGACGTGTTAACTAGAAGCCTTTTAATTTCCGCACTAACAGCGCCGGTATCGTGGCGTATAAGCGTTCTCTGCAATGTATCGCCCCTTTGTTTCGCAGGAACTTCTGGAGCAACAAAATGCGCACCAATTGCGAGGGCATTTATTTCATCAAAGCGTTGGGCGCTTGTATCCACTGGATACTCACCATCCTGAGCGTAGCGAAGCAGAAGGTCAGCCTCTATTGGCCGGTTGTTATACAGAACTATATCAATTCGGCCCTCACCAGCATAACGCTCTAGTTGCTTCACATAATCAACAACGTGCCAATCATCAGTTTGGTGAGGTTTATTGATAAGGTTCGCCACCCAAACCACCGTAGCGGACGATGCAGACAGGGCAATAGACATACCCTTAACTGCAAGTAGAGGTATGAGTGAGGTATGTAAACTTCCTGGTGCAATAACCACTAAATCTGCCTCTGCAACCGCTTTAGCGGCATCTGGATTGAGTAACGGCGCCGGATCAAGGTGTACAGTTGCATCAGCGCTAAGTGGCACATCACCATCAACTACATGTTCACCGCGATGCGTCACATCACCGTCATAGACTACAAGTGTATGTTTATCAAACGTCACAGGCACCACCGAGCCACAGATGTGTAAAATATCGCTCGCAACCTCTATGGCTTTTAAAAAGCTACCATGGCGCAACTCTAAGCCAGATAGAATAATATTACCCAGCGATTGACCATCAAACCGACCTTCGGTAAACCTATAGCTAAACAGGTCACGCACTTCGGGTGTGTCACTGAGAGCAACCAGGCATTGGCGCACATCACCAGGAGGTAAAACACCTAGCTCGTCGCGAAGCACACCTGTAGAACCACCATCATCACTCATAGTAACAATAGCAGTTATATTTGGCGTTAGTTTCTTTAGGCCCTGAAGCAGAGTAAAGCTACCCGTTCCGCCCCCAAGCAATACAAGCTTAGGGGCGGTCGACATATACGTTTATGCTGCCGGTTTTAAAATAATGTGACGATCACGACCCTCACCCACAGACTCGCTAAGCAACCCAGCATCAGCAGCTACTTTATGCACTATACGCCGGTCTGCCGCATTCATTGAGCGCACTTCATATGGTTGCCCCGCGTCGCGAACCTGCTTTACCCATTCTTCTGCGGCTTCGGCTAAACGATCTGCTCGTTGTTTTTTATACTCAGCAACATCAACATTAACACGTGTTATTGCATAGCCATTGTTTTTAAGGGCGTTACTTGTCATAAACTGCATAGCGCGAACCGTTTCACCACGTTGGCCAATCAAAAAACCATTTAGATGAGTGCTGGGAACATTGAGTTCAATAACTTCACCATCTTCGCTTGTAGCATGGACATCTGTATTCAGACCAAAGAATGACAGCAAATCTTCCAGATACTTCTTCGCAAACTGTATTGAGTCTTCCAGCGTGTCCATTTCTATCTCCCGTATTATTCTAAATAAGCTCGTGGTATCCTACTGCATTACTGTTCAGAAAATGACACAGTGCCAAATGGTGGGCAATTCATCGTTTTCTCCGCTTAGCGGTCGCTTTCTTCTTAGCAGGCCTTTTGGCTTTAGTCTCAGATACCACCTCTGCTTCTACAATTTTAGAAACATCTTTGCTTTGCTTGCCACCGGCTATCTTTTCCATATCTCCTTGGTCTTGGCGCAACACAATTGCTTGCTGAATATAGGCAGCTATCCCGCCAGTTAACCAATACAAGCTAAGTGCAGCGGGTAGGTTAACGGTAAATAAAAATACCATGAAGGGAATAATGTACTGCGTGCTACGACCTATTGCCGCATTTACCTCTGCTTGGTCAGCTTGCTTACCATCGCTTGCAGACTTTAAGATGTCACGTAATTTACGTGCGTTTTTATCGACTGGCATCAGCTGCTTACTAGTTAGGAACTGTATAAATGCGCTACCAATGACCAGCACAAGTGCGGGAATGAAAGTTCCTTTTGGTCCAAGTGCACTCCGGGAGAGATTGATGAAGCCAAGGAAAGTATTGTCAAAATCCTGAATATGGTGCGCTAAGTGATGAATCCAGCTTAAATGTTGCAAAGAAGGGTAGGCGAAGTCGACAATATTCTTAGGATTATCAATAACTCGCCGTAAACCACTATACAAACCAATCAAAATAAACAGTTGTACGATTAGGATTGGCACCGCACCTAGCGGGTTAACACCATACTCTTTATAGAGCTCCATCATCATTAGCGACTCTTTTTGCCGGTCGCCCTTAGACTCTTTCTTTATGCGCTTAAGCTCTGGTTGCAATTGACGCATTAGTCTTGTTTGGCGTAATTGTCGCTTGACGAGCGGCCACATCAATAAACGAATAATTACCGTAAAAAGAATTAAACTCAGGCCAAAGTTATGACCTGGTACCAATGCATATATAAGTACTAATAGGTTAAAAAGTGGTTGTACAATAAGATGTGTAAACATATGTTCGTAAGATCTATTCCTTAGGTTCCACTATAGCATGTTCATGTGCGGTTAGTTGGGCCTTGGTAATTAGTTTTGTAATTTCTTTCGTAAACTGTGCAGGTGGCATGTCGGCAACGTGGCTATCATACACCGTAATAACAATATCTGCTGGCCTCGTAAAGGTAGCAGAAAAAATACGAACATTCTCATAGACACGCCGTCTGATACGATTACGTACTACTGCAGATTTACTAACTTTCCGACTTACTACTACGGCTAGTCTATATGAATCGCGGCTACTATTTGGCATGTACCGTAGTGCAAACGCGCCGAATCTTACGGATTTCCCGTTTCTCTGTAGGCGTTGAATGGCGCCACGCCCGTGAAACCGATTACCACGACGTATCATGTAAAGACACAACCCTCTTTTATTTGCCCATCTGGGCCAACGACCAAGAAGGTCGCCCATACCCATCTATCTAGTGCGTCAGACGAGCGCGACCCTTATTGCGACGGCGCTGTAGTACAGCTCGGCCGGCCCGGGTAGCCATACGTTTCATAAAGCCATGTTCTTTAGAACGCTGGCGCTTCTTTGGTTGATAGGTTCGTTTTGGCATGTCAATATTCTCTCTTAAAAACGTTGTTTAGGATAAGTATAGCATGCCGACCGATGTTACGGCCAGCCGCCCTTCCCTTTTACTGCTGGATATCATAGCAAGTTTTCCCCCTTTTTCCAAGTGTTTTCCACAGATTAACAGATGGAGCGCACGGCTGTGGAAAACCTACCCTCTGTATCGGTGCCTCGTTTGACAAAATGGTTGTAGAAAATATTGTGGAAAACTTCTCTAGAGGTGCGCTATAGTTATACACAGTTTTATTGGTTTGGAAGGGTAACAAGGGATCACACGTGGAGCAAGATAAGCTTTGGCAGACCGTACTCGGTGATATTGAGATCACCTTGTCACGTGGCAACTATTTAACATGGTTTAAAAATACACAACTACTCAAGCGTGAGGATGATAGGCTGATTATTGGCGTACCCAATGTCTTCATCAAACAACAGCTTGAGCGTAAATATAATGATCTAGTTACCGAAACGTTGCATAAAAACGGCATTAATGTACCCACTGTTGAATATAAAATTCAAAGCGTTGTCCGCCGCCCCGAAGTTGATGAAGCCATTTCCCTGCCCGCTAGCCCAAGCCCGCTTACCGAAAGGACAGCCCAGCCTACACTCAAAGCCGCCAACACCCTTGCTCACGCTTATCGTCAAGGTATTAATGAGCGTTACAATTTCGACAATTTTGTAGTCGGCTCCGGAAACGAACTCGCCTACGCCGCCTGTCAAGCCATCGCCGCTAACCCTGGCACTAAATATAACCCGCTATTTCTCTATGGCGGCGTCGGTATCGGCAAAACACACTTAATCCAAGCAGTGGGTAATGCGGTACTGGCTGGCAACTCGGAAGCACGCGTGGTTTATGTATCGTCCGAGCAGTTTGTGCAAGAATTCGTAGACGCCTTGCGCTACAAAAAAAATACCGATTTTGCCGATTTTTATCGAGGCGCCGATGTACTCATCGTTGATGACGTGCAGTTCTTAGCTGGTAAAGAAAAAATCCAGGAAGAATTCTTCCATACGTTTAACGCCCTGCATCAGGCCAACAAGCAAATTATCATTAGTAGCGACAAGCCGCCAAGAGAAATCCCTACTCTAGAGGAGCGACTACGCAGTCGTTTCGTCTGGGGCATGAGTATTGATATGCAAACGCCGGACTTTGAGACCCGCTGTGCGATTTTGCAAATTAAATCAGAACTTCAGCATATTCAATTGCCCCCGGATGTTGTTGATTACCTAGCCACTAATGTATCCACTAACATCCGTGAACTCGAAGGTGCACTCAATCAACTATTGGCTTTTTGTGAAATGCGGGCACTAGAACCAAACCTAGCTATTGCCACCGGCCTGCTCGGTGCCAGCCAAACCAGACCTAAACATTTAAGTGCTCGGCAAATCATCGAGCGCTGTGCCAGACATTATCAAGTTAGCGTAGAAGATATAGTTGGGCCAAAGCGCGATAAAGACATCGTAGTACCACGTCAGGTTGCTATGTACATGCTGCGTAGTGAACTCCACCTAAGTTTTCCTAAGATTGCTCGAGAATTGGGCCGCAAAGACCACACCACTGCTATCCATTCCGTAGAAAAAATCGAGAAAGAGTCGCGGCTTGATGCCGATATTCGCCAGGCACTAGCGGATATCAAGGAGCGCCTGTATGTCTAGCGCCCTGCTCGCCCACTCCTACACTACACTGGTGTTGAAAAACTGTGGACAAGCTGCGATTAGATCTGCCGTAACCGTGGACGAACATCACCGTCTATCAACAGCTAGCAATGGTGCCCTTGCCGCACAGTGGAAACATACGTCACTTTTCCCTATCACCCTGCACAAGTTTTGTATGCAGTTTTACCCAGCCAAAATAGGTCCGATAACAGATAGTAAGTCGGACTTTTCCCCATTATCCACACCACTAATAATAAGAGCCATACAGGTAATAAAAGAAAATCTACTAATAGGAATGGAGGATAAGTGGATATGAAGCTAAAGGTGACGCAGGAAAATCTGAACAAAGCACTTAGCCTAGTAGCACGAGTGGCTAGTAGTCGAGGTACTCTACCAATCCTAAGTAATGTGTTGCTTCGGATCGATGACAACCGCTTAAGTGTATCAGCTACGAATCTGGACATTGCCATCTCATGCCAGCTTGGCGCGCAAGTGCAAAGCGAGGGCTCGCTAACCATCCCTGCTCGATTGTTTCAAGACCTCGTTAATGGTTTGCCGAGTGGTGTAATTGAGCTAGAGCAAGATGACCAGCGACTTAAAATTACCACTGATAGCTATAAATCAGTAATTAATGGTGTTGCTGCTGATGAATTCCCGGTAATGCCTGCTATAGAAAGTGGAACTACCTGGAAAATAGCTGGGCCAGTACTCAAAAAGGCTTTACAGCAGGTGCTTATGGCCGCTTCAAACGACGAAAGTCGGCCAGTACTAACTGGAGTACTTTTCCAGACGATTGACGGTGTGCTGTATATTGCGGCGACGGATAGCTATCGTCTAGCGGAAAAGCGACTAGCCGAGGTTAAGCAAGAAGTTAAGCTGTTGATTCCGGCGAGTGCTCTACATGACGTGCTACGAATTATTAATGATTTCGAGGGTGATATTACTGTTGAGCATGATGACCAGCAGGTGCAGTTCCGTGCTGGTGATGTGGAGCTAGTTGCCCGGCTAATCGAAGGGAATTATCCAGATTATCGTAAGCTTATCCCAGCTAGTTTTGCAACGACGGCTACTATGTTGCGTGCCGAGCTGGTAAATATCACGAAAGTATCAAGCTTGTTTGCTCGTGAAAGCGCCGGCAGTATTGTGGTGAGCGTGGACGAGCCTAGCGAAAGCATTTGGATACACGCTGTAGCCTCGCAACTCGGCGAAAACAATGCCACACTTACAGTTGATGCTAAGGGCTCGGGTTCAATTGCGCTTAACTCAAAATACTTGCTCGATGCATTGCAGGCCATGGATGCAAAAACTGTGCAGGTTGGTTTTAATGGCAAGTTGGAGGCCGTAATGCTCAAGGGTGGCGAATCGGACGATTATCTACACATCATTATGCCACTTAAGAGTTAGCTGGCTCGTTTCCCTTTATAATACGGGTATGATTACCAACCTGCGACTACAACAGTTCCGTTCGTATGCAGACGCTTCGTTTGAGTTTGGTTCGGGAGTTAATATTATAGTTGGGCCCAATGGTAGCGGTAAAACTAACCTACTCGAGGCAATATTAGTGCTGGCGCTTGGTAGCTCGTATCGTGTAAACGATGCTGATCTGCTGCAGTTTGATGCCGATTGGTTCCGATTAGATGCACGTCTAGAGCCAGAGGATATTGTGCGGACAGTCAAGTTTGCAACAATACCTCGTCAAACAAAAGCGTATGAGCTTGGTGGCAAGATGTATCAGCGTTTAACATTACAGCATACTTTGCCAGTGGTATTATTTGAGCCCAATCACTTGCAGTTGCTTCACGGTGCTCCGCAATTGCGACGAGATTATCTCGACGATATTTTAGAGCAAACGATGCCTGGTTTTTCGGTGTATCGGCGTAACTATCGACGAACGCTTGCTCAACGAAATGCTCTGCTAAAAAAGGCTCACCAGCCATCAACGCAAGAACTGTTCCCATGGAATTTACGACTAAGCGAGCTCGGGGCCACTATTACGCGAGCTCGGTCGGAGCTCTGTGAGCAACTAGCCAGTAAGTTTTCTGGCATCTATAGTGATATATCTCAGTCTACTACTGCCGTGGCAATTGCCTATCAACCTAAGTTTCCATTAGAAAACTACGAGACACAATTACTAGGTAAGCTTGAAAGCCATATGCACGAAGATTTTGTGCGCGGCTTTACGGCTTACGGACCACATCGCGAAGATTTTACCGTGACCTTTAATGGCAGACCTGCTGATGAGTATGCCTCGCGAGGTGAAACGCGTACTGCTCTTCTGGCGCTTAAAATTATCGAACTGCAACTTATCGAGGTGGTACGTGAACAAACGCCACTTTTGCTGCTTGATGATGTTTTTAGTGAACTTGATGGCGCTCGTCGCCGGGCGCTCACTGGTTTTTTGCAGCAATATCAGACGTTTTTAACAACTACCGATGCGGATGTGGTGGTTAGGCGTTTTACCGATAGCACAATCATTCCGTTGCAGCCAAATGTCTATTGATATTCACTGCCACCGCTCGAATTGGGATTTGTGCCGGCCGGTAAACTCTCGTAGACAATAGTAAGCGTCTTGAGGTCAATATTCTGACTCGTAATCCAATTCAGCGCTTCCTGCTTAGCTTGGTCGGTATCTGATTCTATATATATTGTAACTTTTTGAGTGCCATCTTGTTGTGTCTTGGTGCCGTAGTCGATAAGGTATTCAGTTCCGGGGCCACGATATGGCAATAAGCCAACAAGTTTATTTTTACGTAATTGCTGTTGTGCTTCACCTGCCTGAACGCCGCTGGCTGCTTCGCGCTGTGCCTGGATTTCCGGATGTTTTAGTAGGTATTGTAAGGCTTTATCAGAATTAGGCACAGGATTCACGTAAAGTGTTTGCGATGTGTCATAGGTGGCAAAATTGATGGTTTTAGTTGTTGGACTAAAGGGCGGCCTAGAAGCTTTTAGTGTATGGGTAGTTTTTGTTAGGTAAACAGTGCCTGCCTTTGTTTTTTTGCCGTCGACCGTTAAGATCGAATCAGATGGTATTACTGTAACCTGTATCTTAGCTTTACCGTGGTGGCCTAGGAGCACCATGATAAATAGGATAAACAATATTCCTACAAAGAGAACTGCTATGGTGACTATGCGTTTCTGATTGTTAGGTTGATCCATCTTTTGCTCCTGTTTACTTATGTCGCTAGAGTAGTAGCGGCTGTGCTGCTGCCGAGGGAGAAGAGCGGCCGATACCAGATTCCTCCCGCTATATCTTCGCTGGGGCTGGCCATCGGAGTGCGCCACGAACTCCCGTAAAGCTGATATGATACTGATGCTGAAACGGAATCATCTTGCGGGTCTGGGAAGATGCCCTTACCAACATATAGATAGGTATGACCAAGGTCGGCTTCAAAGTAAATGTCACCTGGCTGTAGGTTTTGCGACTGTTTAGGCTGGGGCGTGACTCTTTTATAAAGGGTTGGGTGGGAGGTTACGTAGTCGTACTGTATAGGAACGTAGCCGTTGCCACTATTGTAGTTTGGGTCTGCCTTGCTATCACGGTACACACGGGTTACAAAGCCTCCGCAGTCAATACCTTGGCGGTCGCCCGATGCACTGCAGTCTGGTACCGTTGAAGTGTATACGCCCCCAAATCCGCCCCCTACATACTCATGATTCTTCAGAGCTTGTTTTATGGCGGCACTATAGGCTGGCATCATCAGACAATAAGGGCCTTGATGGTAAGTCGGCCATGCATAGGCACGTACTGTTTGAGAGAAATTGCCGCCCCCAAAAGTCCCGGTATTGCCGCAGGGGTTATCCACTGGTGTTGCTCCTGTAGATATACTGCCGTTTGTATGAAAATGCAGTTTTGTGGTGTCATGGCCGTCCCGGGGGTCAGAAGTTTGTCCACGCATGACGAGCGATGCCATGCTATCGTAGTTTTTAGCAACTTGTGCTATTTCATCAATGTGATCTTGTTTGTAGCTTGGCTGGTAGTACTTAGAACTCGGATCTGAAGCTTCTGCCCAGGGGTAGTGACCTTCTGAGAGTGGTGAAAAATCTAGCCATGAATTCAAGAAATCGGTAGCCGTTGAGTTTGGATCAATTAAGGTAACACCAAGTCTTCCTTGGTAATTATTAGTCATAACACGGGCTGTGGCTTCGACACCGGCGTCGAAGGATTTAAACGTTTCAGTACTACCATTAGATGACTGTGTGCCGGGTACTACTAGATCGTCAGCCTTGAGGCCGGTATTGAATGGGTTCCAGAAGTTATTATTGGTAACTCCTCCGCCTTCGATCCAGGCAAATGCGATTAGTGCGATAACATGCTGCTGGGTCACGGCATCGCTTTCGGGTACGCCGTGCTTCTTGGCAATATCCTTGAGGAGCTCGATCATAAACTGCTCGTAAATATACGGCGGTGTTAGTCCACTGGTCCAAGTGCCGGTGTCTTGGCCCGGGGGTACAATAACACTCGACCCTGTTGCGGGTGTAGTTAAGGTTGCTGGTACTGCTGTGACTGTGCTTGAACACGCTATGTCTCGTGGCTCATAGTTTGGGGTATTGGTGTTTATGCTGTAGAGGTCTCCCCCGTCTAGGCAATTAGAGGTAAGAGGATTTGCGGTGGGATCGGTGCAGGTCGTGCTGTCGGCACTAGCAAAACTACTACTTGCTAATATGGCCACTACTTGCATGGTTGCTACGGCATAGTATGCCCAGCGTCTTCTGGGTGCTGATTTTTTTGGGGTGCTACGGTGTATTAGTTTCATGTGCTACTTGTTCCACGTGCGCGTTGAATTGCTATAAGTTGATTTTGGACGTTAGTGTACTTCATGGCAAGCCGCCAACGGAATATTAAATCATCTCTTTGTGGACTGTCTGGATTATTGTCAGTGGCAAGGTCGGTGTCTTTACTGACGTAGCTTAAGTATTCAGGGGAACATTTTGCCGAATCATCATTAATAATATTGCCCTGCTCATCACGCGTGATGAGCTGTTGGCCTCCACTCCCGCCTGTAAGTAGATAGCCAACGGTAGCGTTTGGATCGGTCGAGATGCTATTGTTGTCTCCGCCTGTGTAGCTGTAGCCAAAACAGACACCGTATTTCTGGGCTATTGCATTAGCTTTCCCGCTCTGTGCTAATATTGCCATATTTTCATCAGGGTTATACGAGTCGTTAGAATCCGTTAAATTGATCTCATCTTGAGACCAACCTATCTGGACGTTGCCATAAAAGGCAGTGCTTGAGTCACAATTGCTAGCGGCATCTGCAAATGCACGATACCCAAATATGCCAGAGAGCCACCCTAAAGGATTGCCAATAACCGTTGCCAAACTTGCCAAAGGCTTGCCCAGTGAGCCTGATAAATTATCATGTACTGCAAGGGCTGTGCGCGACAGTAAAGATTGTGGATTTTTGACTGCTAGGTAGCGCTGGTAGGCGTTCTGGGGCTCAAAGGCAGTTTGTTCATATGTGCGATCAAGGGAATTTGCTTGACAGGTCTCGGTTTTGAGGAGCGGACGACCAAATAACATGATGCGCATTTGTTCTTGTGCTGTCGCATTGCCGCCGGCATCAGCCTGGGCTATAAATGTGTTACCTGTTTCGTAGCCAGTATGATTAAGACTCGGGACGTGATAGGCCGCCATCATACTACCTAGTGACTCGGTGCCTACTACAACTGCCCCGTTCTTGATGATCTGTTTAAAAAGCTTGTAGGTTTTTGTAACAGCATTTTTAGCCGCCAGTTTTACGCCGGCCTGTCTACCAAAGTTTTCGCTGATTGACTTACCAACAGTAGCGCTAACTTTCCCCAAGACTACCTTGAGGGTGGATTGACTAACTGCTTCTACGCCGGCTTCTGCTTCTGCTCCTTCACCGCCAGTGGGGAGAGTCAAAATAACCCCAGCTAAATTAGCGAGAGCGACAGCACCAGCGGTCCAGGCGCTGCTAATGACCGAGCAAGAACCCTGTACGGATTGCATAAAATTCCAGAAAAGACTGTTATTGATAGTCTTTTCTGGTGTTTGAAAACCGTATGGCGTGCTCTGGGCAGCTTGTTCGGTCGAGGTGTCATAGCTTGCTCCTCGTGCGCGTAGCAAAGGAACAGAGTATTGCTCGTCGCTACCAAGCTTGTGATTCATGGCTGATTGAGCGTTATCAAAAGCAGTTAGCTGGTCGCTACTAAGAGGGCCACGCTGTAGCTGGTCGGATGCAGAAGCAAGCAGTGCGAAACTCTTCTCGTTTGCGTCATTATTAGAGTCAATAATCTTATTATTGTCACCAGAGTTAGCACCTGCATCGAATACACATCCTAGATAGGCGGCATTAAATATAGGCCCAGCTATAAATCTACTAATGGTGGCGGTAGCACTCCCGTGGGCAGCTGCTTTTGCTAGGTCTTCTGGTACTTTCTCGGCAATGCCAGTACTATCATCACCTGCTAGGGCTGCCGCTGCTTTACCTGTAGGATCATCTTCGGCCGCTTGCATTGCTGCTTGTTGGTCGTCTGCTGCCTGTTGGGCAGCGTCACCACTGGGACCCGAGTCCGGTACCACAGGTGTTGTGGGTGCGGTTTGTTTACTGTAGTATTCGTCCATTATTTTGGCCTGTTCGTCTATCAATTTGGCCTGTTCTTTATAGTCGCGAGCATTTCTAAAGTAGTTAATTACTAGACCCGCTCGGTTAATCCCAATACGCTTTAAAATACTGTTCATAGCTATGCCACGTACAAATGTCGGTACACTATTCAGACGCAAACTGTTGTTGTAGGCGTTTCGGAGTGCATGTTTAAATAAATCGTCGGTAAAGAACTGGATATTAGTCTTCGCGGTTAGATATTCACTGAACACAGGAATAAATCTACCTATACTTTTTTTGGGAGGGCCAAGGATAAAGGATTGCGGGTCAAATCTAAGGTCTTCAGCAGCTTTTCCGGCGATAGTAATAAACGGCCTGCCATTACCGTCAGTGCCATAGGTAAGTCCGTATCCCTGTAGGTTCTTTTGTACCTGGAACGGGTTGTAAGTGTCGTTTAATATTAGAAATTGAGTAGCGCCCGGTATGCCTTTGATCTTATCGATAGCCCCGTCTTTCAGGCCCGTTGCCTGGTCATGAACCTGATTTATCTTGTCCTTTGTTTCTTGTATTTTTTGCTTTGCTGCTTGACCAAGTTCGGTTTCGCTAAGTTTCTTGGTTATCATTTTCGCAAGACTTTCATCGGTAATTTTGTCCCCTGCCTGGCTGAAAGTGCGTGAAAGCCGCGCAAACTGGTATCCTACAATGTTTTGCGTGATATTGGGCAACTTTAGCGAGCTAGCAAGTATAAATAGGATGACAATACCGGCAATCAGGCCGGCACCAACACCTGCTGTCCCAAAAACAAGAAACTTTTTAGAGTTACGTACTTTAGACGCTAGTCCCTTGCCTTTCTTTTTTGCGGATGCAGCGTAGCCCTTGCCTACCGTATCATCCTCTGATTCCTTGGCTGCGGCAGTAGTATCGGCTGCTGCTGTTTCCTGATCATCCAAAGAAGTCTCATCGGCCTTAGGGCCAAAGTTATGCTCCATAATATCCGAGGCTTCATTATTGTAGTAGCCTCTTTCTAGGTCTTCGAATGCTGCTTTATCACGATCAGCATCTGCTAACTTATCATGATCACCATTTGGTGCTTGGAGGGGTTTTTGGTCTGGATCTGTTTCGTGGTCGTAAACTGAAAGCGCCATAGTTTTTACAGATTGTTAATGCTGCCTGGATACAATTGATTTTGGAGATCTATAGTTCCTTGTGGCTGGCTAAGCTCACCACTTTGCATGGCCTGAACTTGTGCCGGATTGGTGGTAATCAGTCCTGTTTCGGTTGGGCTAGCAACGACCTGGATGTGTACGTGGTTTTGTCCTGCAAAAAACAGACCCTGTCCTACTGGGAACTGACTTAGGCGTTTGCGCTCCTCGCTTGTCAACTTAAAAACGTTGGTTAATATGTCAACTGCGGAGGGTGATTGCTTAAGGAGTATCTGCATACTGGCATTGGCAACAATTGCGCGGCCCATGCGTGATCCCATAAAATCTTCCACATCCTGTGTAATGGTAGTAATGCCTAGATTGTATTTACGGGCTCGCTTGGCAAGGCTGAATAAGAAGTTGGCACTATCTTCATACTTCATAAGCTGCCACGCCTCATCCACTACCAAGATTCGTCGTTTTTGATCACTCTTGGTTTTGTTCCAGATGTAGTTCAGCACAATATACATGGCAACTGGACGAAGCTCATCCTCTAGGTCACGGATATTGAATACTACCAATGGGTTATTGATGTCGATATTGCTAGGCTGGCTAAAAATACCTGCAAATGTACCGCTAGTATATTTACGCAAACGCTGTGCTAGTTGTGGCCCAGTGCCACCCATATGTAGCAGGGTATCGTAAAGGTCGGTAATGGTGGGCGGTGGTGCAGTATGTGTGAGGGGGTCGTTGGTAATGCCAGCCTTAGCATACGTTTCGATAAGGGCTGCATCCAGGTCGGCTTCTTCGTTTGGAGCTAGAGCCGGCATGAGAGTACTGTTACCGCCAAGTAGCTGAGCCTGGGCGCCGCCCATCATGAGCCGTAAAAGGCCGTGCAAGGTTATTAAGTTGGACCGCAACGCGTTGTCAGCTTCGTCGGTGTCAACCACTCGTGGTAGGTCGAAGGGATTAATGCGTGTGGCGCTGTTTAGGCTTAGGCGTACATAGGCACCTGCCACCGCATCACACATGCGCTCGTATTCATTTTCCGGGTCAATAATAAACACTTCAGTGCCAAACATCATGCTGCGGAGCGCCTCTAGCTTTACGGTAAACGATTTACCGGCACCAGACTTAGCAAAGACTACCGAGTTGCCGTTTTCTAGTGAGAAGCGGTCGAAAATAACCAGCCCAGAGTTGTGCATGTTTATTCCATACAAAATGCCATTATCCTGGCTTAGGTCGGCACTGGTAAACGGAAAGCTAGTACTAATAGCGCCAGTGCTCATGTTGCGGCGAATCTGCAGCTGGTCGACCATTTGCGGTACAACGCTGTTGAGCCCTTGCTCTTGCTGACTGGTTGCTGGTTTGCTGTACACCAGCTGCTGTCCAAGCATGCTTTCCACCTTGTGGCTAACGAATTCTAGCTCTTCAACGCTACCAGCGTAAATCGTAAAGTATAAGCCAAAGCGGAAGAAGCGTTCTTCCCCTACCTGCAGCTTATCTCGCATTTCCTCGGCGTCCAAAATAGCAGCCTGCTTGGCCGGGTCGCGGATACGTCCTTTCTCAGAATCAATTTGGATACCAGCTTCAAGCTGGGTTACTTTTTTGCGCAGGTTTTCGAGTACCACCTGGCTTTCCACGGGGTACACATAAATGGCTATATCAATAACTTCATCCAAGTTAACCAAGCCGCTTAACCAACCGGTATAGATCTGGCGAGGGTAACCATAAATGTAATATGTGCGTGCGTACCGCGTGCCTAATTGGAAGTAGGTGCCTTGAAATTCAATCGAACTAGGCGCAATAAAATCACGGAGTGCGGTAATGCCCTTTTGAAATGCAGCAGCCACTTCGGCTTGCTCGCGAGCTTGCTGAGCCTGCGCTATAGCTACTGGGTCAAGTTGCTTATCCTTGCGTGCCATTACTGTAGCTCCCTTTGTAAATGGGCCTGTTGCGCCATGCCCTGCCCCTTAGTGATAATATCAGCCGTCAAATTATCAAAGTTTTTTAGTTGCTGGCGTGTTGCGGTATCGGGATTGTAGGTGTCGTAGTACAGCTCAATCAGCTCTTGAGTATCAAGTGGCAAGCCTTGTATGTTGCACTGTTGCAAACCACCAAGAACTGCCTGGACTCGATTGCGTAGCTCTGTTTTAGCCTTTTCGAGTTCAGCGTCGTTTATAGTAACGTGATCTTCTTTTGTATTAAAAAGTTGGGCAAATCCGGTAAAGAAGTTTTTGCTTTGGGTTAGTGCCTTTTGTACGTCAACGACCGGAAAGTACGGAATAACCAAGTAAAACTTCTTGTCCATAATATTAGTTTGCCTAGCTAGCTGATCAATATAGCCAATGTAGTCATCCATCAGGAGTGCTAGTAGCATGTTTTCGTGTTCGGTACGGATTTTATCAAGCTTCTCAATGTATGGCTGCAGATCAACTTTCTGGGAGCGCACAAAAATCTGTACCGGAAAATAGAGTGAATTCAAAAAACCCTGATACGAATACTCAACCGCTTCCTGTTCTTGAGGACTCATCAGGTCAAAGTTAATACTCTTGACCATCACAACGCTACGGTATGATCCATCGCTCATGATTACGATGCCATCACGTATTTCAGCTATTTGCAGTGTGTTCTGTGTGCTGTTGGTGGCGCCTTTGGCTGCTACTTGTACGGTAGGCGTGGCTGCAGCGGGTGCTCCTCCCGCGACAACAGGCTGATTTGGTGCTGATTGCATGCTAGGAACTGGCATGCTCTGAATAGGTGACACAGTGGGTGGCTGCGGAGCCTGTGGAATAGCAGGCATAGGGTATGATTGCCCCGCCCCACTGTTTTGTATTTGCGCTTGTTGGTTTGGATCCATTACGTCCCTTTAGCTCTGCCCACTACTTTCCAAAAGCCAGACTATTCTAGTGAAGCGAAATAACTACTTCGCCATCGTCTTCTTGCTCCACCTCTTTATGAGCTTGTCGAGCAATGGTCGCCACGTCCAGATCGTCGTTGTTTGCAAGATTCATTATAGCAGCCTGCGCTTGTGGTGTCACCACAGGTTTTGCTGGCGTGGCTGCTTGTGCGGCGGCCGCTTCAGCCCTGAGCTGTTCCGGGGTCTTTAGTGTTTTTAGATGCCCGTAGGCAACAGTTTGACTAGAGTTTTCTTGCTTAAGTTTTGACACAAGCGCCTCTTCTTCGGCGGTTGGAGTGGCAGCCTGAGGTGCAGCGAGCGTAGGGGTCGGTGTACCCGGGACAATTATTGGTGTGTCAACAAAAGTTGCCTGGCCCGGCGCGGCAGCAACTGGTTGCTGCAAGAACCAATAGTCGGCAGGCGGTTGCGTGGGTGTAGGATTGACCCTTGTCGGAGGTGCCGCAGGTGTAGGTGTGACGATGGGTTGCTGCATTTGGGCTAGTATCTGCTGGTGATGGGAGGCGCTCGAAGCGGCTATCATAGTACTAAAGTTTTGAGCGATGGGATTGGCAGTTTCGTCAAGTATGTCGTCGGCGGCACGTACGTCAATGTTTGACACTTCTTGCGGGAAGTTTGACGGCTGTATAAGCCGATCCGACGAGGCGAAAGTTGTCACATCTGGCATTGCCATACTGACATTTACATTCTTAATAGCCCAGCCTCTACTGTCTATAGTATTGGCGAGTGCACTCAGACGACTTTTTACCTCGTCTTGATTCAGCCCATTGGTAAATTGGTGCTCAATCTTTTTGGGTGCGGTGACTGTCACCAGCTCCTTGGTGCCGCTCTGGTTCCATATGCGTTTACGAGGCTTTAACATGAAGCGTATTTTAGCAAGCGCCCAGACCTCAGTCGGCTGATCTTGCCGCCAAGGGAATGCAAAAAAGCCAGTAATCAAAGTAACCGGAAAAAAGATAACCAACATGAACGCCGCATGTTTTGCGGCTGATAAAAACCCAAGATACCCACTAACTGCTCCAATGCCAGCATAGATAAACTGCCGGAGCGTTAACGGCCCAACAAGCTTATCCTCTGCCTCAATATCTTGCAATACTTTGTACGTTGCCATAGAGATTTAAACTTATTATAGCAAAACCACACGAACGTCGTGTGGTTTTGCTATGCGTTTATAGCGCTATTGCTCCAGGACCTATCCTAGATGATCTCTTTGTATGATGTAGCGGTAGCCGTTCTGGTGGCCTTCACTATCAACAGTAGGATCGGCGCGCAGGATTCCATCACTCACGAGTCTTGCATGTATGGTCGCTGCCGTAGCTTGAATTACCTCAGGTGTCTCACCAGGCATAGCGCGTCCTAATCGCTTTGCAATCGAAGCTTCTGACATAGTGTCAAAATCTGGATGACTGGTAATATAAGCAACAACCTGTTCTCTTAGCGCATCTTCAGATAGAGTTTCAGCCGGCGCTACCGTATGTGTAACTGGCGCTCTTGGTGCTCGAGGTGTATGTCTAGGAGCAGTGGTGCTAGGTCGTGTTGCAGCTCTAGTTCGTGCACCTGTGTCAGGATCATCGCGCACGCCTGTTTCTGGTTCTTCTGCGTCGTCAGCAACATGCTCGTCGCCTCGTCGACGATGAGTACGATCTGAACCTGAGTGCGAACGTCCTGGTCCTGATGGCCGAGCCGCATCTCTCAGAGCTTTAGTAGCTCGTACGTGTTCACGCTTTGCGGCTGCTTCTTCTGCTCGAGCGTTTCGTTCTGCTATCGCAGCCCAAATGCGGATATCAATCAATAGCTTCTCATTATCTGGGAAGCCTGCAACGTATTCCCTGAGCGCTTGCTCGTTTGCTTGGTTCCTAATCTGTGTTACTACTTCCAGGGGTAGTGTTTCTGCTCCGTGGGTGGTCATCCACTCGGCTGCCATAGCATTTGCGACATCTCTTCTCCTTGTCCGGATCAGCCGTAGGTTTTCCCGTTGGTACAAGTTGGGGTACAAATCTTGGTTTATAGGTAGTCTAGCCTCAGTTTGGGCTAATGGTGGGTGGGCTTCAATTTGTGCTGGAGTAGGATGATCACTATGACCATGATGGTTCCCGGCTAGTTGTTGTCCAAAGCGATGTAGATGATGTGCGCCTGGAATACGTCCAACAGTATGCGCAACAGCAGTACGTCCAGCGGCTCGCACTACTCGACTTAGGCGTTCTGCGCGTCGTGGCTGGTATTCCCAACGGTCTCGGAGGCTATTTCGACGCTCTTCGTCCGTGCTGGGTCTGCCGTCGGTCTCAGCTCTTCCTACTAAGGGGTGCCCATCAACGGAGCTGTACTCTACTTTTGGGTCATGGTGTGGTGATATAGCAACACCCGATCTGGAATGATTATCAGGAAGGGTCTCGCTTAAGTATCGGGCTGTATTTCCAAGCTTTGAGGCCTGCCAGGGTTTCGACTCTCGGAAAGTGGCGGTATGATCAGTTCCGGTTACGCGCGTACTAATAGCAAGATCACTCTCTCCCAGGTAAGCTCCTGCTGGCTTAACCAAGTCCCAGATATTAGCTGGTAGAGCGGTTGGGCGCTCATCTGCTGGTGCAAGTGGCGGAGGTGTTTCCATTACGGATAGATTATAGCATATAACTACGGATCAGGCAACACCGATTTAGCACTATGCAATTGTCAGTTTGTGTGGAGTTATCCACCGGCGTTCGGGTCTGGAGGCCTATTGCTGTCTGCCTCAGCTTGTGCGCGATCGTAAGACTTGCGTGTCTGCAGATAAGCCGTGCCGGATGCTCCTTCGCCGCTTCTGAACTCCTCCATGTTGCTCTGGACTGTTGTCTCTGCGCCGTCGACACGGATCTTTGCATTTAAGACGGTGTCGGCGATAATCCGAGCATTTTCTGGTGCATTGTGATTGAGAGAATCGTGCAAGTTGTCCAAGGCTGCATACTCCTGTCCAAGGTTGCGTTCAGCTGCTTCGATAGCTTGTTCGTTACCGCCACTGCGTGCTCTCGCAACTCTTGTGTGTGCTTTCTCTAGGCGCTTAACCATGTGTGGTGCCATATTTTCTATAGCCTGGCCACGAGCACGAGCGTATTCTCCGGCGCTTTTGGTGTATATGGCGTTCTCCGTAACCATGCTATTTGCATCCGCTTTGTTAATCCTGCCAGTGCGTAAGTTTTCCATGGCCGTAGCTGATGTGCCAAAGCCTGGGCCAGATAAGTCGAGTCGGCCCGCCTGTCCGGCCATACTGCGCATTTGCGCCAGCATAGCATTGGATGTTTGCGTGTCGCCATGAGTTACCTCGTTGATAGACTCGTACATATCGGCAGCCCCGCCCTTTTTCCAACCAGTACCGGTAGCCGCGTTGGCTACCACGGCTGCTCGCTGGAAGATTTCATTCGAGGTGCTACGCTTGGCATTACGGATTGCGGCCACACCTTGTTCAAGGGCACGTCCTTGGTAGCCTGCACGAGACAAGTATGTACGCCAGTCGTCTTCTGAGTCACCACCGCCCATGTTCCTCATGGTTGCTTGTAAGTAATCATCGTTGCCCTTTATGGCCGCAAAAGCTGAGTTTTTTTCCATGTACTCGCCGAGCTCGCTCAGACCATGGGCTGCGGCTGCACCTTGCATACGAGAGCGCATTTTCCAAGGGACAAAGCCGGCATTTTGCAGATTTGCGGCATTACGAGTAGTAGCATTGAAGGCATTGGCAAAGGCGCTATCACCTTTGGCGCGGTTACCCGTAGCCATGTCATGCAAGTTTTGAGTCGTTTTGGCACCACGGTATTTCTTAAGCCGGTCGAAGGCGCCCCGACCACGGTCGTTGACAAGACCGCCAAGCGTGGCTATGGCGCCACCGGCTAGGCGGAAGGCAAACGGTATCAGGAAATATGGAGCAAAATATGCGGTAAAAGCAATAATTTGATTAACTGAGCCAGCGTTCTTTGAGTTCACCGCTGCAAAGACGCGGCCAAGGGCAATAAAGGAGGCGATGATTGGGAACATAAGTAGACCACGAGAAAACGAGTCCCACCAAAGCTTCCAGGCTTTTTGGGTATTAGGCAAGATAGAACAGACTATAGCTATAGGTGCGAAGATAACGAGCATTGTGATAACCATTTGCCGCAGTGTTAGTACTAGGAAAGCGAGGGCAACTGCAAGTGCGGCAGTTGCCACAAAGCTGAGTAATCCGGCAAATCCAAGCGCCCCAATTGCGCCTGCAGCAAATAAAGAACTAACAAACTGACCGCCGCCCTCTAGAGCTATCTTATTGAAGCCTGTGTTATTGAATGGAGTATATATAAGTCCACGGATATCAAGGCCGATCCCGTTAATAAGATTGATGAAGAACATCATAAGCGGCCACGATAGGGTTGTGCCAATAATAGCAATGATTAGCCTGGGAAGTACTTTACGTATTGTGTAGGCATCAAAGATCTCAAAACCAAAAGCTTGGGACACAATAGCAACAAGTGCAAATATAACGGAAAACGCAAGCGCTAGATCACGCATAACACTCCACGGCGCGTAGTAGTAGCACCATTGGTCGGCTGGGGTACATGCTTTATTCGAGGTGTCGTATGATCCCTGGCCTTGCGGAATCTCCATGAAGTTGTTAATTTCATCATCGAGGCCAGAAACGACTGTTTCTAGGGCTGTCGCAAGTGGGCACAAGAACCAACTGAGCGGGTTGAATAGTGATACGTGGCAGTCTATTTCTGGTCCATTGCCACTGGTGCTATTTAGCGCGGGGTTATTGTTTGGGACGTGGTCAGTAGCGTTTATATCTACCATGACAGGTATGTTGCCAGGGTCACACTTGCCGTCATCGGCAAGTGGTGCCCAGATTGCAGACATGGGTTCAATTACTTGGACGCCATCTTCGTGTATGACAGGCGCTTTGGCGGGGTCGCCGCCAGTGAAAGAGAATGTGGCAAGCCCTTGGCATTTACCTCCCCAGTTACTGCCCGCCAGCGCGAAATTATTTGTTCCTTTGACGCGTGTATATGTTCCAAAATAGGGTTGCTCGTTTGCAGCCGCTTGCCCGAATACTAGGCTCACTGCGTCATCTTGTTGGTAGTAGACTGCCCAATTATTAAGGCTAAACGGATTAATTTTAATATTTCCAGTGGTGTGCATGCCCGATTTGCTAACATTATCCAGCTCTATATCGTATAGTTGGCCGCCCTTTTGTGAATTAGTAAGCGCTGTGGCAATTTGCTTGAGCTCGTCGTAGCTGCCCTTAGTATCCATGTTGATGTCGAAGTTTGCGTTGTCAGTGTGCATTATTATTTGGGATCTACCACCCACTGTACGGTTAACTCCATCTGCTGCGGTTGTCAGATTATAAACCATGGTATCACCACCCCAGGCTGAAGCGGTGTAAAGATCACCGTTATAAAGAATAGTTGCGGCATTAGAGAATGAAGCAACGTTGGGGATAGACTTAATACATGCGTCTAAATAGACCTGGGGGTCGTTATTACTGCCCCCGTTTTTGCTAACTGTCTCTAGACAGTTACCTCCGGCAGTAGTACTACCGCCCCCGCTGGCAGGGGGAAAGAATGTATTCCCAAGAACTGAGTCAGGGTCACTAAGGTTCATGGTGTAGCTACCGCTGTTTGGGTAGCCGCCAGGTATCTGAAAAGCGACAGTCTTATTAGTTACGTCAACGGTTGCTGTAACGGCGGCTAGGTTTTTGCTAAGATCTGACTGTAAATCAGATGGGTTGAGAAACTTCCCTGTGTTCCAAAACCCAAAGAATTGGGTGCTGTTAGAGTTGCCTGGTTGTCTAAATAGCCATAAAGCAGTCTGGCAATGGTTTTCGTTATCGGCATTATTATTGAACCCGTGAAAGTCTATATAGAGAACATTCTGGCTATTAAGGCCCACATCATTGAATGTTGGTTGGTAGCTACCATTAGTGCCCTGCACATTACTGAGCATATGAGAAATTACTTTGAATTGGTTGGTGGTGCCCGGACCATAGCCGGTTTGAACGGCGGTGATAGCTAATGCACCAGGGCCACCGCTAAGATTGGTGTCTGCACCATTGCTATCACCAAGGTTAGTTGGCTTGTGGATTGCTGCAGTACACTGATAGCCTGAATTGTCTTTTTGCTGTTGATTGTCTATGGGGCTATATTGGTTTGGCACAATCGTGGCAGTATTGGTACCTGCTGCGCTAACTGGTGTGCTATGCAGCGCAACGTATGCGCTTAAAAGTGGCATTAGTACCGCAAACAAAGCTCCTACAAACAGAGCTTTTGCGGCAAGTTTCTGTTTTATCTTCACTGTGTAAGTTCCCTTTTGTGCCCAACCAATTGAATTTACTGTTATTATCTCAATTTTGTTGTGATTTTGAAAGCCTAACTCACGGCGTTAACAACTGACTAGTAAAGGTAAACACCTGCCACCCTGTCTTTTCCTTTGTGAGTGCTACGCTCATGACATATTTACCGTCACTGCCAATAATGGTGTAATTTACCACTGCGCTACTACCGCTGGATTGAGCTAATTGCTGAAAGGTGGGCGTTTTGCCTTTAAAGAAGCTACTCAGCTTTTGTACTTTGGCCGTCCAATCGTCTTTCGACTGTGTAGTTTGTGCCGCACTACTAAACATGCTATAGCTAACCTGACTATTATTTGACAGAATAGCTTGTATAAACGTTGTGGCTGCTTTTTTTTCGTGTTGTTTTTGTAATTGAGTGGTTAGCGTTGAAACGCTTGTAATAATAATTAGGAGTGCCACCAACCCCCCACCGAGCAGTAAGAACATTTTCCTCATACAACAAAGTATATAGCTAAGTTGTGCGATAGCGCAAAGGAAAGGGCTTTTACCTCTAGGTGTTTGCGTCTAAGGGCTCCGTATTTTAACTGATGTGTTGGCTTGATAAGGGGCAAGAAGAGGGCTATAGTGGTATAAAATGATACAACAAAAAATGGAAGTTGTTGCCAGGCGTATACTTATTATCGTAATTGCCGCTGTCGCTCTACTACTGATCGTATGTAGTCCTACTTACGCGGACACGCCTAGTACTTGCGTGGTGGGTAATGAGCCGAGTTGCCCTGTGAATTCAGGTAGCTGTAGTTTTGATGGTGCTAGCATAGCGCATTGTACTGATCCGGCGGCTTCGAATGCGTCTTGTACTGACACGAAAAACTGCGGCTTCCTCACGAAGTATGTACAGCCTTTTGTAAACTTCTTGTCTGCTCTGGTAGGCGTGGCTGTGACAGTTTCTATAGTGATTGGCGGTATACAATATGGGAGCTCAGCTGGTGATTCAGCAAAGGTGTCAGCCGCTAAAAATCGTATACGCAACTCGATTATTGCCCTGCTCGCCTTTTTATTCCTGTACGCTATGATGAATTTCTTGATTCCGGGGGGACTGGTTTAGTGAGGTATTATAATTAGCATATGATGCTGTTATTTAACTTTTCATTTCTACAGACATTTGCTGCGACGGCCTGCTCGAAGGACAAGTTCCTTGGGCTACTGGTTCCTTGGTATCAATATCTTAATCTAAAAATCAACACTACCACTGGCGCCTGCGATTTCCAAGATTTTCAAAATACCAACGCTGGCGTCGGTGGGCTGCTTGACACAAAGAGCCCCGTATTTCTTATAATGCTGGCTGTTCTGGATGACCTTATACGCCTCGCTGCTCTGGTAGCTGTGGGATATGTAATATATGGTGGCATACAGTATGTGACTAGCCAGGGCTCACCTGACTCTACTCGCAAAGCACAACAGACGATCATCAATGCACTTATTGGTGTTACGATGGCAACCTTGGCAGCGGCTATAGTGGGCTTTATAGGTAATTCTTTGGGTGGCGCACCGTCCTCATCTGGTCTGTTAGGGTCTCTGCCCCAGTCAAATACCACTAATGTAATTCAGAATGTACTGAACATCGTTTTTGGTATCACGGCAGGTATATCGGTGCTGATGGTAACAATAGGTGGTTTTCGCTACATTGCAGCTCATGGCGATCCAAATGGTGTAGCGCAGGCTCGACAGACCATCATCTATTCAGTGGTGGGATTGTTGGTGACGATGGCAGCCTACTCGATAGTTACCTTTGTAGTAGGGAGGCTTGGATAGATGAAGCGGCTTATAGCAGTGTTGGTAACGCTAACTTGCTTGTTTGTGCCCACCACGGCCCTTGCGGCGTATAATCCACTTTCGCAAGCCTGTCAATCTGGTAATAGCGTCAATACTTCTGCCGGCTGTACTGCCGGTACGGATAATCCGATTGTGGGTCCAAACGGCATACTTAAAAAGGTATCTTTAGTGCTGGCATTTATCTCTGGTGTTATGGCGGTCATCATTATAATGGTGAGTGGTTTTAATTATGTTACCTCTGGCGGCGACGCCAAAAAGGCTGAAGGCGCTCGTAATGGCATTGTAGGTGCGGCTGTTGGCCTAGTAATAATCGCTGGGGCTGAAACTATTGTAATATTTGTGATAAGTAAGTTATGAGGAACTACTAAAATGAATCTTTTAAAACGCGGTAAGCTGTTTATGGCTGTGTGTGGTGTGGCATTTTTTGGTCTAGGGAGTATGATGCCTGCTTTAGTGAGCGCAGATCCTCCGGTCACAATCCCCCAGCCACAGACAGCTCAGCAGGCAGTTTGTCAGACGCTTGATCCAGCGGATACAACGAATACCTGCAAGGACAAGAACCCCAAAGGTAGCCTATCTATAGATAGCATTATTAAAACGATTGTAAATATCTTTAGCTTTGTTATTGGTGTCGTTGCGGTGATTATGATTATGGTTTCCGGCTATCGGTATATTAGCTCTGGAGGTGATAGCAGCAAAGTCGCAAGTGCTAGAAGCACCATAACCTATGCAATTATTGGCTTAGTAGTGACGGCCCTAGCACAAGGTATTGTAAGATTTGTGCTGACTAAGCTATAAGCGCTTTCCCAAAGTTGCAAGTTGACCATAAGTGGTGATATAACTAAAGCTAGTATTCAAACAAGAAAGGAATGTTAAAACAAATGTTTAGGTCTCTACGAAATACAATCGTTGCGCTGTTAAGCGCAGCTACACTTGTTGCAGTGCCTCTGGCGGTTCCAGCACTCGTTGCCGCCGATACTGTAAACATTCAAAATTGTCTCGGTCAAGGAACTAGCCTTACTGCGCCCGCTGATAACACCGACTGTACAAATAGTGGTGTTACTACCGGCGCTACTAATGTTAGCAACATCATTAAAACCGTCATTAACTTCTTCTCATTCATAGTGGGTGTCGTTGCGGTGATTATGATTATTGTTGGCGGTTTTCGCTACATTACTTCTGGTGGCGACAGTGGCAACGTGTCTAGCGCCAAGAACACCATTATCTATGCGATCATTGGTTTAGTAGTTGTAGCGCTTGCACAGATTATTGTCCAGTTTGTCTTAAATAAGGTCACTAGTGGCTCATAGGATTCAATAGTAACCCTTTCTTTATAAAACCCGCTTAAGCAAAAGGCGGGTTTTTGCTTATACCCTTCTTTTATTGCTATAAAAACACCCACAAGCCGTGGGTGTTTTTTAGTGTAGTAAAAACGACGGAACAGAAGCTCTTAGATAACCTGAATCTTTTTAACGGTGTCTTGCTTGACCTTAGTGAAACTAATAGTTAGTACGCCGTCTTTGAGTACCGCCTCAATATCTTCTTCTTTTACAGGAACTGGCAAGGCAATGCTACGGCTAAATTCGCCCCAGTAACACTCTTGCACGAAGTAGTTCTCTACATCATCATCCGTGCCGGCCGATAGTGTGCCGTGAATGCTCAGGGTATTATCAGCGATGCTGACGTCAAGGTCTCCCTTATTAACGCCAGCAGTACGCGCCTTAACAACGAGCTTCTCTTTCGTCTCATAGACGTCAACAGCTAATTGTCCGGGCAATACTGCCTCATCTTCATCCCACTCATCAGCTGGTGTAGCAGTAGCTTGTATAGCCTGTGAATCATCCACGGTAACTGCTGCCGTATCATCGTCACCGAGAAACGCCGCAGTTAGTTCGTCGTCTTCCAGTAGTAAATCATCATCGCGATTACGTCGCGCCATAGTAGTTGTTACCCTCCGCCCCCGTTTCTCAAGTGGGGCTTACATTGTCGTTTGCCTTTTTATGTTAAAGTCAGTATAGCTTAGGTTGCTAACAGCGTGCAAGGTGGGTTGTACATATTTACAACGGAATAAATACAACATGACCATTAGCATTATAGAACAAATTGTCCGCATATTTGCACCTCATATGTGTGTAGGCTGTGGTGTTGAAAAAGATAGGTTGCTTTGTGCGGCTTGTGCGCTAGATTTGCTACTGGTACCGTCGCGCTGCTATCGCTGTAAAGTAACTACCGCAAGGTACGAGGTATGTCAAAAATGCGCCAGGCACATCCCGTTAACACAAGTCATTATACGAACGCAGTACCAGGAATAGCACAAGAATTAGTGCATCGAATGAAGTACGAACGAGCCCAGGCGGGCATATACGAGATCGCCGCTTTACTTACTCCCCTGCTTGCCGATCTTCCAAGGCAAGTTGTGCTGACTCCTGTGCCTACGGCGACCCGGCGAGTTCGCGCCGTGGTTATGATCATGCTCGTTTATTAACCCGTGATTTGTCTCGGCACAGCTCGCTCCCCTATCAAATTTTCTGACACGTATTGGTCAGGCTCATCAGGTAGGTTCTTCGCGGGCACAGCGATTAAGGCAGTTGCAAGGTGGGTTTCGATCAATCCGCCTGGAACAAATCAAGGGCCAGCGTATTGTCCTAGTTGACGATGTACTAACTACTGGGGCAACGTTGGAAAAGGCTGCGCGCGTTCTAAAACGTGCGGGTGCACAGTCGGTTAGCGCTATTGTGTTTGCTGAGGCCTAGAAAAATCTGACCACAGCTGCTATAATCGCCTCTGTTATTCCGCTGAATGCTTGTGTATGGAAGGGTGTCCGAGCGGTTTAAGGAAACGGTCTTGAAAACCGTCGTGCCGGCAACGGTACCGTGGGTTCGAATCCCACCCCTTCCGCCAAGCGTTTTTATCTGTTAAAATAGCATTTAACGCTGTAATAATCGGCCTACTACCGGTCGAAAAAGAGCAGCCGGACAAAATGTATTCCATTTTGACCGCGCGTTGAGAAAAACCAGAATGGTTTGTCTCAAGCAGCCTGGAGAGGTACCCAAGTGGCTGAAGGGGACGGTTTGCTAAATCGTTAGTGGGGCGCGAGCTCCAGCGAGGGTTCGAATCCCTCTCTCTCCGCCAAACAAAAAGGACTCAAGGAATATATCCATGAGTCCTTTTTGTTTGTGCCTTGGTCGTTTATTTTGTAGTACAATACGCTTATGGACAGTACGCAACCGGGACAAGTGATTATGCCGAACCTACCCGAAGAGCCCAAACCTGCTGGCGATGGTGCGCCTGGACCGGAACGTCCTACCGAGCAGCCTGGTACCGAGCCTACGCCCGCTCCTATCTCTGTAGCTGCACCGACAGAATCACCGATTAGCGTTCCTCTGCAGCCTCAGGCTGATGCCGGAGCTGGGTGGAGTTTTCATGAAGAAGATTCTACTGGGCGTTCGCAGGCTGAGCTGGACAATTTGCCACAAGCTTTGACATGGACCGCATCTGAGTTTATTGATCATGAAAAAAGTACTGCTTGGTATACCCTTTTAGCTTTGTCGGGACTAGCAGTTGCAGCCGGTGTATATTTTATTATGAAGGACATTCTTTCTACGGCAGTTATACTATTTGCAACACTTGCCTTTGGCGCATTTGCCGCGCGAAAACCACGGGTACAGCAGTATGCATTAACTACGAGGGGGTTGCAAATCGGGGCTAAACTGTACGATTTCCAAGATTATAAGAATTTTTCAGTTACGCCTGAGGGTGCAGTGACTAGTATCGTTTTTATGCCGCTTAAGCGTTTCATGGCACCACTTACGGTGTATGTTATGTCTGATATGGAGCGTCAGGTAGTTGATTTTCTTGGCGGGATCTTGCCGTTTGAGCCACGCCGTTTTGATGCTATTGACGGCCTGTTACGCCAAATCCATTTTTAGCACACCCATACTTGGACGCTGTTATCTGCTCATACATTTTGAAACTTAGCCAAAGTAATTTACTATATACAGTATCTAACACAAGGGGCAGCTAGTATGCAGGGACAAGAAGGAGTACCTATTTCTAGAGTTAGAATACGACTCGCGCTAGGTATTATTGTCGTTGGCTTACTTTCGCTACTCCTGTGGCTAATATTTAGAAGCCCCTCACCTAAACCTTCTAGCTCTCATAGTACTGCTACAAAGCAACAGCAACCAGTCGGTGGACAGTCCGCAAACGGTGGTAGCACCGGGCGGTCTGGTGCGGGGTCCAATAGTTCCGCAAATGTTGGGCCTAGCCGACTCGTTAATACCGGCGCTGGTAATGTCCTGGAGCTAGTAGTGACCACTGGTATAGCAGGAAGTCTACTATATCAAGTAAAACTGCGAAAAAGGCTCGGTCATTAGCTACCTAGGCAAGGTCAAGCTGCTATACTGTCTCTAGAGAATGAGTAAAAGTCCACAATCTGTTCTATCAGTAGTAGTTCCTGTGTATAACGAAGCAGCCGGTATCCGGCAGTTTCATACTGCCCTCGTGGCAGTGCTTAAGCGTGTATCGCTTGAGTACGAAGTACTGTATGTAGATGATGGCAGTAGTGATGCTGGTGCGCAGTATATTGCTGATTTTTGTCGTGAAGATTCGCAGACACATCTCATAAAGTTTACGCGTAATTTTGGTAAGGAGATGGCAACAACTGCCGGTATCCATGCTGCCCAAGGTGATGCGGTTTTACTGCTTGATGCCGATGGACAGCACCCAGTAGATGCTATTCCTCGATTTGTTACAAAATGGCAAGAAGGTGCGCGAGTAGTTGTTGGTCGGCGCACTGGCAGGCAGGCACCGCTCATAAAGCGTATGGGTTCAAAATTATTTTACACTTTGCTTCACCGAATGGCGGGTATAGCGCTTGACCCAAGTGCTAGTGACTTCCGACTGATTGATAAAAGTGTGCAAGCGGATTTTAACCGGATACGTGAACATAATCGCATAACGCGTGGGTTGGTTGATTGGTTGGGCTATGAACGCGAGTATGTAACCTATCAGGAAAAGGAACGCACCGATGGTGTGGCGGGCTATTCTCTGCGGAAGCTACTCAAACTGGCAGTTGATAGTATGGTGTCGCTTAGCATTTCTCCACTGTATGTTACGGCATATATCGGCGCGGTAGTGTTGCCTGCAGCAACGCTGCTAGGTCTTGCAATGGCAATAAACTTCCTTTTGCATGATCCACTGCATATGCACGCCACGGGTGGTGCCTATTTGGGGGTGCTAATCTTATTTTTAGTTGGCATATTACTTGTGTCACAAGGAATTATTGGTCTTTATTTGTCACACATCCATACGGAGACGCAAAATCGACCCCTGTATGTTATCGATAATGAAAATGTGGCCGATAGGTCGTGAAAGCTATCTTAGGGCGCTTGCAGCGTTCAAGCCGTCGGTATTTGATTGTAGGTGCTAGTGTCTATGTTTTTGAATTGATCGTAATCTGGGTGGCGCAAGCAGGTGGCGCTACGCCTGTGTGGTCAGTGGTCCTTAGCTTTTGCTTAGGTACTGCAGTGTCGTTTTTTCTACAAAAGCTAATAACGTTTGGCGATAAGCGTATGCATAAACGAGTAATCCTTTCGCAGGCGTTAGCCACTACCCTGCTAGTAGTATGGAATTTGGGCTTCTCAATAGCACTGACAAAAGTTCTGCAGAATTTTCTGCCGACGATTATTATTCGTACGCTAGCGCTCGGTATTACGGCTATTTGGAACTTTTATCTCTATAAAACCCAGATATTTAATAACGCTAATGAGACGCTCATTGGCTAAGTAGTGGAACGAAGGATGTTTAAGAAGCGCGCTAAGCCTATCAAGCGTTTAACGGTCTATCGTCCAAATGTCCTAGAGGTTGAGCGTATTCACCATGTGGCTCGGCCTGGGGTGGCGCCGCGTTCTCCTCGTAGTGTCCCGGGGATGGCTGGCGATATACTACTGATCTTTGTATTGGGATTGGTAACTACACTGGTGATACTGATGGGTAATGTTTCGCAGTCTGCTGTTCCGTATTCACGTACACTAGCTAGTGTATATGATCCGAATGTACTCACGCATGCCAGCGTAAGTACCTCAAGGGCCCCAAGCAAACATCATATTTTTAAGGCAGTGCCCAAATCCAAACCTGTAGCCGCGGTACCATTGCAGCCCCATGCTTTATGTGATGGTAAAACAGTCATGAATGTTGTAGCGCATGAAGACGATGATCTGCTATTTATAAATCCAGATATCAGCCATGATCTTGCGCATCATGATTGCGTACGAACTATATATATTACCGCAGGCGATGATGGTCGCGGAACCAACTATTTACGGCAACGTGAAGCGGGCTCGCAAGCCGCGTATAGCGTCATGCTTCATACACCCAAGCTCTGGGAATATCAACCGATTACATTGCCTTCCGGTGCAATAGTTACTGCAGCGAGCCCGCAGGGTGACCCAAACGTGTCACTGGTATTCTTGCGTTTGCCTGATGGTAATTTGAATGGCGAGGGCTTTGCGTCAACCGGAAATCAGAGCATTGCCCGACTTAAATCCGGAGCTATGAGTGATATTACGAGTGTGGACGAAAAGCACACCTACACTTCTGTTCAATTGATTGATACGCTAACGGCACTTATGGAGCAGTATCAACCCAAGCGCATTAACACTCAGGCTCAAGACAGTAATCTGATTGTGGCTGACCACAGCGATCACGTTACTACCGGTCAGTATACCGCGTTGGCTGCTACAGCATATGCCGAGTGGTCACATCGCCAAGTAATTGTGCGCAATTTTATGGGCTATCCCATTCGTGCTATGTTGCCTAATTTGCCCGCAACCGATGTGGCACAAAAATCGGCAGCTTTTTTTGCATATGCCGCGGATGATCCAGGGGTTTGTGTCTCAATACAAATGTGCGTCGAGACCAATTCTACCTATGGATTTTATCTAGAGCGGCAGTATCTGGGCGTTGGTCAGTAATGTAGCTTTTGACCAATGTTCGCGCTGTATAGTAGTATCGTGCTGCCGTCATCGCTCACAGTTACTGTATCTGGCTTTCCAAGTTGTTCAGTAATCGCTTCTTGGCTACAGGTGCTGGGCACATTAGTTATAGCGCTACCATCTAAAATAATGGCTGTGGCAGTATGAGCACTTCCCTCTTGTGTACGATAAGCAGGTTTGCTATAAAAGGTACTATCCTTTACTACATATGATTTGCTGCACGAAAGTGGCAGTGGTACCACTGTGTTTGAACCGTATAAGTAACTTATGGGAATCGCAGTATCCATGCTGGCATATACTACTGTTCTGGGGTTGTGCTGTATGTAGCGCGTAATGCTTACTAGATGCGCATCCTGCGAAAAACGCCCATTACTACTAGTAGCCAAAGATTTGGTTAAAAAGAACCCATTAATGCTGATGAATATAGCAATAATGGTCAGTCCAATCGGGCGAAATGTTTTCCAGCTTGCTTGTAAGCCACCCAACAACAAAACTAGCGCTGGCGCGGTCATAATTAGATAACGCTCAGTACTAGGGATCCCTGCTTGCCCACTCGCTATGTAGACAAGCTCATTAATGACCACTATGTAGCCAACAAGCATCAAGAGACGCCTGGGTAGTAATCTGTTCCAAATAGCATACGCGGATAGAGAAATAATTGTCGCCAGGAAGACAAAATTGCAGAGTTCGCGTAGCTTTCCTGCATCTGCTCCTCCGGAGTACAGATGTACAAACGCCTTGAGCGATCCTACCATGCCGTGCGCCAGGCTGTGTACCGAAAGTGCGGCGCCTTCCCCGCTCTGTATGAAGTGTATCGAGAATAGCCAGATGCAGCCGGCAAACACCAGTTTTGAACCAATGTATGACGCTACGAGTCCTCCCATGAGCAAGCCAATACTTCGAAAGGCACGTTTTTGTGTAGCTAACGTGAGGCCGTATAGAACTAATGGCGTGGCAGTCATATAAACCTGGAGCGTATCTGCAAAAAATAGTATCGTAGTGAACAGGCTAATAACCGTCAGCCGTCGCCAGCTTGGTCGTTCCAGATAACAAATGCCCTGATACAGTAAAAATACGCCACCTACCACCTCGAGGTTGCGTGAATTAGTAAACTGTATCCAAAATACCGAGCCGGCGATTGCTCCCACCCACAGCAAGCCCACCCACAGCAATGCGCCTGCCTTTATGGCGAATATATGTAGGATTTTTTCCAAGACTAGGCCTAGCAGTACTAGGGTCGCAACGTTGACCACAATAGTAAGCAGTAATAGTTTTAGGCGTGGCGACCCTGGCAATAGATGCAGGGGTACGTAAAGAAATAGCAATTTAGGTATGTAATTGGTGATACCAACACCTGCTCCGGCAATTCCGCCATGTAGTAGTTGCTGCGCCAAAACCTGCTGCCCTACCAAATCAAAGATAGTCCTCTGCGTAAAGAATCGAAGGATTGTCCAGAGTGATATAAAGCCCGCACTGCCAGCGTATGCCAATACGCGCGTATGCACTTTGCGCCACTGCCAGGCCGCTTGTCCAATCATACTGGCAAGTATACAGGCTGCTCTAGAGTATCGTCCATCGTAGCTCTTCCAGCTAAAGAGAAACATGACTTGAGGTACAATAGTCCTATATGACCCGTACGTATTCAAAGCTTGACCCCGCCGTCGTCTTAGGTGTTGCTGCACATGCTGACGATCTTGATTATTACGCTGGTGGCAGTATGGCTGTCTTTGCTGAGCAGGGCGCTAAGGTCTATTATCTTATTCTGACTGATGGCAGCAAAGGTAGTAGCGATCGTACAATGACTCCCGAACGTCTTCGTGATATTCGCCGCGAAGAACAGCGTAGTGCTGCCAAAGTCCTCGGTATTACTGATGTATTCTTTTGTGATTACTCTGATGGCATGCTTGAAAATACTGCCCAAGTTAAAAAGGATATTGCACGGGTTATCCGCCAGGTTAAGTCCGACACGGTCGTTACACTAGACCCAGCGGTACTGTATCTGCCAGAACAGGGACTTATCAACCATCCAGATCACCGAGCTGCTGGACAGGCTGTACTTGATGCTGTCTATCCCCTTGCCCGCGACCACATGTCTTTCCCGGAGCTGCTAGCGGACGGTTATGAACCGCACGCGGTAAAAACAGTACTGCTTGCCTGTTTTGATCCAGAAGCTGCCACCTTTGCCGTAGATATATCTGCAACTATCGAGCGGAAGCTTCAGGCCCTGGGTGCTCACGCTAGCCAGCTTAGTGTACAAGAAATGAAACAAACACTGCATGCGTCGGCTGCAAAAGCCGCCGCGAGATACGGCTGCGCTTACGCCGAACCGTTTATACGGATTGATGTAGACTAATACTTTGTTCGACACATAGCCTTGTCGTATCTAAGAGTTGTAGCAGCGGGTTTCTTTAGTAACTATAGCTTTATAACTATATTGACAAAAAAGCATAAGCATGCATAATATATGCTATGACAAAAAATAAAAACTTTCCAAGAGACTCTAGAAACTATGATCCAAACGTTCAAAAACAAGGTAAGTCTGAACGTCTGCGCAAAGCTGCTCGGGTAGTAGCGGGTGCGGCTGCAGTAACTGCGGTAGCTACTACGTTAGGTATAGGATTAGCAGAAGCTTCAAAGGGTCATACTGGCCCCAAACACAACAAAGCAACCGAAGTTGCTATAGAAAACGTTATAAAGCCCAAAATGACAAAAATTGCAGTAGTTGCTCAGGGCCTGGCAGAAAAGCCTGATGTCGCTACGCGTAGTCAGGTCGGCGAAACGGTGGATAAGACCACAGGTGTAGTAACTGGCATTACGCAGATATATGCCTTTTCTCCAAAGACTAACGACAGTCTTAGGGTGGTTATGAATGACTATCCGGGCACCAATAAGCCAAATCCAAGTGATGTCTTGGTTGTTGACATGATAACCAATTCCCCTCTGGTAGGCCCGGACAACGAAGTACTTACTGAAGAGGTTATGTACATGGCACCAAATAGTAGTCAGTACAATCCAGATTTAGGCGGTAGCCCCTATCCTATAGACAAGGAAGGGTGGACTGCTCTCGACTTCCGCGGCGTTACTAAGAATGGTGTTCCTGACCCAGAAAAGGGTGGCGTAATTGATACCGCTAGCAGGGAATTTTATGGAACAGACAGTGATTATGAGGATGTAACTTCCCCTGTTACTGCTGCCCAGAATACGATTGCCCGTGCAGATGAGGTGCTACAGCAATTTACAGAGAGCCTCTCGGCTAATTAAGCCCCACTTAGCAATAGTGAGGTTTGAGCTGGCCTATGACCAATCTCAAATATACAAAAACAGAGGCATGTTCATGTCTCTGTAAAGTAAATGTAACCTCTTGTATGCCGTAGCAAACGAAGTACGAACCCTAATCCTGACTGCTAATTGTCAACAATTCGGCGATAATTTTTGGGCTCTGTACTGAGGTGGTATGCCGGTGCACTACCAAGTCTGTCTGGTGGGGTATTGCTCTAGCCCCTGTGTAGGCTTACTTGCGGGCGTTCATTCACTATCACTGTAAGGCGTAGCGGTGATTACTATGAGGTCTTGTCTGCCTGTTGTTTCTGTCGCTCTAATATGGGTGTTTGGTAAGCTTGGAGTGCTAATGCACCGTACTTTCTGTCAACTCGCGAAGCCTCAAAATGAGCACTGCGTTCACGGATAAAGTCGTAGGTCGTTATTTTGCCACGGTGCGGGTCTTGGATAGTTATGTCTTGTGCCAGTAAGTCGATGCTGGCGAGTGCTTGCTGTGTGTGGTAATCCCAAGTGTGGCTAATCAAGCCTTTGAGAGCCTCCGGGGATAGTTGAGCCAAGGCCTCTTGGATAACTGTTTGCTGCTCTTCGCCTTCCTTTTCTGGAGTTGGCCTATAGAGACCTTGTGAAGCCAACACGCTGAGTCCGTATTGGAGACCGCTGGCATCAAAATCGGCCCCAGTAAATATCTCTCTGTCGTCAGTCTTGCCTAAGAGACTGAGCAGCTCCTTTTTATCATCGGCTGTTAGCTTGTCGTTAAGCGTTGCCATAGTTTTTTCATAGGCCGCTTGGTCAGTCTCTTCGGGGTTGTGTAGTCGTAGTGTGCCGCCAACCTTTGTGATACTGGTCCCGGCATAAACTTGGTCGTCGACAAGCTTGGCTACTTCGGGCGTCAGAAAGGCGTCGCTAAAGTTAATGGTGTTCATCGCCCAATCTTCTTGCCAGAAATACTTCCCTTCAGCTTTAGTCGCGGGAGTAGAATGCAGCAGGTCAGAATTGACCCGCTCTGACCGTAACCATCCACCGCGTAGAGCTAAGTAAACATTGCGTGCGGTTGCCTTATTATGGTCCATAAAAGGTTGCGTAAGGTAGATGGCTGCTCCCTCGATAAAAGCTGCCCGTTCCAGACTGCCGCTCTCTTGGGATTGCGTATGGGCGTATTCTAAGACAGCCGATTTATAAGGTACTTCAGGATAGCGAATAAGCTCACCAGAGTTGGGGTTATCGGCGACGATACGCCTATCGGTGAATGTCCAGTGAGCCCCATCTGGGTCCGCGACTACTTCGTTATGAAATGAGACAAGAGCTGCCTTGTAGACGGAAAAATCGAGTGCTTTCAGGGTAGCGAAGCGTTCTTCTTCGGTGGGCTGTGCGAATAATTCGGTCGGCTGGTCGATCTTGCCTTTGTACTCAGACGCGATGAGATCCATGAATAAACATTAGCACAATATTGACAGATTTGCAATCTATACATACCAACTCACTTGCGGGGAGGGGTTGAGCAACTTGTGGGCGCATAACTTTAGGAGCTTGTATGTTGCCTTGGAGCAGATATACCCTCTTAGGCTTGTACTCTTTGCGAGTTAGTCATGTTGTGGCTGCAGGCCAAAGACGGTAGCTATAGGCAACAAATCTCCAAGCCCGCTCTAAGGCATGAGCGCAAAGTACAATTTTCTGAAAACCAAAAAACAGAGGCGCTGACGACCTCTGTTATGAGTTTGGGGATTGTCAATTGGTACACCCGACAGGATTCGAACCTACGACCTTTGGCTCCGCAAGCCAACGCTCTATCCAGCTGAGCTACGGGTGCTTAAGAGAAAACAACAGGGGTAATTTTAGCATAGGCTGAGTAAAAAAGCTAGCCTACGACATCACTAGCCTAATCTGTTAAAATAAGTGGCAGCTAAGGTGAGTACTGTTTTAGGTATCTTGAGCACATGATTGCACTTGCCTAAGCGATAATTTGGAGAGGTGACCGAGTGGTTGAAGGTGCCGCTCTCGAAAAGCGGTGTGCGGGCAACCGTACCGAGGGTTCGAATCCCTCCCTCTCCGCCATACAAAAGAGATTTATTGCGCGGCCAGTAAACCCTTTTGTAGTAATTACGTATTGTGTGCTTGAATATCAGAATGGGTGACGCTAGAAAAACTGTGCAAGATTCCATTTTTACGAAGATTATTAAAGGGGAAATTCCCTGTTACAAAATTTATGAAGATGCAAAAACGTTCGCGTTTTTAGACATAGAGCCCTACTTCCCTGGCCATACGTTGGTTGTCCCTAAACTGCAAATAGATAAATTTGATGATTTGCCTGATGAAGATTACCAGGCGCTATTTGATACGGTCCGCAAAGTTACGAAACAGCTTAAGGGCAAGCTTGGCACCGAACGCGCTATTGTGCAGATTTTTGGGTTTGATGTACCGCATGTGCATGTACACATCATGCCTACCGACAATAGTGAGCAGTTTTATCAGGCGGCCGCTAGCCATATAAGCGGAAAGCCGTATCCATATCAGCCAACACCGGAAGAGTTGACTGCAATTGCTAAGAAAGTACGAATGGAGGATGAATTATGAGTGCAGCAGTAATGGCCTTGATTGTTTCAGTTGGTTTAAGCGGTTGGGTGTTTGCAAAGCTACATAGCCGGACCGGCTATGGCAATAGCCGAGCTGCCCTTACTGGCGCTGGTGTAACGTTTGCTTTGACGTTTATTGTGGTATTCACGCTTGTGCATCAGTTCTTGCACTAAACTAACCGTTTCCGGCTATTTATACTGGCGTAAGCAGCTTGTAGCTGGTACAATACGGCCATGGATCTGGGTGGAAGTTTGACCGAGGAGAAGCAGCTTGGTCGCGTGGTTGCTACTGCGCGTAAGGCTGCAGGTTTAACCCAGCAAGGCTTATGCTATAAATCAGGCCTTAGCTATTCCACGCTTGCCAAAATTGAGCGTGGCGCTATTCGCGCACCGTCAGTATTTACTATCAAGCATTTGGCAACGACATTAGGTGTCAGTCTGGACGACTTGCTGCATGATGTGTCTGGTGCTGCGCGCCAACCTGTCGCCGCAACTACGCCTACTAGTAAAAAAGTCTCTAGAAATGGTGTTAAGTTTGTCTATTTTGATATGAATGGCTGTTTGGTACGTGGCGCTACAAATCGTGCCGTTACTATGCTGTCTGAAGAGAGTGGTGTGCCGTTTGAAACTATCGAGACGCTGTACTGGCAGCACAATAACGCGGTGTGTCGTGGCGACGTAAGTATTGACCAATTAAATACAGTGCTTGCCGAACGCTTAGGCATGATGGTGGACTGGAACAAGTACTATTTGCACGCTGTCGAGGCAACTCCAGGTATGTACGAGCTAGTAGCCTGGGCAGCCGAAAACTACGAGATCGGTATTCTTACTAATGCTATGCCAGGTCAAGTTGAACCAATGCTTGAGTCTGGAATATTGCCAAGAGTCCGCTATGCAACAATTGTTGATTCATCGGAGGCGCATGCGCTAAAGCCTGAGAACCGAATGTATGAGATTGCGGCTGAACGCGCTGGTGTAGCGCCAAGCGAGCTACTGCTAGTTGATGATGATCGAGTAAACCTTGGGGGCGCAGCAGCGCTTGGATGGCATACAATGGGCTTTGATGCCTATCATCCCGAAGAATCCATTGTGGCGGTTAGCACGGCCTTGCAGCCGGCTGATTAAGCCGCCTGAAACCGCGTGTGCTCTGCCCGCAAGCGCCCTAGTGCCGCTTCCGCTTCGGCTAACTGCTCACGGGTCTGCTCAACAATAGCCTTAGGTGCGTTAGTGACGTAGCTCTTGTTCGAAAGGCGACCCTGTAACTGTACAAGTGTACGTTCCTGGGCTTCGATTTGCTCTATAAGCTTATCGGCGTAGGCCTTTAGCATGCCCGTATCAACATCAAGCCAGCAATTGTAAGGCGTGCCGGTTAGCTGAAGGCCTGAACCACTACTTACTTCACTTACGGTGTTGAGGCTACTCATGCGAGCTAGTAAGGCCGCATTTTCAGCTAGGAATGGTACATCGGTGTAGTACAAGCTCGGCTTAGCAAGGCCTAACTGCCTTACAAGCGCGCGTGTCTCGGTAATAATGCTTTTAAGTGCTTCAAACTCGTCAGCAGCTTTCTTATTTCCCTTTTGCGGTTTTGGCCAGCTACTGGTTATTAATAGGTTGTCGGTGTTGCTGTAAAGTGTTTGCCAGATGGTTTCGGTTACAAATGGTGCGAATGGATGGGCAAGCTTTAAGATATTTTCTAGTACGTACCCTAGTAGTTCCCTGCTCTCTTGGCTCTTACTGGCCTCGATATACCAGTCGGCTACATCATCCCAAACGAAGTGGTAGAGCGTGTCATAGGCTTCGCTGAACCGGTAGCCATCTAGATCTTTGCCGATCAACTCTGTTGACTGTTGTAACTTGCGCAATACCCAATGATCGGCAGTAGTGCTTGGCTTTGGAGTGCTGCCTGGAGTATAGCCATCACCCAAGACGCCTTCAATATAACGGGCAATGTTCCATATCTTATTACAAAAATTGCGATTTGCCTCGAGCTTACCCCAACCCCAGTTTTGGTCATTACCGGGGCTGACGCCCATAATGAGCGCCATGCGGAGCGCATCAGTGCCGTACTTAGGAATCACGTCAAGTGGGTCAATAATACTTTCTGGCCGGCTTTTGCTCATCTTCTTGCCATCCTCGGCGCGTATCAGACCATGCAGGTATACTGTCCGGAATGGTATTTGCCCAGTCGAGTAAGTGGTACTTAAAATCATTCGGGCGACCCAGAAGAACAGAATATCCCAACCGGTCTCCATGACGCTCGTTGGGTGGTACGCTTGGAAGTCGGGACTCATCCGCAACAGATCATCGAGGCTCAAACTGTAATCTTCTGCAAGCGTAGGATCAATTAAGGTGCTCCACGTCCAAAGAGCTGAGCTAAACCAGGTGTCGAGTGTATCAGGGTCTTGCTCCCACTCATTCCAGCCCTCACTCTCGTTATCAAGCGGCGGCTGCAAACCCACATATGTTTCAATAGTGCCATCTGTGTGCGTACGGTACCAGGCTGGAATGCGGTGACCCCACCAGATCTGGCGGCTAATACACCAATCACGTAGGTTATCAATCCAGTGAAAATAGATCTTTTCGAATCGCTCAGGCATTAGCTCGATGTCGTTTTCGCGAATTACACTCTGGAGCACTTGCTTGAGGCTACGCCGTTTCCCTTTCCAATCCACTACTTCCTTATTAACATCGATGAACCACTGCAAACGGATTTGCGGCTCGATAATCCCCTTCCCTCGTTCATTGCGGGCGATATTGTGTACGTAGTTGTCATCAATGCTAACTAACAGCCCCTTCTCTTGAAGCTTTTGGGCAATGAGCAGTCGTGCTTCGGCGATATCTAGGCCGGTAAACTCTCCGGCAACTGGCAATAATTTCCCGTGAAAATCGATGATCTGTTGTTTGTCTAGTCCATGACGCTCGGCAATCTCGAAATCCACATGGCTGTGCCAGGGGGTAATGGTCATAACGCCAGTGCCAAAAGCTGGATCAACTGATTCGTCTTTAATAACAGTGGCGGTTATTGGCCCATTGATCCATTCGGCAGTAAATGTATCACCGTGTTTATATTTCTTGTAACGCTTATCGTCTGGGTGCATTACTACATATTTATCGCCAAACTTAGTCTCTGGGCGCGCCGTACTAATCTCGAAGGGGCCGTATTTGAAGGTGTAGAACTTGGTGGTTTCTTCCTCGTATACTACTTCGTCGTCCGAAACGTTGGTTTCCAGATTAGGGTCCCAGTTTACAATCCGATGGCCGCGGTAAATCAGCCCATCGTTATACATCTTGGTGAACACCTCACCTACAGTACGAGTTAAGGATGGATCAAGCGTGTACCGCAAGCGTGACCAGTCACAGCTAGCACCCATAGCGCGCATTTGACCGAGCATAGTTCCCCTGCTCTGTGCTACAAATTCTCGAGTGCGTCGCAAGAATTCGTCGCGACCAATCTCATGTTTGTTAGTTCCTTCTTCTGCGAGCTTCTTTTCGATGAGAGCATTTACGGCTAGAGCTGCATGATCCGTTCCTGGCAACCACAGTACGTCTTTACCCTGCAGGCGGTTGTAGCGCGCCATAATGTCTTGTAACGTCAGGAAAACAGAGTGATGTATGCCAAGTGTTCCTGTTTCATTTGGGGGTGGCATAGCAATGCTGAAACGCTCTTTCTTGCTGGTCGGATCAGCGGTAAATGCCCCGCTCTTCTCCCAGAGGTCATAGATGTCTTTTTCGTACTCGCCAGGTTCGTATGTTTTTGATAATTGCATGAGAAATTCCTTATGTAACGGTGGTAGTTTTGGATGGTCAAAGAGAAATTACAGCCCCCGAGGGACACCAGACCGTACAGAGCCAATCACCAAAAGAATTTTAAACATACTCACAGTATACCACCTCTGTTATCCTCGCGCAAAGCGGCTTAGATTTTCACGTGAACTTTCATCTCAATTTGTGACGTCTACATGCTAAGATTTGGGGCGATATCAAGCGTATAAGGGTCGGCGACTGCACGGCCGTGCATGGCGGTAAAGCAGCCGAGTGTGGCAACCATAGCGCCATTATCGGTACAAAGCTTGAAATCGGTATAGTCAATAGGGATAGGTAAACGCTTGGAGAGCTGGCGACGCAGCTCATTGTTAGCGGCGACACCGCCTGCAATGACAACTGTCTTTGGTTGGAATTCCTCGAAGGCTAGCATGGCCTTATCAACGACTGTCTCTATGGCTAGGCGTTGAAAACTGGCGGCAATGTCTGCTTTTTGTGTATCAGAAAGGCGCTCTGGTAGTTCACGGCTGGGTAGGGTAAAGTCAGCTCCCACGGCAGCTTGCGCGGTACGGAGAACGGCTGTTTTAAGTCCACTAAAGCTAAAATCGTATTTGCCAGCAAGTTTTGCCTTAGGGAATGTATAGGCATACGCATCACCTTCTAAGGCCTTTTTACTAACGCTAGGACCGCCAGGGTAGGGGAGGCCAATAATCTTAGCAACTTTATCAAATGCTTCGCCAATAGCATCGTCTTGTGTCTGACCCAGCAAAGTGTAATCGAAGTGGTCGCGGAATAATGCAAGTTGGCTGTGGCCACCACTGACAATTAAGGCGAGTACAGGGAATTCTGGTTGCTTAGCTGGCAAAGTATAGCCGGGTAGGGAAGTCTTGGTAATAAAATTGGCATACACATGACCCTCTACGTGGTTGATGGCATACAGCGGCCTATGCTTGGTGATAGCTAGCGTGCGGGCGCTTAGTACGCCAATAAGCAGGGAGCCGCCTAGGCCGGCACCATATGTAACGGCAATAGCGTCGATGTTATCCCAGGTCATCTTAGCTTCACCCAGTGCTTGATTAATCACCGGCATAACGGCCTCAATATGACTACGAGCGGCAATTTCTGGCACAACGCCGCCATATGCTGCATGCAGATCCATGCTGCTGGCAACAACGTTACTGTGCAACTTATAACCGTCTTCTACGATTGCTGCGGCTGTTTCGTCGCAACTACTTTCAATCCCTAGTACTATCATCAGTATCAGTGTAGCAAATAAGCGTAAAGCTGCCAGCTTAGTGAACTGTAAGCGTAAACAGCAGGGGTCAATAAGTTGACAAAACACGCGTTTTTTGCTAATATATGTCTATTGTAAACTGAAAGCTTAAGAAATCTCGATGACTACACTTGCAGCTCCAGAACTTATTACGCCTAATCCTATTGCTCTTGAAGCGTATGACCCTGACGTAGAAATGCAGTGCCTTGACCTGATGGAAGTAAAGCCAACGTCATTGCCGGAAGTTCATAGCGCTGTGGCTCAGGCTCAGGCCCTCAGGGATCGGGTGCGCGGTATGGATGGCATCAGGCCCTGGATTGTAGACGAGGTTGACCATCAAGCCGATGAAGGTGTTAATTTTTATCGACAATCTCCAGAGAGACTTGCGGTACTTGATGCAGTTAGGCGTGGTGAACGCCCACCTGGTATTCCTGAAGCAAGGTGGGTGTACTACAGTGATGAAAGCAAAGCCAGGCTGGTGGGGGAGGCTAAGCGTCAGATTTTTATAGATAAAGAGGTTGCGCGGTACCAAAAGGCCACTGAAATAAGTGATCTTGTAACGGTAGACGCGTATGGTAGAGGTCACCGTCCCGGCAGAGCCTCTGGAGCTGGCAAAAATAGTAAGAGCGGGGGCCAGATTCTTAGCAATGATGCAATGAATCAGATTGGTGACCACCAAGAAGAAGTTCGTGATGGCATTAGGCTACGCGGACGTGCTGCAGATGTACTAGGTGCGGCAGTACTTTCTCCTACAGGACCTGCAGGCCGGACTATTATGGGTTTGGAGAAGTATGGACCTATTAATTACAGCCAACCGTTTGCCGGCCTCACTCCTGATCTGCGCACATACTATCTAAGTCAAGCTAGGCTTGCTAAGGCGGCTGAATCAGATGAAAGCTTTGCCGCATATGTAGCTACATCTCCAAATGCCGAACAGCTCAGACAATATCTAGCTGGACATGATGACGATGGAGATGAAGACGATCTGCCAGCTGATGTTACGGCGCGTCGTAAGGCCCTGCTCGATATGATCGCCTACTCTGGTAGAAGCCTTCGCAAATAGCGTTACCGTAGCCGAAGCGAATCAGTTAGAAAGTGTATAAGTGAGAGGAATACAGGTTCCTCTCACTTTCTTTTGTATACTAGTAGCTATATGAATCCGCGCAGAGTTATTAAGCGACTAGTTCCCAAATCAGTCTTTATGGCTATTGCGCCGTATGGACACCTGGCTGAAGCAGTAGTTTACAACTGTATATACGGGTTTCCGGCAAAGAATATGAAAGTCATTGGTATTACGGGGACCAATGGCAAGACAACCACTAGTTTTATGGTGCACCGCATGTTGAGTGAGGCAGGCTATAAAGCTGGTCTTATGACGACTGTGGCATGGGCGGTCGGTAACGAAATACGACCACAGACACAGCACATGACTAATGTACCGGTGCCGTTGCTTATGAAGCGCTTGAAGCAGATGAAGGCCGAGGGTGTGGAGTGGCTGGTGTTAGAAACAACTAGCCATGCGCTAGTTCAATATCGTACTTGGGGTGTGCCGTATAGTGTAGCGGTGCTGACTAATATTACTCGCGAGCACCTGGATTACCATAAAACGTTTGAGCGCTATGTGGAGGCTAAGCAGCGTTTGTTTAAGCTAGCTCAGCGTAACAAAAAGGGTTTGCAGATGGGCATTGCTAACGCCGATGACCAGAATGGGCCAAGCTTTGCTTCTGAAACTCAGAATTCGATTTTGTATGGTATAGAGGCAGGTGCGATGCGGGCAACCAACATTAAGATGACGGCTAAAGGTGTACGCTATGATGCAGTATGTACCGATGAAACATACCATATAGCCAGTAAGTTGCCCGGAAGCTTCAACGTCTATAACAGCCTGGCGGCAGCCTGTGTGGGTAAAGCGATTGGTTTGCAGAAAAAACAGATAGAGCAGGGGATTGCTGTACTTGCTGGAGTAGCCGGGCGCATGGAGTCGGTCGATGCTGGCCAGAAGTTTGCGGTGATAGTAGATTACGCACATACGCCTGACGCACTTGAGAATGTGCTGGCGGCACTACAGGAATCAACTGCGGGTAAGTTGCTGGTAGTATTTGGAGCAACCGGTGATCGTGACAAAAGCAAGCGATTACCTATGGGTGAGGTGGCCGCCCGACTTGCAGACCAGATTTATCTCACTGATGATGAGACATACAGTGAGGACCCGGATGCTATTCGGACTGCAGTATACGAGGGTATTGTAGCGGCTGACGGTACGAGAAAGACGGCGGTGATACCAGATCGTCTAGAGGCAATTCGCACAGCTTTTGAAGCGGCTGGTGCTGGAGATACAGTTTTGCTAGCTGGGATGGGGCATCAAGATTATCGGGCAATGGGTGATAAAAAGCTGGCTTGGGATGAGCGTGAAGTTGCCCGCAAACTTCTTGAAGAACTGAAATAGTGATGTAACAAATTTGCTTGACGGGGGAGTTAGCACTCGTCTATAGTGAGTGCTGATGCGTTGGCAGTCTAGGACCTAGAATGCTAATGCCTAACTTTGAAATAACGGAGGATGAACCGATGAATGTACCTATTCAGCCCCTAGCGGATTATGTAGTCGCACAGCCTATGGAGGCGGCAACCAAGACAGCCAGTGGTCTTTATTTACCCGGTGGTGCGCAGGAAAAACCTAAAGTAGTGAAGGTGGTGGCTGTAGGCAAAGACGCTAAAAACGTAAAAGTGGGTGACCAGATCATTTATAAAGGCTATGCAGAAACTTCAATCAAGGTTGAAGGCACTGAGTATGTGCTGGTTAAAGAAGAAGATATTATCGCAACGGTAAAGGGGTAGTACGATGGCAAAGAAAGTTTTCTATGATGACGATGCGCGTCGCCGCGTGCTTGGTGGAGCAGAGATTTTATATAACGCCGTAAAGACTACGATGGGTCCAAAGGGCCGCAATGTGGTTATTGGCAAGAGTTTTGGTGCTCCTACGGTGACTCACGATGGTGTAACTGTCGCCAAGGGCGTTGAAATTGCTGACGTTGATGATGAAACGCTGGGTTACAAGATCGGCGCTGAACTAATCAAGCAAGCTGCTAACAAGATGAATGACGTGGCTGGTGATGGTACTACGACCGTAACTGTTCTGACTTACCACATTTTGAACGAAGCTAACAAGCTGATTGCCGCTGGTCATAATCCAATGCTGCTTCGCAAAGGTTTGGAGGCTGCAGCTGCTGAGGTAGAACGAAAGCTAGTAGGCTTAGCTGAAGACATTCAAGGCAACAAGAAGCGTGTTGCTGAGGTGGGTACAATCTCTGCAGGTGATGCCGAGATTGGTAAGCTGATTAGTGAAGTTATTGAAAAAGTTGGCAAAGACGGCGTGGTAACGGTAGAAGAGGGCAAGGGCCTAACGCTGGAGAGCGAAGTGGTCGAAGGCTTTACCTTTGATCGTGGCTTTGTAAGTCCGTACATGGTTACTGACACCGGTCGTATGGAAGCAGTTTACGACAAACCGGCAATTGTGGTTACTGACCAGAAGGTTTCAAGTATCCAGGAATTCCTCCCACTACTTGAGAAGCTGGCGCAGACTGGCAAGAAAGACTTAGTGCTTATTGCCGAAGATGTGGAAGGTGAGGCGCTTGGTACGCTGATTTTGAACCGCCTGAAAGGTGTCTTTAACACCGTGGCTATTAAGGCTCCCGCTTTCGGTGACCGCCGCAAGGACATGTTGAACGACATTGCTATTCTAACTGGCGCTGAGGTGATCAGCGAAGATCGTGGTATGACGTTTGAAAACGTTGGCCTTGAGGTGGTCGGTACGGCTCGTAAGGTGATTGTTACGAAAGACGAGACGACTATTATCGAAGGCGCTGGTGCTACTACGGAAGTCACGGCTCGCATTAAACAGATTCAAACGCAGACCCAAGCCGCTACCAGCGAGTATGACAAAGAGAACTTGGAAAAGCGGCGTGCAGCACTTAGCGGCAAGGTTGCCGTGATCAAGGTTGGTGGTGCTACCGAAACTGAAATTGAAGAGAAGAAGTATCGTGTTGATGATGCCGTTGCCGCAGTAAAAGCTGCTTTATCTGAGGGTATTGTACCTGGTGGTGGTGTCACACTCGTTAACTTAGCTATGACTGTTTCTATGGATGATGACGATGACTCAGTGGCTGCCGGCAAGGTATTGCTGGTTAAGGCATTGGAGCAGCCGTTCCGTATCCTGATGACCAACAGCGGTCTCAACGCTGACGAATGGTTACCGCAGGTCAAGAAGGCTAAAGCTGGTCAGGGTGTGAATGTTAATGACCCTACCAAGCTAGTCGACCTGAAGGCTGCAGGGGTGGTTGATCCAGTTGCGGTTACCAAGCAGGCTGTACAAAATGCCGCCAGTATTGCTGGCACTAGCATGACCATGGGCGCTTTGGTGGTCGAAGTACCAGAGCCTAAGTCTGCCGCTCCAGCAGGGCCTGACATGGGCGGGATGGGGATGATGTAAACTCATGAGAAACCCCAAGGGGTTTCTCATCGTGCCGGGTTAGCGGAATAAATCCGCAGACTCGGACCGCACTTCCTGGAGATGCAAGCAGAGAAAAAAATAACCCTGGAGTGAATCCGGGGTTATTTTTGATCTAGATACTTCTTGGGCTAATGGCTGTCTTTGAAGCCACCGTATGGGTTAGCGCCATAGCCGGCATTAGTCATAGAGTGGTGGGCGGAGAACGATTTGCCAGTAAGTAATTTAACAATCGTGCCAAGTCCAAAAACAGAAGCAACTGCTAGGCCCGACATGCCTAGAAACTCTTTGCGAGATACCTCTTTGTCCAGTAGGGTGGAGAGCTGTGTGTTCATGATAAGAACCTCTTAATTTTTTACGTTTATTTTTGTTTGGGTACTTTTATAGTCTCAATTGTAGGCGCAAGCAGTATGCGTGTCAAGACGGCTGTTTTATAGAGGAAGACGGCTTATTGTACGAGTTGGCCGCGCATCTGTGTGTAGCGACGGCGCTTGGTGGTGGCAATGTATTGACGCTGCCGAGTAACAACTACCGGCTGTTCAGTCTCTTCAACGACAAGGGGCGGTTCGAGGCTAGGTGCTGGCAGTACATCTGCGGCTGCAGTTTGCAGTGGTAATGGTGCGCGCATGGGAGTTAGTTGTCGACTGGCGCGCTCTGCCTGGCGCTGCATATCCTGCTCACGCAGGCTGTAAATATGGGTGGGGTTTTTGCCACGATTGATCAACCACATAAGTCCTATGCCAAATTGGTAAGTGATAATGATAGGCAGCACTACCAACAGCTGATCAATGATGTTAGGAGTAGGGTTCATAATAAAAGCCACGATAAAGGCACCAGTGATTAAGTGGCGTTCATACTTGAACAGCTTGTTGGGCTTAAGTGGCTTAATGCGGTTGATGCACAGTAGTATAAGCGGCAATTGGAACATTAGAGCTGAACCAAATAAGTAAAGTGCCACGAACTGGATGTATGCTTGAATGGTTATTAGCGGACGCACTTGTACACTAGTAAATTGGTGCAGTAAGAAATTAAGAGCGCTTGGTAAACCGATAAAGTAGCCGAATAGCACACCGCACACTGCGACAAGGCCCGCAGCTGCCGAAGCCAGTAGCAAGAAACGCCGGGTTGTGTCTTTCATAAGGGGCTGCAAGAAGGCCAGTAATTGATAAATGATAACAGGGGTTGCTACAACTAGCCCAAGATCAAGACAGACGCCAAATAAGAAATTTACGCCGCCCATCGGTGACGTGTAAATAAAATGCTGGCCATGGCTAGGCCTAAGCAAAATAGCTATGAGTTTTTGTTCAAACCCATACGCAACTGCGCTCCCCACCGCAACACAGACGGCGACATATACAAGCCGCCGTCTGAGTTCATGGATGTGCTCGATAAGTGGAATCTTATCGTGAGACGCTATGCTAGCTTTCGCTATTGCCGGTTTCGTTGTTCTTTTGCTTTTCCTCATCACCACTTAAACCTTTGCGGAGTTCACGTGCCGAGGCACCAACGCTGCGTGAGAGCTCTGGCAGCTTTTTGGCCCCAAACAGCAGTAACACGATGGCTAATATGATGAGCAGATCACCGGTGTTTAAATCCAGGATTGCAAATTGTGACAAATTCATTGTCTGTAATTCCCCTCGCTTCTATTATGCTAAGTAGCTGCTACCATGATATCATAAGCGTATTAACGTCAACAACAGGTGAACGATGAAAGCACTATTCTACAACCTAGTTTTTGCAAGTGTGTATGGTTCTGGGGCCTATAGTAGCTCAACATACAACGGGACTAACGGTGGCGCTGCTGCAGGCTCGGGATCACTGTCCAATACTGGTATCGCCGTAGCGATTATTGTAACAATTGCAGCCGTTCTGTTACTTATTGCAATGGCGGTTCGTATTTGGAAGCGCCCAAGCAAAAAGTCTGAGTCAAGCGAAAACTAGCCAATGAAAAGTCGCTGATTGGCGCTATTTAAGTACCAAAGTAGCGCTAGACTTAAGCCTAGCAGGGTAAGTAGTATCCAGAATTTTGTTTTTTCACTCATGATTGTTTTTCCAGTTTAGCGACAACCACTAAACGGTTTACTGGATGCCAGAGTGGTGTGCAGGTAAACAGCGTGATTTGTGCATCTGTAGTGTTGTTTTCAATCGCCAAATCGTTTGGGGATACTTCTGTAGAACTCGAAACGCGGTACGTGTACAGTTTGTTATTCCAGATAACGCCAATTTTATCGCCCGGCTTTAGCTTGTTGAGGTAATAAAAGGCACCGTGCGGGCCAGTGTACGAAAAGCGATGTGCTAGGAATACGGTGTTACCACCTTTGTCTGGGGTGCTACTATCGGGCCAGCGCCAGACACCTTGCTTAAGTAGGCTGAACCAATTCTTTTCAGGTCCTTCTAGTGTAGGCTGGTCAAGCAGTATGGAGGGGATAATAAGGCTGTTGGACTCATTTGTTGGTGTCTTGGCGATTGATGTTGCTGTAACGTGGTGTTGCAGAGCTTTTGTAAGTTCGGCTTGTCGACTGGTATGGTGCGATTGCCACCAGAACGTCACCTGTGGCCAAAGAGGGGCAGCTATGATGTACAGGTTTATGACCACGATGCCCACGAACAATATGTTGTTTACGCGGCGATAGCTTAACGAAGGCATACGCATGGTTAGTAGCATACGGCTAAAAGTGTGCAGACGGAAGGCTGTAGTCGCCAGAAGCGCCTGTGTCCTTAGTCTTTAGATTGCTGGGTGAAGTAGTTAATCTCGTTAATGACGTCGAGTAAAGCCTGGGCGCGAACTTTTTCATCAGTTATTGACTGTGCAGTAGCGTATGCGTCCTGTATAAGCCCGTGGTTGTCGGTGCTTTGGATAAGCATCATGGTGGTACGGAACTTTTCCTCGGGAGTTTGATCGAGTTGGTCAACCAGCGGTTCAAGTTGCGCTAGTGCTTGCTGCTTGAGACTTAAGAGGTTGCTGTCCAGTGGACTGCTAGGCGAAGGTTCGGCAGGTGCGCTCGCTGCTTGGGTGTCAAAGGTAGGCTCTGGGGCTGATGTAGGTTCTGATGGCATTGAGCTAGCGGTATCAAGAGCTGTATTTGTCTGGGTGAATGGTGCAGAACCTTCGTCGGTGGAAGTAGGCATTGCTGGCGCGCTTGTTGGTACAACTGCATCAGTTATGTCAGTATTATCCGTCCCTGAGGTTACCATGTCGGTAGCTGGTAGAGAAATGCCTGCTGAAGCTGTTGGTTGGTTTAAAACCGAAGGCTCGTTGGTTTCAGGTGGCATTGGTGGCTCGGCTGGTGCGACAGGCAGACTAGCACCTGTGTCTGGGTCAACGGCAAGTGGATTAACGCCTGGTGTTGGAGTGGCAGGTGTCATCTGCGTTGACTGATTTGCGTCGTCGTTCTGGTGTCCAAAAAGCATCCCTACCCCCTAGCAGCTGAATCGCTGCAATCTAATTAGCAACTTTCAATTACAATAAGTATAGTATCAAAAGCGGACGCTAAGCAATAGCATAATGGGAGATACGATAATGCTTGATGACTTACAGAAGATTCATGAACGTGATGCACACAATGCGCTCGATGTTACAGCCAAGCAGTGGCAACAGGTGGAACATCAGTATGATTTTGAGGGCTGGCAACCGTCAAATGAAATTTTGAATATAGTGCATTCTGGCATGGGTGGCTCGGCACTATGGGCGCTACTCAGCCAGAGCTGGCCGGGTTGGCGGGTGCCGTTTGAAGTGGTGCGTGGCTACGATGTGCCCGCTTATACTGGTGAAAAGACGCTATTCATCGCCTCAAGTTACTCGGGTAACACCGAGGAAACAATTTCGGCTTTGCATCAAGCGGAGACTAGGGGCGCACAGATTGTGATTATTACTTCTCGTGGTAAGCTCGAGGAAATCGCCAACGAAAAAGGCTACTTGCTCATCAAGCTACCTACCGTCATTCCACCGCGGTATGGCTGTTTTTATGGACTACGAGGGCTGGTGCAGCTTGGTGAACATCTAGACCTCTTGGCTCGAAGCGGGGCTGTTCAAGAATTGTCCGGTACGGCCGACTTCTTAAAAGAAAGTTTGGAAGCTTGGACGCCTACGGTGCCAACGTCTAAAAACCAGGCAAAACAGCTGGCCCAAGAAGTTATGGGTCGGTCGCCTGTTTTGTATGGTGGCCCACTACTAGCTCCGGCTGCTCATAAGTGGAAGATTAGTTTTAATGAGAACGCCAAGAATGTGGCTTGGGAGTACGCTTTTCCAGAGTTCAGCCATAATGAGTTTACTGGTTGGACGGCGCAGCCTGTTGAAAAACCTTATACAGTGTTTTATTTGCGGTCATCGTTCGATAATGATCGGATCAAAAAGCGCTTTGAACTTAGTGATAAGTTTTTAAGTGGTCGCTGGCCATCACCGGAACAGGTTGAGGCTCAGGGAAAAACAGAGCTAGAGCAGTTGCTATGGACGGTCTCACTAGGCGATTTTGTTAGCCTATACACGGCATTTTTAAATGGAGTAAGTCCGATTGATCTGGGCGACAAAGACATTATTGAGAAGTTCAAGAAGGAGCTTAACGCGTGAGTATAGATGAGGCGCCAGTTTTTGATCCGAAAAATTTCAGCATTGAGCCCTATGCAAAGCGCGTAGAAAAGCCATGGGGTTATGAATTGCACCTCGTACCATCCGACGCTCCCTATATGGCGAAGATTATGCATGTGAACGCTGGATGTCGACAGAGCTTGCAGGTGCACGACAGTAAAACGGAAACATATACTATGCTGAGCGGTCGTGCTGCGGTACTCATCGAGAACTCTGCTGGCACAATGGTGCAAGTTGAAATTGAACAGGGTAAAGGGCTGAGTACAAAGGTCGGTCAGAAGCATCGCATTATTGCTATTACCGACTGTGATGTGTTTGAGGCATCTACGCCGGAGAGTGGTACAACCTGGCGCCTAGAAGATGACTATACACGCCCTAATGAAACACCTGACCAGCGCAAAAAAGAACGCGGCGAGTAAGGTCTGAGCCACAGCAAACCTGCAGCTTTCTTTGACACAATGAAGTAGTGTAAACGGGGGTCTGTAACGGTGAAAATTCTGGTTGTAGAAGATGAAGTAAAGATTGCACAAAGTTTACAGCGTGGTTTGCAGGCCGAGGGCTATGTGGTTGATGTCGCCGAAGATGGTGACATTGCCGAAACACTAGCAAGTGCCACGGTGTATGATCTAGTCTTGCTGGATTGGATGATCCCTGGCAAGTACGACGGCCCAGGGCTCATAAAGCTTTGGCACGACCAAAAACAGCTAATGCCTATCTTAATGCTCACTGCCAAAGGTACCATCGGTGACCGGGTGCAAGGGCTCGATACTGGTGCAGATGACTATCTGCCGAAACCCTTTAGCTTTGACGAGTTACTGGCGCGTATCCGTGCGCTGTTGCGGCGTCCGACAGCTGGCGCCGGCACAAGCTACACCATTGGTGACGTTATTATTAACAGTATCAGTAAAACCGTCACTAAAGCGGACAAGCCAGTGCATCTAACAACCAAGGAGTTTCAGTTGCTGGAGTACTTAGCTGCTCACCGTGGCGAAGTGCTGAGCAAGGATCAACTACTTGACCACGTTTGGGCAGACGATGCCCGGGTGCAGCACAACACGGTAGAAACTTTTGTAGCCAATTTGCGCAAAAAAATTGATAAGCCAGGTGGTGAGAATATTGTGCGGACGGTGCGTGGGTTTGGATATAGTGCGGTATAACGTATGCATCTGCCACAACTGACTGCGTCAAACATGGACTTATTCCACTCAGCCCGGCTGAAGTTGACGGCTTTTTATTTTGCGGTTTTGGTGGTGCTGTGTTTGCTATTGACCTTTGGGGTACATTCGTTTACCAATCATGAACTCAATCGGGGTGATAATGCTCGACTTGGTGCGGTCCATCGGTTGTTTAAGCGGTATACGGATTTAAATGGCAACGGCTACGGACCCGGGGCTCAATATTTTGCCAGTGCCCAACAGCAGCAGGCGGATGTTACCCGCCGGCACCTTAACGAAGACTACCTGCTAATGGATCTACTGCTACTTGCTGTAGGTGCGGCAGTAAGCTATTGGTATGCTGGCTGGACGCTAAAGCCGATTGAAGGGGCGCATGAGCAACAAAAGCGGTTCACCTCTGACGCTAGTCATGAACTACGGACGCCACTTGCCAGTATACAGCTAGAAAATGAAGTGTTTTTGCGCCAAAAACATTTTAGCGAGTCGGAAGCTCGGGTGCTTATTGCTAGTAACCTTGAGGAAGTGGGTCGATTGCAGCGGCTTGCAACTAACCTATTGGCGCTTAACACCTATGAACACGGAGCGGTGTCTCACACTCCAGTGGTAATTGGCGACGTAGTAAAAGATGCGATTACCCGAGTACAGCGTGGTCATGAGGCCAAAAGGGTAACTTTTGTTCAAGATATTGTAGCTGCCAAAGTGGATGTTAACCGGGAAAGTATAGTAGAGCTGCTCGCTATCTTACTGGATAACGCGGTGAAGTATGGCCCTAAGGACGGCACTGTAGAGGTTACAGGACTTATGCAGGCCACAGCCTATATCCTGACAGTACGTGACCATGGTCCAGGCATAGCTGATGCTGACCTCCTTCACGTCTTTGAGCGTATGTACCGTGGTGACAAAGCGCGCAGTAGCAAAGTGGCAGGCCATGGTATTGGCTTGAGCCTGGCGCAGCAGATAGCAAAAGCTAATGAGGCCACACTTACGGCTGCCAATGCGCCAGGCGGTGGTGCCGAGTTTACGCTGACGTTTTGACCTACGAGCACGCTTAAACCTCTAGGGTGCTCTACGGGTGAGCTTAAGCTCAGCCCTTGGCGCTAGCCTACCCTGACGGTTTAAGCGTGCTCGTAGGTCGGCCCAATACTACTCTAACCTCGAGGCTGCTATACTAAAGGTATGCAAAAGCGTCGGCGTTTTAGCCCCCGCGAGCGTGTAGTGATATGCGTGATTGAGCTGACTGTGCTCAGTGTCGTGTTATTTGTGGCGGGTGCCATCGCAAACCGCAGTTCGCAGTTTGCTTATCTTATCTGGAACTTATTTTTAGCTTGGTTGCCGCTGCTAACCACTCTGTGGCTGCTTAAGATGTTGCAGACTCGCCACTGGAGTAGTTGGTCTATGCTTGGCGTTACGTTGGTATGGCTGCTACTCCTTCCAAACAGCTTTTACATGATCAGTGATTTTATACATATTCAAGACGTGCTACGCCACAACCTGTTATATGACGTGGTGATGTTCACGACGTTCATTCTTACGGGACTACTGCTTGGATTCAGTAGCTTATACATGATTGATGCTGAGCTGCGCAAGCGGGTGTCGTTGCGCATTTCTAGCAGTATCATTGCTATCATCTTGGGGCTATGCAGTTTTGCGATTTACTTGGGCAGGGACCTACGATGGAACAGCTGGGATGTCTTAGTGAATCCAGCCGGTATTCTATTTGACCTTTCTGACCATTTTATTCACCCATTACAGCATGGCGATATGTTTACGACAACGGGTACCTTTTTTGTACTACTAGGAAGCTTGTATGTAGTAGGTTGGCAGCTTGGGGAAGCTACGCGGCAGGACAAGGGTGGTAATCTGTTATAATCTGTTGTAATGAAGCAGGAACTTGAACAGGCAATTACAAAAGCCGCAAAAGATTTGTTTGCCCTAGACGTAAGGCTAGAGCTGACTCGTCCTGATGAACAATTCGGTGATTATGCCACTAACGTTGCGTTGCAGCTTGGTAAACAGCTAAATAAGAATCCACGTGAAATTGCCGATGCGATTGCAAAGGAACTAACCGGTCTGAGTTTGCTCGAAAAATCAGAAGTGGCCGGGCCTGGATTTATTAACCTCACTCTAAGCGACCATGCGCTTGCTGGAACAGTGCAAGTAGAGACGGATATAGCTACAGGTGAATACGCGGATCAATCAGTTGTACTGGAGTACTCGGACCCCAACCCCTTTAAAGTGCTGCACGCCGGCCATCTATATCAGACAATTTTCGGTGAAGCAGTTGCTAACCTACTGGTTCGAGCTGGCGCAGTCGTACATCGAGTGAATTTTGGCGGCGACGTGGGTCTACATGTTGGTAAAACCATGTGGGCAATCGTGCAAGATTTAGGCGGAGAGAGTCCTGAAAAACTGGCCACTATGCCCAAGGCTGAACGTTCAGAATGGATGGCCAAATGTTACGTCAAAGGCACTAATGCCTATGAAGAGGATGATGCGTCTAAGCAACAAATTATTGACTTGAACAAGCGGATTTATCAGATTGTTAGCGATGGTGAACACGACTCGCCGCTCGCGCAAATATATTGGACTTGTCGCCAGTGGAGCTATGACTATTTTGATGAATTTTATGCTAGTGTTGGTACCCATTTTGAGCGATATTACCCAGAAAGTGAGACGGCACCGCTTGGTATTGAGGCAGTTAAAGAGCAACTACAAAAAGGCGTTTACCAAGAAAGTGACGGGGCGGTCGTCTTTAAGGGCGAGCCGTATGGGTTACATACCCGAGTATTCATTAACTCGCATGGTCTGCCAACCTACGAAGCTAAAGATGTGGGCCTAACGCTCGCCAAGTGGCGGGATTATCATTTTGACCGCACAATCATTATCACTGGCAATGACATTATTGAATACATGAAGGTGGTGCTAAAGAGTATTGAGCAGTTTGAGCCGGAGCTGGTGGCACGGACCACTCATGTAACGCATGGTCAAGTTAAACTGCGTGGCGGAGTAAAGATGAGCTCACGTAAGGGTAACTTCCTAAGGGCGGTTGATGTGCTGGACATGGTGGCCGAGGCCAGCCAAGAAACCACTGGCGAGCGAAATAATGATGTTGTGTTGGGCGCTATAAAATACGCATTTTTGAAGCAGCGTATTGGGCCGGATATTATTTTTGACCCAAAAGAATCGGTAGCGATTGAAGGTAACAGTGGTCCGTATCTACAGTATGCTCATGCACGAGCACGCAGTATTCTAGCAAAGGCAGTCGAACACAAAAAAACTGCTGAGTTAGCTGATCTGACGGCCGATGAGCGCTCATTACTACGCAAAATTACCGAATATAGTGAAGTGGTCCAAAAGGCTACCGCTGATCTAATGCCACATCACATCTGCACGTACCTGTACGAACTGGCCCAGAAATTTAATCAGTTTTATGAGCATAACCGGGTGATTGGTGATGACCGTGAAACGGAGCGACTGCGACTAGTTGACCTTTATGCGAGTACGCTCAAGAGCGGCTTAGTATTGCTTGGGATTGCAGCGCCCGAACGACTGTAGCACGCCGCTGTCTATAGACCATGTGTATTAGCTTGCGCGTAGTACAATAGTGACTATATGGCAGCAAAATCACCGCAACAGAATTCTAAAGCTAACATGGTAGCTACTAGTGAAGATGCCGAGGTGGCACGCCGTCCCAATCGTCGTAGGGGCGTAACCGTTTTGCTGGATTCAGATGACATCTTGCGGGAACAAGTAGGCGGTTTCACTAATTTTATTCGCGAATATGCGGTAGTGGGACTAGCAGTTGGTTTTATTGTTGGTCAGCAGGCTAATGCTGTAATGAAGCAACTAGTAGCCAGTTTTGTAGACCCTTGGCTGCATGTGCTCTTTGGGCCGGACCTAGACAAACGAGCTATTATTTTACATCACGATAAAGCCCCAGTTGAAATGCCCTGGGGGGCTTTCGTCTATTCCTTTATAGAGTTCTTCTGTGTGGCTATTATTATTTATCTTGTAGTGAAACTGTTGCGGCTCGACAAACTTAAGAAGCCGAAAGAGAAGAAATAATAGATGCAGGAATTTTCCGATGAAGAATTACGGGGGCGCTTAACGCCCGAGCAGTACCATGTACTGCGTGAACGGGGTACTGAAACCCCTGGTACGGGCGAGTTGCTCTATAACGAAGCAAAAGGGGAGTATCACTGCCCAGTTTGCAAATCATTGCTATTTAAAAGCGAGGCCAGGTACGAGTCAACTATGCCGGGGCTTGTTGGTTGGCCCAGCTTTAGCGAAGCAGCCAGTAATGGGGCGCTCAAGCTTGTGGCAGATGATTCGCTTGGTATGCACCGCACCGAGGTCTTATGCGCAACCTGTGGGAGCCATCTTGGCCACTTATTTGATGATCCAAGTTCGCCCAACGGCCAGCATTACTGCATTAATTCGGCTGCCTTAGAGTTTAAGAAGTCCTAGCAGGTACCATCATAGTACTTGTCGCCCCAGGCGGCCATCTGCCGAAGGACCGGTACTAAATCCATACCTTTTATGGTTAGGGTGTATTCAACTCGTGGCGGTACTTCAGCGTAAGTTTTTTTGGTGATAATCGCGTGTTTCTCTAGGTCGTCTAGTCGCTGACTGAGCGTGCGAGGGTTAATGCTACCTACTGATTTTTCTAGCTCACCAAAACGTCTTGGGCCATCTGCTAGGTCGCGTAAAATCAGGGCAGTCCACTTGTTGCCGATAATTTCCATGGCCGAAGCTATGCAGCCTACTTTAGGTTCTAGTGCTGATTCAGAATCTAGTATATTCATACTTTACTTTGTATAGCATTAGGATCTATACTATTACTATACAAAGTATACCACAAGGAGGATATAAGATGAAAATTGCAGTTATTGTAGGCGCTACCCGTGAAGGTCGTGTCACTGATCGGCTGGCCACATGGGTCGCCAAAGAGGTGGGTAGGCAGGCCGAAGCCGAAGTATTAGATTTGCGCGACTACCCAATGCCATTTTTCAATGAAGCAAAAAGCCCGCGTTACAATCCTGAACGCAAGGCTGCACCAGAGGTGCAAAAGTGGCTGGATAAGGTTGCCGAATTTGACGGCTATGTGCTGGTGACACCAGAATACAATCGATCAACCTCAGCAGTACTGAAAAACGCACTCGATTTTCTTGACTACCAAATGGAACAGAAGCCAGTTACTTTGGTGGGGCATGGCTCAAGTGGTGGCGCACAAGCGATCGCTAATCTGCGCATGGCACTACCCGGGGTTGGTGCGATTAGTGTACCACAGGCCTTGTTTTTTACCGATAAGATTGGTGAGACGATCGACGACGAAGGTATTTTGAAGGCTGAGTTGGCTGATGCTCCATATGGACCCCAGGCTACGCTGAAGTCGGCAGTAGAGTCACTACTTTGGTACGCTGAGGCTCTGGCGGCTGCTCGTAAATAATGTGAGACGCTCATTTGTTTTTCGGGACCTTACATTGCATTGGCGCACAGAAGGCGTGGGAAGCGGAGTATAATACTCGCCATGAACATAGACAAAGATGCCCGGAGTACAAAGCTACTCTGGATGGACCTGGAAATGACCGGGCTCGACCCCAAGCAGCATGTGATTACTGAGGTGGGGGTGGTTGTTACCGACTGGGACTTTAAAACCCTGAATACCTACGAAGCGATCATTCTTCACTCTGAGGAGGTGCTGGATAAGGCTAGTGACTGGGTTAAGCAACAAGATCTAAGCAGCGGCCTACTTAATCAAGTACGCCAAAATGGCCGACCCGAGAAGGAAGTGTTGCAGGAACTGGCCGGCTTTATACAGGAGCAGTTTGGTGATGAGCCGGCAGTGCTTGCTGGTAATAGTATTCATCAGGACCGACGATTTATTCGTGAGTGGTGGCCTGAAATAGAAACGCTACTGCACTACCGGATGCTAGACGTTAGTAGCTGGAAGCTGGTAATGGGCGACAAGTACGGTGTAGCGTTCACGAAACAAGAGCGCCACCGTGCTATAGAGGACATTCACGAGAGTATTGCCGAGCTACAGTATTACTTAGCATGGCTTCAAGACGCTCGGCACTAGTGTTTAGCGATCGTACTAAGGTCATAAGTAAAGATACAAGGCAATCTGTTACAATAATCTGCAATGGATCACAAAACAGTTGAATCATATATCTTAAGCCTGCCCGGTGCGATGCTCGATTATCCGTTCGGCGAGGGAACAGCGGTGTATAAAGTTACTGGCTCGGAAAAAAGCCTGAGTAATGCCAAAATGTTTGCTTTAATTTCTGAAGGCAAAGAGCCAATAAACTTGAGTCTAAAGTGTGATCCGCAATTGTCCGAAATCTTACGCGAAAAGTATGTGACTATTATGCCGGGCTACCATTTAAACAAAAAGCATTGGAATACGCTTATCTTGAGTGGTGAAATACCATGGGAAGAGGTGCAAGCGTTAATCCGGCATTCATTCCAGCTGGTTAGCGGCACAGAAGTAAGCTAGGAGCTGCTGTTAGCGGGCAATGCTTTAGCCTGTCGCAATAGTTTGCTGGCGCTTGTGTAGCACTCTTGCAGCAGTTGCTTGGTTGATTTGCTTGAAGTTTGTTTGAAGGTTGTTTGCAGCAAGCCCTCATAAGTAATGAGCTGTTGTGTTAAGGTCTGCGTGACAGCTGCATCGTAATTATTTGCATTAGCGGCGTTGCTTAGCAGCGTATCTGTTTGTGGGTTTTTATCGAGTGCAAGCACTTTGGTGCCTAGTTTCGTGCCATGGGCAACGAGGTAAGCGATAACTTGTTGCTGGCTGCTAGTGACACTGGCGTTGATATTGGTTATGAGATTGGCCGTGTCCTGACCGGTAGTTTGGCTACTGGCATTGGTAGCGATGCGGATGATCTCTTGCTGTCGTTCAGCGATAGCGGTGAGACCTGGAGTGCTGCTTTTTGGGCCAAGCGCAGACATGGTCGCTACAATTACAATCATGAGTACAAGCAGCCCGCCTAGCAGTAGTGCTATACGCACTAAAAAGGCGTTATTGCCCCCTAGTGGCTTCTTTTTAGCTGCATTAGGATTCATTATGAATTCATAAGGGTTGTGGCCACTTGGAACAACATTGTTCTGTGCTGGTGGCGGTACTACTTCATAATAGCCGCTGGGGTGTTGTACCGTGCCACCAAAATTACCCGTGGTGTGTTTTTCCGATGGTATGTTTGGGTTAATTTGGTACTCCGGCGGATGGTAAGGTGGTTGCGGCGGAGGTGCGCTTGGTTGATGAGGCTGATTTGGTTGCATGCTTATGTTTATCTTAGCGAATAACGTTAGTTTTGTCAGCTGGATCGCCCACACTTTCAAACCGTCAGGGTAAGCAAGCGCCACAGGCTGAGCCCAAAGGCTCACCTGTAGAGCACCCTAGAGGCTTAAAGTGAGGGCGATCCAGCCCATCGTCTTACGAAAAGTGGTAGGACGTTACGCTCATGCTATGCCTGGAGAGGTAATCACTATAAGCTATAGGTAATATGGACGCGAAAGATGAAATAAAACAGCGGCTGAGCATCGAGGATGTGATTGGGGAATATGTCCCGCTGAAGCGGGCCGGTCGCAACTGGAAAGGTTTAAGCCCGTTTGCACCAGAAAAAACGCCCAGTTTTGTAGTAAGTCCAGATAAGCAAATTTGGCATGATTTTAGCAGCGGCCGGGGTGGTGATGTCTTTAGTTTTGTGATGGAAGTAGAGGGCCTTGATTTCCGCGAGGCGCTAGAGCTACTTGCTCGTCGCGCGGGCATAGATCTAGAGCAGTATCAGCAAAAGAATGGTCGTGGTCCTAGTGGTAAGAGTAAGGAGCGATTATACGAGGCATTAGAGCTAGCAGCAAAGTTTTATCAGGCACAGTTTGCGCAGAATAAAGGGGCACTGGAATATGTGCTGCAAAAACGTGCCTTTAGTAAAAAGACTGCACTTGAGTGGCGACTAGGATATTCACCCAATACCGGCTCTGCGCTTATAAACTTTTTAAAGAACAAAGGTTTTACTACCCAAGAAATACAGCTAGCGGGCTTAAGCGGACAACGTGGCGGTGATATGTTTCGTGGGCGGTTGCAGATACCGTTATGCGACCCAGCAGGCCGGGTCATTGGCTTTACAGCCCGTTTGCTTGAAGATAATCCGAATGCGCCAAAATATATAAACACCCCAGCGACTCCACTGTATGATAAAAGCCGTCATGTCTATGGCTTGCACTTAGCCAAAGAGTCAATTCGAAAGAGTAAATTTGTAGTGCTCGCCGAGGGCAATCTAGATGTAATTCAGAGTCATCAAGCGGGCGTCCGTCAGGTGGTAGCAACAGCTGGGACGGCACTCACCGAGCCGCACCTTAAGGTGCTTAGTCGGCTAACCGGTGATATTCGTCTATGTTTTGACGCTGACAAAGCCGGTATGGCTGCCACTGAGCGCGCTATACCAGTGGCTGCCAAGGTAGGTGTACAGCTGAGTATTATTACAATTCCAAGCGGCAAGGATCCTGATGAGCTAATACGGCAAAGTGTAACAACCTGGGAAGAGATTATTACTAAGCCGCAGTATGCAGTAGATTGGCTGATTGATCGCTACAGCGTTATGCTTGATATAACAACGGCCCAGGGAAAGCGAGAGTTTAGCGATGTGGTACTGCGGGTAGTACGGCAATTGCCCGATCCCGTAGAACAGGATCATTATATGGGGAAATTAGCGGAATTACTGAGTGTAAATAAGCAAGCCCTAACTACTAAGCTAGCCGGGGTTGCGGAAGAGACGGTTGCGCCACGCCAGCGAGCTATTCAAACTACGCCACAACCAGTTGATAAGTCGTCGTTCGAAAAGGGGCGCACCGAGGAACATTTGCTGGCATTAACACTTATGCAACCTAAGCTACGAAGTTACTTATATCCGCTAAACGCTACTATGTTTGCTAATGTCGAAGCAAAAAAAGTATTCGTTTTCCTGCAGGAATACCCAGATTATGACGGCGTAGATAAGGTGGCAGTGCAAGAATTTGCAGACTATGCTAAAATATTGTCATTAGTCTATGAGACGCTCTATCAGGATTTAGAAAGCTCCGAACTAGGTTACGAAGCCAAACGGATACAAGCAAAGCTGATAGCACAATATGTACGGACAGAAAAACAGCGGCTGATTGCACAGCTAAAAGATGCTGAACCTGCCGAGGCGGAAGCGCTTTTGCGCCGCGCAGCAGAACTTGATGAACTATTACGACTACACTAAATAAACTAACAGGAGGTGTTTAACCTGTGGCTACTAAAAAAAGTGATGCGCCCAAAGATAAAAACGAATTAGAACAGATTAAAGCAGCGCTCTTAGAGCAAGCTAAAAAGGCTGGTTCTATTGACGCCAAGGATATTACCGCCAAAATTTCCGATGCACCAGAAAATGTTGAGGTACTTGATGCATTGTATACCGAGCTAGCCGAGGCTGGTATTGAAGTAACAACTCCTGAAGAGCCAGTTGCGGCCGAACTCAGCGATGAGTGGCTTATCGATGAAGAAGAAGACAGCACAATGGTCGAAGACCAGACCTATCTGGACGACATTGCCGATGACTCTGTACGTTTATATCTGCGCGAAATTGGTAAGATCCCACTACTGAATGCTGAGGAAGAGCTGAGTTTGGCACAACGTGTCGTGGCGGGTGACAAAGAAGCAAAAGACCAAATGGCAGAGGCTAACCTGCGCCTAGTGGTGTCGATTGCTAAGCGTTATGTGGGTCGTGGTCTAGACCTCTTGGACCTAATCGAAGAGGGCAACACCGGTTTACTACGTGCGGTTGAGAAATTTGACCCAGATAAGGGCTTTAAATTCAGTACTTATGCCACTTGGTGGATTCGTCAGGCTATCACCCGTGCTATTGCCGATCAGGCTCGTACCATTCGCATTCCGGTGCACATGGTAGAAACCATCAACAAACTGTTGCGAACCCAGCGCCGCCTAACGCAGGAACTAAACCGTGAACCAACCAATGCAGAAATTGCCAAAGAAATGGAAATTGACGAGGCGAAGGTTGAGCACATCATGAAGATTAAGCAGGATATTAGCTCGCTTGACGCTAATATTCGCGATGACGAGGAAGAATCGGTGCTTGCTGACTTTATCGAAGATGAGGACACGATCACCCCAGAAGAGTCAGCTACTAGCCAGCTCCTAAAAGAGCAGGTGAAAGATATGCTAGGAGCGCTAACGGAGCGCGAACAGAAGATTCTAAAGTTGCGCTTTGGCCTAGAAGACGGCAAGCAGCATACGCTTGAAGAAGTAGGGCAAGAGTTCAGCGTTACGCGAGAGCGCATTCGCCAGATTGAGGCTAAGGCGCTGGCTAAGCTGCGCAAGCATAAAGATGCTCGTAAGCTGCACGATTATATAAAGTAGTAATGAGAGAACCGAGATAGGTTCTCTCATCGCGCCGGGTTTTGCTTCTTGCAAAACTCTGGCTGCTCTTTCCTAGCAGTTTAGAAATACACCTCGAAATGAATTTGAGGTGTATTTAATGCAAACAATTTTTCGGTTTTACAGGGAAGATCTGGTAAAATAGTCTGCAAATGGTAGGTGTAGGCTCGCTCCAGCAGGAAATACTGCAAGATCCGCGGTATCGCGATAGCTTAAAGGGCGTCACACTATATGGTGTAGCGGGTAGCAATGGTAGTGGTAAAGATTCGCTTATGGAGCTGCTGATAGAGCGAGGTTTTCTGTGCTTTAACACCAGTGACAGTTTGCGGGAGATTTCGCAGGCTGTATTTAATTCTATTGATCGTGGTGGCAACGATGCGCCCCTTGGCCGTGTTGGTAATGCTTTTCGCACAGCATACCCGGGTGGTATGGTGGAATTGGGCTTACTGAAATGGCTAACTGGAATAGATGTTCTGCCGGAGGAGTTGCGACCAAGAGGCCTAGTGATCGGTAGCATACGCGGTACTGGGGAGGCAAAACGGTTACGTGAGTTTGGTGGCAAGCTGATCGTAGTTGACGCTAAGCCGGAAATTCGCTTTAAGCGCTTACAGGGTCGTGGTCGTGCTGATGACCATATTAGCTTTGAACAATTCATGGAAAAAGAAGCGGGCGATATGGCAGTAGGTGAAGTCGATCCAACTAAGTTTGGGATGGCGGCAGTTATGGATATGGCTGATATTCGCATCGAGAACAGTGGTGATGATATAGACGCCTTTAAGGCAAAAGCTGTGCAGCTACTAAAGCTGTAAGTCTACATGCTGGCATTGCCTGATTTCTGGTCGCATAGTATATCTCTTAAGAGAGTTGTAGAATTACACACTAATTAATGACGAAAGGACCTCTATGACTATAGCAGGTGAATCAATACTTCCACCCCAAGATCAACACGCTCCTGAAATGTTGCTACTGCATTATGATACACTCGCACCAGTGTTTGAGAGTGAGCTCCGTACGCGTGACAGCGGACTGCTTGAGGTTGTGCGCCTGACTGTGCCAGAGTTTGATCCGTCAGTATTTACAGAGGATGAAACCGGTCGGGCAGAGTTACTAGTGGCTGCCGGGGAAGCGATTGGTGGCAAGGCAAACGGCGAACCTCGGTGGCGGATCCTTGACCGGGAAGATAGGCCTGAGATTACTCGGGCTCAAAGCGCATATATTAAAGCCGTTGCGACATATATGGGGAGCCGGTTTCCTCGAGGTGAAGAAGACGGATTGGTATCGGATGAACCGCAAGAATTCTATTTGAGTAACGTGCACCTTCATGGGGAATTTGTTGCAATGCCCGCTGCAGGGAAGGTTGTTATAGTGGAGGCGGCTGCGAACAAACAAGCCAAAGTGAGACGCGAACTGGCTGAAAAGATCACGGACGGCAATCTTATACAGACAGTAAGTGATCGCCCCATACCTCTTTTAGAAACAAAAACCAATAAGAAAACTCATGAAACTACAATTCGTATCAGTCCCGAATATAAGCAAGTTGCCGACATGTTGGGCTGGACACTGCCAGACGTTGATGCTGACGGTACGGTGCTAGGTGCAGTTCTAGACGCTAAAGGGCAGCCTGTGTCATATGAACTTACGGAGTATGAGGTTACCCGGGGGTACAACCTCTCCAGAGGGGACACGCTTCTTAGGGAAGGGGTGACTCCTGGTATGAATGAGGCTATACAGCGCTTTGCTGAGTTTGTAAGCCAGGACGGTCGGCTCATTTCACTAGTGCAGCCTAAGGCTTCAGATGGTGTCCGTGCGTCACTAATTGATGGTGTCCGATTAGCGCTAGCACTGCCCGGTTTCAAGGCAACTCCCGGTTTGCAGGTTGGCATTACGACTAACGGACAATATGTCGCCTACAAAGAACTTGGAATGGCTGAAGTGCTTGCAAATGATTTTCCTCATGTCGCGGGTTTACATATGATTGGCGATGAGACGGGCGATAAGCGTGATGCGCAAACCCATCTCAATGAGATTGGCCGGTTTCTGCGCATACTGGGTAGACGTCTGCAGGGTAGTGTAACCGCGTAAGTTTTACGCCTATATACGTTGTAAGTGAGTGCGAACTTTTATGGCACTGTGTTTTCTGATCAGTTCTGTATGGCTGGTAGCTTTGGTGTGTCTGAAAAAGAGGCGGATTAGTGTGTAAAGACCAGCTGCAGCAACGGCAGTAAGTAGGTCCCATCCTGTTAGGCTGCCGCTGCCAAGGTATGGTTGAATTACCGGATTGTATACAATATTTACTATGCAAAAGATCGAGATTGCAAAGGCTGCCAGTAGTTTCTTATTACTCCATAGGTAGGTGCCCAGTAGTGGTTGCCCCTGGCTACGCACTAGGAGCAGGTTCATAAACTGACAGAGAACCAGTGTGAGGTATGCGAGGATACTGGCTTGCATGTAAGGTACTGCCGAGGTTGCTAAGTGTAAGGCGCTCAAGTGATGTCGGGTAAAGAATAAAAGGTAGTTGGCGTAGGTGAGTGTAGCGGCCAAGAGGCCATAACCGATGAACTCAAGAGCCGATGTGCGATTAATGATGTGGTCATGAATATTGCGTGGTTTTTGGCGCATTAAGCGTGTAGCAGCTGGGTCCCAGCCAAGGGCGGTGATAGGAAAGATCTCGGCCACGATGTCGATGGCTAGGATTTGAACAGCAGTTATGGCGGCAGGTATGCCCCATATTGCAGTTGCGGCTAGGCTAATTAATACCGTGGCAAGTTCTCCGGCATTGTCTGTTAGGGCACAGCGGGCGGCATTTTTAATGTTTTGGAAGCTCAGGCGGCCTTGTTCAGTAGCGGTTACTAGCGTGGCGAAGCTATCGTCCAGTAGCACGATCTCAGCGGCTTGCATAGCTACGTCAGTGCCGGTACGACCCATAGCTACACCAATATCGGCACGCTTTAAGGCTGGGGCGTCATTAATGCCGTCACCGGTAACGGCAACCACCTGGTGATGAGCTTTGGCGAGTTCTACGATGCGTAGTTTATCTTCGGGACTCACCCGACTAAAGACTGCGCCACCGTGCAAGAGTAGGTCAAGAACCTGATTGTCGGATAAGTGTGGCAACTCATCACCCATAACCACAGCAATGGTATCTTGACTGAGACCGGCTTTTCGAGCGACTGCCTCGGCTGTGGCAGGGTAGTCGCCAGTGATGATTGAGACCTTAATGTGTGCTGCCTGAGCGGCGGCCATAGCTTTTGGTACTTCGTCACGCAGAGGGTCAACCATGCTGACCATGCCAAGAAATATTAAATCTTGCTCAGCGTCCTCCAGATGCTGCTTAGCTGGATTGAAACCTTTAGGAAGTTCTCGGTAGGCAAAAGCTAAATTCCGCTCTGCGGCTACGGCGTGCCGCTCGTTGTAGGCGGCAAAAAAGGTTTTATCGGCAGTGGTAAACTTGCGGGTGTGGCCGTGGTCCCATAGGTGGGTTGAGCGGGCCATAATGCTTTCTGGAGCGCCCTTTACGAAGGCGTAGAGCTTGCCATCAATTTCGCGGACGCTTGTCATACGCTTGCGAGCAGAGTCGAAGGCGTACTCTTTGTGTTCGGGGAAGCGCTCATTAAGTTCGGTAGGTTCCAGACCTGCTTTACGGGCTAGAGTAATCAGGGCGCCTTCGGTAGGATCACCTACAACATACCAATCACCATGTTCTTCGTCTGGAGGGTTGACTAGCGCATTGCTAGCCAAGGCACCCGTTTCAAAAAACAGATGCAGGTCTTTGAGCGCTTGACCGCTTATAGGCCTACCTTTTTCATTGCAGATAGCGCCATTCATTTCGTAGCCGGTTCCGGAAATGCTGTATTCATCACGACCGATGGTTACGCGCGTAACGGTCATTTCATTTTTAGTAAGCGTACCTGTTTTGTCAGTGGCAATGATGGTGGTGGCACCCAGCGTTTCAACGGCCGAAAGCTTCTTGACCAGTGCTTTAGCTCGCGCCATACGACTGGCAGTCTGAGCTAAGGTGATACTAACTTCGGCTACCAGTCCTTCTGGGATCATGGCGGCTGCAATACTTACCCCAAATAGGACTGCCGTCTTTATGCCGATGTTGGCCCGTAGTTCAATAACAGTTAAGACTGCAGCGAGAATCAGAGTGCCCTGCGTTAAGCGAACTGCTAAATTGTTCATTTCACGCTGTAAAGGCGAGATGTCGGTGGGGGTGCTGGCACTTAAGTTGGCAATCCGACCGAGCTCGGTGTGCATGCCAGTGCTAACAACTACTGCGTAGCCATTGCCAAGAGCTACTGTAGTGCCCATGTAGACCATGTTGTGTCGTGCGCCAATGGTAACATCACCTTCGATAGCATGTTTAAATTTACGAGTAGGCTGACTTTCGCCCGTAAGGGCAAAATCGTTGCTGGCAAGCTCGTCTTCTTTTAGCACGCGTGCATCGGCAGGTATGTTGTCACCGGCTTCTAGGTAGATAACATCACCGGGCACCAGTTCGCTACTGGATATCTCTCGGACCTTGCCGGCGCGCAGTACCTTAGCGTGTGGTACAACCAGTCGCTCTAGGCTCGCCAGAAGGCTCTCTGCTTTATATTCTTGGAAAAAGCCTACGGCAGCGTTAATGCAGGCAATTAGAGCTAAAATGGTAGCGGTACGGTCATCTTGTAGGTATATAGACAGTGCTGCGCTAGCTAGAAGTACAATAACTAATAGATTTTTGAACTGACGGGCAAAGACCCACCAGGCTGGTGTTCGCTTGGCTTGTTCTAGCTGATTGGGGCCAATGTGTCGCAAACGCTCAGCAGCTTCGGCTTTTGACAACCCTTGACCGCTGGTGCGTAGTTCCGCAAGTGTGTCGTCAACTGATAGCCGGTAAAACGGTAATTTGTGCCCATCCATTTGTTTACGTATTATACCGTGAAACGACAGTTTTGCTTATGCCTGTTCTAGGATAGTCGCATCGGCCTTCAAGGAGAGCGTTTTCACGCGGGCCGACTAATCATTGGTCCGGCTGCACTTTGCCTGACTCTCCTTGAAGGCCGATGCGACTATTTCGCGACAAAAAACCTATGTAGCGCTTGCAGTATACTAAAGGTATATGTGGGGACGCTTGTATGATAGGATGTTTCGGCCGCTGTTAGTGGCCTGTTTGGGGTTAGGGGTACTATCGCTTGCACCAACCGCAGCGGCTTCGCCATTTGGCCAAGGAGTGTTTGGTGCGCAAGTGCTATTTGGTTCAGTGACAAGTCTGGCGATTTCACTAGGAAGCAACCCTTCGCTAAGTCTAACGCCCAGTGGTTCAAACTTTGTGGGAAGTGGCTCCCATACTATCACGGTAACATCAAATGATGTAGTGGGGTACAGCCTGTATATTTATGGAGCGGGTGGTACGGCCATGAACGGCAATGGCTCGACTATTCCGGCTAGCAGTAATGGTTCAGCTGCGCCGCTGGCGGTAAATACTTGGGGCTATAACACCGACGGCTCAGGCAATTACTTGGGGTTAACTACGACGCCAGTACTACTTAAGACGGCCATTGGCCCGTATGAAACGGGTGATAATACAACCGTTACCTACGGTGTACTCACCAATATAACTAAGCCAGCTGGTAGCTATTCGGCGTCGGTTACGTACACAGTGGTGGCTAAAACCGACTAGCTCCTCTACAGGAGGGATGACTGGTGTTCTTTGCGCGAGTGGCGCTTATTTAGCAACTTGCCAACAATCAGTAGTAAAACAAGTAAAAATGCTACCGACCATGGCGGAATAAACACCACCAGGCTTTTCCTGACTATATGTTGGTCGTTATCGGTACGGTAGCCGTAAGTGGCGGTGTAAATACCGGGTAAAATGGGTGCAGCGATCTCGCCAGAAAGGCTGCGGACTGTGTCGGGCACTAGCATATGTGCTGTAGACGTAGTGACCGGCCGTGCTGACCAGCCATGTAGGGCTCCAGTTGTATAGGCAAAGAAATAAATATTGCCGGTATCTACTGCGTTGAGATGGTAGGCAAACGGTCGGCCAAAACTAAAATGACTAACAGAGCTTGTCTGTAGCCGGCTAGTGTAGGTTAGTTTGCCGCTGACCGTAAGGTAGAGTAGGTCTGCCGCTTGAATGGTGCTATCGATGCCTTGGCTAGCCAAGTTAGCGCTGGCGAGCAACGTGTAGTAGTAGCCGCCTGGTGTGATTCCAGCTGGAACGCTGAGTTCGTAGGTAACAATTTGCGTGTGGGATGGCTCTAGTGTGATGTCCGGTGTCTCTATGCGCAGCCAATTGTTCGCAGGTTGAGTAAACCGATAATTGTACGTGTAATCAGTTAAAGAAAATTGCTGTACCGAAAGGTGGATGTTTAATGGCTTGTTAGTTAGGTTGCTGACCGTTAGTGAACTCTTGGTAGCGGTATTGGCGGTAACCTTCAAATATTGACGTAAAGGGGTAATAAGCAGGCCATGGGTTTGCGGGCTGGACGCGCCTGCGATGGTAGGCAGCGCGGTGCTTCCTAGCAAGAAGACGGCGAAACTTACAAGGGCAAATCGGTGTCTTACATGCCGCATACCCTTACAACATTCAACTACGTTTTGTTAAGATAACCTGTATATCGCTAACTACATTTTTGTAGTGCTGGATGGCGAAGGTCTGGGCTTCCTGGTTGCGATTTTGCCATTCAGGAGTCAGAACGTAGCCATAGCTAAAATCGAAGTCGCAGGTTACGGGGTAATGATCAAGTTTATTGTCAATGCGCCACTGCTTGTTCAGATATAAGAAGCTTGCCTCAGAAATGGCTCGCTGGTGCGTTGGATCTTGCCAAGCACGCATGCTGGAATAGTAAGGGCATACAATGCGTGCAAATCCTTTAGTGGCAATGTTGGGGTTAGCCGGGTCAAACTCGGCAGGTTTTAGAATACGGTAGATCTCATCAAAAAACTGGAAAAACGGGTCGTGATAGCCGCCGCCGTGTGGGATATGCTCTACGAAGTGTGAGCACTCAATTTCATCAACAGAATTATCTGCAAACTGGCTCCAAGGGAACTGGAGCAAGTCTTGTACGTAATCGGCATCCTTGGTTTTGGCAATATCAACACCCTTGAAACCCTCGGGTTTATTATTGCCACAGGCCAGAGAGAGCTTAAGTGGCTTTTGGGGTTTTGGTGCACTTTTGGGGGTCATTATTTCTCCTTACCACATTAATTGATTAGCGGCGTCATAGTGGCCGACCTTAACGCGCGAATCACAGGCGAATTTGTATCCAAGTTCGTGAGCATTACTAAAAAACCATAAGTCCTGAGTAAAAACCTGGGCGCCGCCGCCAGGCAGCATCTCTTGTCTAGTCTTAAACCAGTTTCCATAGTCGAATCGCTTGTCTTTAAGCATTTCCATACGGAAGAGGGTAAAACCCATGCCGAGGCCGTTACAGGGCGTAATAGTATCCGGTTGCGGGATGCGCGGAATAAAATTGAGTGGCATAACTGCTGGGTCGCCGTAGCACATTGGTTGGCCGCCCTCACCCTTGGTCCAATATAAGCCACCGACAGCATCATACTCATCTATAGATTCGTAGAGTTTGAGTAGACCATCTGCGGGCGGCGCATTGTCTTCTTCAATAGTGAGTACAAATTTGAAACTACTGAGGTCGGGATTTTCGAGGATCATCTTGACGACTTGATTATAGGCCTCGCCGACTTCCATGCCCTCTATAAAGATAGGGCCAAGGACTTTTTGGTTCATGGGGCGGATCATGCCTTGCCAGCTCTGGACGATACGAGCTGGGATCATGCCTCGCGTGGGGCAGACGATAATAGTTGAAAGATCTCGGTAGGTTTTCTCTTTTTCGAGCCGTGTAGTATAGTCGCTGGCGTTATGAATACCAGCATTATCAGGCACGAGGATTTGAGGTTGCACCATAGTTTAAGTCTAGATAATTATATCATGCTCTAAACCAGGCGATGACAGTACTACGAGGGGGTGACAAAGTAACGGTAGCGGCCCAGTAATCAGTAGCACCGCCAGCTCCAACGTTGCCATATGCGCCTGGATTCTCAGTGCCGCTGGCACTAAGTAGCTTAGTGGAGATACCGCAGTCGTTTCCATTGGCATTGTTTGTAACAAGTGTATAGCCGGTCGGCGGAGTCCATCCTCCGGCGTTAGAGCCGGTCCAGTTGTCACCAATGGCGAGTGCCATGGCGGCACTGGAAATAGCCGTAACCGCTGGTGGGTCGGGGTTTGCATTTGCTGCACTTGCGCTGGGGATTTGTGCCGAAGCGTCAATTGGATTACTAGTATCGCAGCCACTGAAACCAACTATATACAGTTCGCGATATGCGCTACCGGTGTATGACCAGGTAAGGTTTGGCGGACTTGCACCGCGCACAACATATCCTAGGTAGTACTTAAACTGTCCGCTGAAACTCGTGCCGCTAAAAATAGTTGTCCACCCTGCAGGTGCGGTATATGTAGTGCTGCCCTGGACCTCAAACAGTGCTACTAGTACATCACCTTGAACTGTGCCTGTAGGCTCAACGCCCGTTGGTTGTGTGCTAGTAGCGATTGAGTGAGTTTCGTTTCGGAAGGTAATTGCAGGTGCGGGCGTGTAATCTACAGAGGTCCAGAGTGTTGATATACCTATCGCACTTGTCCCGGCTGTCGAGATCTTATACCCAATTTGCATGGTGTCGAGTGTTGTTTTGGTCCACGTGGCACCGTCCGGGTCGGTATAGGTGATGAGCGGGTAGATTCTAGGGGCCGAGTTGTCGTTGGTTTCCCAGCTGGTGGTATTAGGAATGCGCACAGTAGATAACTGCTTTGTGCCGCCAGATGTTTTCATAACCTCAAGTTGAAGCGCGGCTGTAGCGTCGGCGCTAACAAGGTTTGAAAAACGTGCACCAACCATAACAGTGTTTACTGTGTCGTTTGTGCTCAGGCCGGACGCATTACATCTGAACAAGTCTTCTGTACTTGCGGCGGTAGAGGCATTGTAGCTGGTAGCGTTATCGGAGGTAACTTCTTGGACTCGAGTGTAGTTATTCGCAGAGCCAGCTGTGCCCCCTACTTGTGTTGCAAAGCCATTAGTGTCGCCAGCGGCGTTGGGGCGCAAATGGATGATCTTTCCGCTGCCTGGGTATGTATTTTGGACGCTGCCCGTTGCATCGTTTATTGCTATATCGTCCCACCACCATTCGCCAGCGGTTTGCGCCTCAGCGGCAAGGTTACCGCCAAACGTGCACGCAAAGCTGCCGCCTTGTGATTGTGCAGAGCTGGTTGCAAAGACAGTGCCATCAAGTTTAGCTTCTATTATCCTAGAGCCGGAGGCGGCTGTTGTGTCGGTTTTAAGCTCTATGCGGTACCACTGATTGGTACTAAGCACGGCAGATGCAGAGCCAATTTGGCCCCCTGCATCATTTAGGAGTACAAGTGTGCTGCTGCTAGTTAGTGCAATTGAGCAGCGGACCGTCGTGTTAACTAATGAGCTACCCCCAAAGTTCATAATGGTATTGTTAGCGGAAGGGGCGGTTTGAAGATTGAGGTAGCCGCGTGCGTACAACGGGCCGTTTAAGATACTACCGGAGTATTTATACAGTACACAGGCAACGGTACCGCTGGTCATTGATGAAACACGTAGTCCGTAGCTTCCAGATCTGGCCGATCCTGCTGTTACAGACAGCCCGGTTGCCGAAATAGTTGTCCAGGAGTTAAGGTTGCCGGAGTTAGAGAGTGAGTTAAACTCAAATCCGTCTTGATAGAGTCGTGCCATTAGTTTTTCCTAGTATGTTGCGTTAAGTATTGCGTTGTAGAAGTTAGCAGACTGTAAAATTGAGGCGGCGGTATTGTTAATCTGGCCGCTAAAGTCCCACGACTGGAGTTGCCGTTTGAGCTACTTTGTACAAATGCTGGTGCTGGCATGGTAGTTTGTTATTGCGTGGGACCCTCCCGCCATTCCATCTTATCATTTTCGGAAGGATGCGGAGGGCGATAGTTAGTGCTCGTTTGTGGCCTGCCTATTGTTTTAAGGGAACTTTAAAAACGCAGTGTTGGCGACTGTAGGGGTTTGTACAATTACGGCCAGCCCAAAACTATTGGTTGTGTCTCGCATGGTTGGGCTTTGCATAGAGCCGCTACAGAATGTGTTAAACAACATGCCGTTATTGTGGATATCTTCGTTATACGAGTAACTGGTCGTGGTGCCGATCCATACGGCACCACTATTAAAAAAGTAGCCAAAGTATAACTCCCCAGATCTAACTGGGGTTAAGGAGGGTAGCGTGTCGGTGCCACTGCTATCGAGAGTACCCTGCTGGTCGAGTGTCCAATTGTTGGTTGGCGTACGGAATTCCTGTCCAGCGGCGCGGATATTGGACGGTGTGCCGCTAAACGACAATGTCGCGGTTGCTGAGCCTGTAGCGGTAACTGCGCCAAAAAATACAGCCGCTTTACGGCCGCCGTTTACAATCCCTGTTGCTGTGGCGCTAGCTAGCGTCCATGTACAACCACCTCCTGATATGCTAGTGCAGGGTGCTGAGTTGTCAGTAAGTACTTCTAGCACTATTAGGTCGCCAATATTTTTTGGACTTAAGCTAAGGCTACTGGTGTCCGCCTGGATAATGTCACCAACAGCGGTAAAGTTAGACCCTTCGCGTATCAATACTGACAGTCCGAAAGTGTTGTTTGCATCCCCCATAGTTGGACTCTGGGTAGAGCCGCTACAGGATGGGTTAAAGGCTACACCGTTGTTGTGGCTGTCAACGCCGTACGTGTACCCTGAGGTGCTACCGGCTACATTAGCATTACTGTCAAAAAAGAAACCAAAATACAGCTCTCCTGACTGAGCAGGTGTTAGAGAGGGCAACGCACTAGTGCCACTGCTATCGAGAGTACCCTGCTGGTCGAGCGTCCAGGTGCCAACGGATGAATGAAATTCCTGTCCAGCTGCACGGATAGTGGCGGGAGTTCCATTAAACGACAATGTCGCGGTTGCTGAGCCAGTGGTGCTAACGGTACCAGTAAAGACGGTTGCCTCACTGCCTCCATTGACCGAACCGTCTATGATAGTACCAAGTAGTGTCCAGCTACACCCACCCCCGGAAATACTGGTGCAAGTCGCTGAGTTGTCAGTAAGTACTTCTAGCACTATTAGGTTACCAACAGTTTGGGGGCTTAGGCTAACCGTACTGACATCAGTTTTGATAATGCTGCCGACAGCGGTAAATGACACGGTAGTTCTTCTCCTGTTTTATCTCTATCTAGCAGGGCTAGCTGTAACTAGTGTTATAAAAAGCATGATAGAAAGCAGCGCGCAGCAGAGCGGTAGCTGCAGTGTTGTTGATAGAGCTGAAGGGGATGGTTGTGGGCATCGTGTACGCCGAAGACTTCCAGACACCTTGCACGGGTTGGAATCCATAGCCAGAAGCTGTATTGCTGCCGATAGGTGCTAGCACGGGTGCCTGGGCAGTGTTCTGCATGCTGTTGCCCCAAAGGCTGAAACTGAGGTTCAATGCGCCAACGGTGTTTGTTGACATTACGGCTCCAACCCAATACTGACCCGGAGTTGCATTAACGTTCATAGGCACCGTTAGTTCGCGTACGCCAGTTAAGCTGCTGTAATTACTTGAGGCTGAGCTGTTGCCCTGAAAGGTGAATGAGTTGTTAGCGCTGCCCGAGGAAGCTAGGAGCAGGCTTTCGCCGCTCGCACCGTTGGTGCTATATACGCCCATCCACACAGAAATGTTAGCAGTACCAGTAACGTTGGCGGTTGATGTACCCAGGGCGATCGATCCAGCAATTTTAGCTGCTGTACCCGAAACGTTCATCGGAATGATTACATTCTGCATTGATAGGAGCCCCTGGTTGCTAGAGGAATAAGAGAGGATAGAGGCGAATTGAATAACTGGGTATTCCCAGCGGGAGAGCGTACCTTGCGGTGCTGCACTGACAGTTACGCCATTGGAGTTTGTGGAGATATTTACACCACCGCTACCAACTACGCTTGACGTTTGTGGCACCGAGAAATTTAACGACTGGCCGGTAGTTGAGGCGATAGTTAGTGCACCACTTGCCACAAGATTTGCCGTACCACTGGTGAACGTCGTTTGTGAGTTTGCTAGCGCAATGCCACCGCCACCACTATTCGCGCCGCTGATGGTAATGGCATTGCCATTCTGGCTCAGTGTGATGTTATTACCACCAGCCAGTGTTAAGGTCCCCGAAGATACTTGAATATAGCCAGCACCAGCGCTAGTCGAGTTGCCCGACAGAGTGATATTATGCAGATTCTGTGTTTGTACACTCTGACTCGCAGCGGAGATAGTCACTGTACCTGATGAGCCATTCAGGCTTTGGCTCAGTGTGATGTTATTACCACCAGCCAACACATACTGCATGGCACTGCCAGATATAACGCCAGTTGTGCCACTGGTGTTGCCAATGTTGCTCATGCCAAAAGTATTGCTGCCTGCCGCCGCACCGATGCTAATAGTTGAGCCATTTGTGGAGATACTGACCATACCGGTAGCTGACAGGCTTGACGTTTGTGGCACCGAGAAATTTAACGACTGGCCGGTAGTTGAGGCGATAGTTAGTGCACCGCTTGCCACAAGATTTGCCGTACCACTGGTGAACGTCGTTTGTGAGTTTGCTAGCGCAATGCCACCGCCACTATTCGCGCCGCTAATAGTGATAGCGTTACCATTCTGGCTTAACGTAATATTGTTGCCCCCGGCTAGCGTTAAGGTACCGCTTGAGACTAGCGAACCGGCGCCAGCAGTATTGCCACCAATGGTTGCATTAACGCGTCCGCCATTTACGGGAGGGAGGTATGTCATAGCCTTAGATTAAATTATATACCACGTACTGCCATCACTGACTAAGCTGAGACAGGTATATTGTAGGTCCAAGGTAAAACTTGTTTGCCCGTCTATGGTATCGGAGCCTGAACGTGCAATAGTACAAGTATTGGCCGAGTTGTCGATACGTTTAACGTAAAATCGGTAGCCGGCATTGGCGGAAGCGGTCGGTAGAGTTATGGTAACATTGCCGCTAGTAGCATTAGCGAAAACGACGGTGTCACTGCTAGTGATTGTATAGCCGCTAGTCTTGGTGACAGTAGTAAAGGTTGGATCACTCCAGGCGGGCAGACCACTGGCGACACGCAGCGTTTTGCCGCTACTGCCAATGCCGAGTCGTACAAAGTTGCCGCTGCTGTCGCGGTAGTGTAAATCGCCGGTTGCGCCAGAAGAATCATCATAGATTGCCACTTTTTTACGGGTGGTACCGGTAGTAATGGTGAAATACAGAGAATCAGTATTAAACTCCATTGCCCCAGCCGCCGCCGCAGTTAGCAGGGTTCCAGAAGTAAAGGTGAGTGGTGCAGCCGAGCTAGTGCCGGCACGGATTGTGACATTTTGGTGTCCACCGTTAACAGCATTATCGGTGCCATCGTCATAGTGTTCCTTTTTCAGGTATTGACGGATAATGTCACCCCAAGTGCCATCGTCGCTGTTTACTATTGGGAGTCGCTGTGGTGTTGGCATACTTATTTACACTGATCTACATTCCAAACTTACGAGTGCCAAATCCATCCGGATCATTACCACCAGGCGTATCCAGATATCGTGGTGGTTTATTGCTGGAAAGTAAAGACAAAAGATTATTAAGACCGAACAACGTTAAGATCGCTGCGGCCGTATACTCTAAAAATTGCTTACGCGTTATTTCGGCATTGAGCTTTTCGCGTAAAGAGTCTCGCATACTGTTTCTTTTCCTCTGTTTTCGGAGGTTTTTCTCTGTATTTAAAAACCCAAGACCAAAGCCTGCTAGGGCATCCTATCAGAGTATTTAATTTTTCCACGACGACCCGCATAAGTAGAGGTCTAATCCCACTATAGCATAAGCAGTTTAAAAAGAGAGTGGGCTAGTCGTTTTCTGCTTTCTCGGGAGCTTCTGGTACAGTGTTCTTTTTACGCAAACGTCGCCAGATAGGGCGCGCAATAGTTCGTAGCAGCATAAAAAGTGCAAAAAGTAATAGTAGTGCTACCAGAAGCACGCCAATTAAGATCTTCCAAGGTATTACCCAAAAGCTGACCGAGCCTTCTATGGGCACATCACGTCCATTTTGACTATACACTGCTACCAAATGCGCGGTATAGCGTCCGATACGCAGCTTGCTCAGATCTCCCCAGTTCCATGCCAGTTTCTGTTTAGTGGTGCCGTCTGGGTTTTGGATAATCTGATAGGCAGGGAATCCATCACTCCAACTGGCAGCGATAGTACGTTCGGTATTGGGCAGAATGTAGCCATGTGTTTTGTTAACGGTCAATGATGCCATAGGATTCTGTGATGCGCTGCCGCGTCCGATAAAAATATTGCCGTATGGCTGCGCAATAGTGTTGCCGGCGTTGTGGAAGCGTACCGACAAGGTGGCCGGGAGGTATTCGTACACGTGCTTGCTAGCGGTGAAGCTGGCGATTTGTAAGTTGGTGCTGGCGCCCGGTCGATCAACATTGATAAGTGTAAATACTGCCAGGGAACCATTAATCACGCGGCCGCTGCTTGCTTTTGGTGGATTCTGACGGCTTACTACAAGTGCAAATGAATAACTAAAACCGGCATCTTTGGGCACATTGAGCGTGACTGCTTCATTTTCCCATTCTCCTGGAGCAATCGTAAATTTAGGCTGTGAAAAGCTGATCCAGCTGGCAATCTCGGGTGGTGTAGTATCAAGCAGGGTCACCTTGCTACTGTCGTTACTTAGGCTAAAACTGCGCGGTTCTATTTTGAGTTGTTCGCTGCCACTACCTCCATTGCGGATTTTAAGCTCTATCTGAGTTTTAATGCCAGGCTTAACGGTCGCTACCAAGGGGGAAGGGGTAACCTGTAAGTTAAAGTCACTGGGGATTATGTCAGCAGAGACTGGTGGTTGAAAACCAACAAGAAATGCCACAACTAAAATAGCCGCAGCCGCCAGCTTTGGTAGTCTCCCTTGTATCATTACCCTTTAGTATAGCAAAACCGCGACCATAATAAGTGCCGCGGTCACTTCGTTTCGGTGATCTGGCCCTCTAGAAGAGGCCAGCACCTACAACCGTAATGGTGTCAGTGTAGTCAGATGCAGCTGCCGTAGAAGCTTTAATGGCAACATTGTTTGTCATGGTTAGTACCGCAGTATCGGCGACACCCGCACCAGTTGCTAGCAAACGCATGCTGGTATCGAGTCCGCCACCCTTGTAGTTAACACCGCCTGAGGCAAATGCTGGGTCGACAGTAATTGCACCACCAGATGTGATGCTACTGGTGACACCCGTATTGTAGCCTTCGGTACCGGCACTTAGCGTACTGATGGTGCCCGGGGTTGTAGAGGCAATAGTGGCAGAAGCGCTAGCAGAGCTCAGGCCAGTGTTAGCGTCTTTTGCCCATACCATCCAACCGTTGTGGGCGTTGGTGTTTACTGTGACGGTTCGAGGCGTAGGACTGGCAGAGACGGCCGATGAGTTAAGTGTGCCTAGCGCATCAGTGTTACCGCTAAGTGCGAACGAAAACGCAGGGGGAACGGTGGCGGTGACCACAATCTGATCGTTGGTAATACTGGCCGTAGCGTACTGCGCAGTATCAATGTCAGTTGGCGTACTAGTTTGAGTTGTAACGCTACCGAGGTTAGAAGGGTTAGCGCTCGAGGTGACGGTTACTGCTGCGCTGTTGGTCCAGTTGAAGCAGTAAAGTGTGCCGGCGGTCAAATCGCCACTTCCGAAGGTTACGTCTTGGCCGCTGACTGTTGAAGCAGTAGCAATGCTTGGCCAGGCAGTGCCACCAGTTGGCCACGACAAGTTCGTAGTACTGACTGTGAAAGTTCCAGCAGCACCAAGTGTGTAGCCAGTTGGGAAGGTGACCTTTACTTTTGCTTCGGTGGCGGTACTGGCGGGCTTGGCGCAAACCGTTCCAGTGGTGGCGGTGCTGATTGCCATGCGGTCAAACCTCACGAAAACAGAACCCAGGGCGGCGGCATGCGCTGTTTGATTGAAACCAAACATAGTAAGAGAACTAGCCGCAGTTACTGTTGCAACCGAAAGATGGAGGAGTCTTTTATTTTTTGCGAGACGCATGTATCAAATTATTACAGCTTTATGCTTATCCTTGTCCAAAGTGTACATGATTTACAACGCCTAGGCAATAATATGTAGGTAGCTTGTGCATAACTTTGCCTATGTTGTTTTTACGTTGCAATACCTAGTGCCACTGCCAGCTCTGCATCATTTGTCGATAGGTTGCCTGTAGTTGGTCAAAACTAGCCCCACCACTAGTGCTAAAAGCAAGTTCCGCGTAATATCCGCTACGCGGCCAAAACAAGGTGATAGCCGCAGGATCTTGAGTATTACGAAATGCTTGGCCCCCAGCTGGTAGGTTGGGCGGGGTGAATCTGGTATATATAGCTGTATCGGTTGCGCGTAGATTATAATCGGCGATGCCGCGTAGGCCGTCTGACGGCATGCTACCCCGAGTGACTGCAAATTGCTGGTCAATATAAGAATCTGTCGAAGCAACTAGTCGTAGTTGCACCCGGGGATCGGTGGCGGTCTCAGTTTGGCTTCGTATGGTAAAGCCGCCGGGCAAAGTGGCTGAGAAATAGGCAGTAGTCAGGCTGAGTGGGGTACTAATTGGTCTGGTTTGTGGGTGTGTCTGTGTCGTTTTTGTAAGCGTAGCAGTCGCTTCTGAATTAGCCCAGCGTTGAATAATTACAATGGCTGGTACAAATATAACGCAGGCGGATAGTGCGGTAACGAAGATCCTTACCCGTCGGCTCATTTAGCGCTTTCTTTTAGAGTGTATAGTTTTGTGTCGCGCGCTGTGGATATGGGCATGGGCATAAGCTGGCGCGCTAGCATGGAGCCATAGCCAACCAAATCCAGCGAGTGCTGCCAGGTATACGCCGTAAATCCCAAAAAGTTTCGGCCCGGACCAAATAGGCGGACTGTTGGGTGGAGTAGAAAATAAGCCGACTGCAATCGGCGGCAGATATGGGGTGATGGCGGCGTAGTGCCGCGTTACTACTTGGCCACTAGTATCTCGTACCTGAATTGTGATGTCGTACGGTTGCATAGTGCGGTAGTGGTGTTGATAGCTTTGCTGGCCCGGTTGGTTGATCTGATAGGTTTCAACTGTGCCGTCGCCCCAGTCGATAGCGAGTGTGTAAGGTGGCGCACCACCCGAAATGCTACCAAGCCATACCGCATCTTTTTCCGGGCCAAAGGTAATAAAGGGCAGGTCGGTAGTGAGCACTAACGGTGGAGCGTTACTTTGTGTAGTTGTGGCTGGAGTACTGCTCACGATAGATGTTGCCGGTGTGGCTGGAGGAAGGGGTGGAGTGTAGAGTACGGCAACGGCATTACTGTCAGGGCCAGTGTCGCCCGTAATAGTGTATGGTCGTGCTACCAATATGTTGTTGCCGGGCTGGAGTGTAATGGCTATCTTGAAGTCATTGCTGCTATCACAAGGTGTAGACCCCACCTCGTTGCCATTATCAAGCAAAACAATGACCACTTGTGGCGTGACTACCGGACAGGTGCCGCTGACTGTTACGGTAGCTTTGTCGGTCTTGGTACCATCTGTGGGCGAGGTGATAACAGGCGGACTGGTTGGCACTGGGGCGGCAATGCGGGCATAGACATACAATGAATCCGCGGTAGCGCGGGCTATACTGTTTAGCCCAATAATAAAAAACCCGGCCAGTACAAACACAACCGCTAGTCCCCGATATGAGGTGTGCTTGTGATGCAGCAATCGCCCGGTGTGGCTATGGTGTTGCAAGTGGAGTGTTTTATGTAACCTGCGCATGGTTATCAAGTCGCCAGTTCATGGCGGGCAGCGTGCTTGGCTTCCAGCCAAATAATACCGCTAATTGAAACAGTAGTGACTAGTATGCCGTATAGACCAAACAAAGTGGCTGGCGTAACAGCAGAAGTGTAGGTACTTGGGCTAATTTTTGCTGCTGCTAGTGTATACGTTCCAACCGCAAATTGCTGGTTGGTAGTATGATTGGCGCTATCTGCCACAGTAATGAGCGGGTTGTAGGAGGCGAGTCTAATATAGCCGTGGCTAAACGATTGTTGGCCACCACCGCTGACTAGGTTATCCTGACTGCCGTCATTCCAATCAATATGAATGTGATAGGGTGGTGCGCCACCGCTGATTATGCCACTCCAGCTGGCGGTATTGTCACTACCTAGGTAGCTAAATGGCGCATCGGTGGAGAGGTTTACTGAAGAAACACCAGTTTTGGCGGGCGTGTTTATGGGTGCGGTAATGTGCACGGGTGCGCTGGCGGGGCCAGATTGGTTCGTAATCGTATACGTCTTTGCAATTAATGCATGAGCTCCAGAATTCAGCGTAATTGGCATTGAAAAATCATTGTCACTATCGCAGGTTGCCGAACCAGCGACAGTACCATCCACTAGTATCTGCACAATTACTTGCGGCGAAATGATAGGACAACTGCCAGCTACTAGGGTGCTGCCGTCACTTAGCTTTGCGCCATCGGCCGGTTGTGCAATAAGAGCCGCAGAACTAGGCACCGGCGCTAGTACCATGCCCTGTACGGCTAGTGAATCAGCAGCAACCCGGCCAGCGATCGTCACCCCCACCATAGCTAGCCCGGCCAGTACAAACACAACCGCTAGTCCCCGATATGAGGTGTGCTTGTGATGCAGCAGCTTTCCGGTATGCTCATGCTGCTGTAGTTTTAGGTGCTGATGAATTTTTTGGTGTAAAACACGCATATTTTTTGTGTACAAGTTTTAGTATCTACTATTATAGCGCAATCTATAAGTAGTCTATACTAGACGGAAGAAGGTTGATTAATGCGTACTTTTAAACCTCTAGGGCGCTTTACAGGTGAGCTTCGCTCAGCCCGTGGCGCTTGCAAACCCTGACGGTTTGAAAAGTACGCATTAATCAGCACGAACACTATAAGATCAATGGGAGTTACATCGTGGCAGAAACCACCCCCAAAAAACTGGCAGTTATCGATGGAAAATCAGTATTTTATCGTGGCTATTATGCAATGCCGAATCTAACTACTAAAGACGGCATTTCTACGGGTGGTGTGTATGGATTTGCTACGATGGCCCTAGAAGTCATCAAGCAGCTTAAACCAGACTATGTTGCCGTTGCCTGGGACAAGCCCAAGACTAACATTCGTCGCCGCCTAGAACTCTATCCTGAATATAAGGCCGGGCGTAAGCCAGCTCCACCTGATTTTTACGAACAGATTCCGGTGCTGCACGAGTTGCTCGCGGCTTTTGGCTGGCCGCTGTACGAGCTTGATGATTACGAAGCTGATGACATCATGGGTTCATTTGCTGTGCAGGCTCACGCTCAGGGCATTGAAACTATGCTTATTACCTCTGATCTCGACATGCTTCAGCTGGTAAATAATACGGTGCACGTCTATGCGCTTAAAACCGGTTTTTCTAATATTGAACTCTATAGCCCCAAAACCTTTGAAACCAAATATGGCATCGCTGTGGAGCAATTTGTTGATTATAAATCGCTGGTAGGTGATTCGTCAGATAATATCCCAGGAGTTGCGGGTGTTGGTCCGGTGGCGGCTCGCAAACTGCTTAATGAGTACAAAACACTCGATGGCATTTATAAAAATATTGATCTTATCTCTGGTAAAACGCATAACCAACTGGTTGAACACAAAGATATGGCGTATCTCAGTCACCAGCTGGCCGAGATCTGGACCGACGCACCACTAAAGCTAGACCTAGCAGAGGTAGATGGCAGTAAAGTACAGCCGGAGAAGCTGCTTCAGCTGCTCGAAAAACTCGAATTTAAGAGCCTGGCCCGTCAACTGCCCGAGGTAATGCAAGTGGCAGTGGAGCAGCATCAAACCGTACATGGCAATAACATGCTGAAGCCTGGCAAAAACACCATTGTTACCACCAATGAGCAGCTGGCCATAGTAAAACTGCCTAGTTCCAAGCACCTCTATATTCATACCCGCGCTGCTGGCAAACATGGCCGCGATCCGCAGGTGTTAATTGTAAGTACTGACGGTCGTGAGACGTATACTTTCGATCTTCGTACACTGGATGTAGCTACGTTAGTTGGCAACTTTATCAGCACAAGCCCGTTAATTGGCTACGATATTAAAACATCGTTGCAATTATTGCTCGAAATCGGCGCCGAGTTGCCGCCGGTAGGGCATGATGTGCTGATCGGCTCTTTCTTAGTCAATAGCCTGCGCCGCGAACAATCATTGACGGAGCTCGCCCATGGCGACCTTGGCTATGATGGCTCACCGTTTGAAGAGCTTGATGCCGACGAAGTAATGAGTCGCGCTCCTGAGATCATTGCTGCTATAAAGGGATTGTATGACCAGCAGACTAAGCAATTGGCTGATATGCCCGAGCTACCAAGCCTAGCCAAGCAGGTCGAGTGGCCGGTTATCCCGGTATTGGCTCGCATGGAATGGCAGGGTATTCAACTAGATACTGAATACTTAAAGAAGTTCTCAGTTGAGCTAGAAGATAGCATTTCTGATCTTGAACAAGAAATTTATGGCCACGCCGGTAAGGAATTCAACATCGGTAGCCCCAGCCAGCTAGCGGATATCTTGTTTGAGACTTTGCAGCTGCCGACCGCCAATGTTAAAAAGGGCAAAACTGGCTATAGTACTGCCGCTGATATCTTAGATAAGCTTCGTCCACTGCACCCAATTATCGATTTAATAACGCAGTACCGCGAAGTAACCAAGCTCAAGAACACCTACGTTGATACCTTGCCGGGCCAGGCTGATGGGCACCACCGTGTCCACACCACCTATGCGCTCACGGTTGCTCAAACTGGCCGACTTAGCAGCAATGATCCAAACTTGCAAAACATCCCGGTGCGTACTGAGCTAGGTAAACGCATCCGTACTGCTTTCGTGGCAGGCAAAGGTAGGCGCTTGGTGAGTGCCGATTACAGTCAGTTTGAGCTGCGTCTGGCTGCCGCCATGAGTGGTGATGACGATATGGTTGCTCAATTTAATAAAGGTGCAGATATTCATGTGACCACTGCCGCCCAGATTTACGGTCGAGAACTCGAAGATGTCACCAAACAACAACGTAGCGCCGCCAAAACTGTCAATTTCGGTGTGCTGTATGGGATGAGCCCGCATGGCCTTAGTGCTGCCACTGGTATGACATTTGAACAAAGCAAGCATTTTATCGATGAATATTTCAAGCTTCGCAAGCCGCTTATCGGCTACTTAAACGACCTCAAAGACCAGGCTCGTGACCAGGGGTATGTCGAGACGCTCTTTGGTCGCCGCCGGCCAATGCCCGATATCAAAGCCAGCAATTTCATGGTCCGTAGTGCCGCCGAGCGTGCTGCCATGAACATGCCTATTCAGGGCACCGAAGCAGATCTGATGAAGCTGGCCATGGTTGCTGTTGACAAGGAGCTAGAAGAAATCGATGGTGCTAAGCAATTACTGCAAATCCACGACTCCATTGTGGTGGAGTGTAACGAAACTGATGCCGAAAAAGTAGCCGCTATGCTTAAGAAGACCATGGAAGATATCTATCCCGAACTCTCGGTTAAACTTCTCGTAGATACTTCAGTAGGCCAAAACTGGGGCGAATTGTAGACGTTAGCTGTCCTAGTGACAGCTCTTACACGCGCAGAATGTAGTGCACCAGACCAGCGCTACAGCTATTGTTAAAGGCATTGCCATAAGCATCTATTTATGCTAAAATATATACGAAACTTATGGATTTACGAACTGGAATTCGCAATCTCTTGGCAGTACTGGTAGGCGCAGGCTTGATGGTGCTGCTTATTGTGGTGCTTTTTAAGGCTATTTTTGGTCACGCCGCCGCACCCCAAAAACAAGTAGACGTGACAAAATATGCTGACACAAATGCTGCCGTTACTTTATTAATGGATGGTCCTACTAATCTGGATCAAAATCACTACCAAGTAAAGATTACTGTTGATGCGATGCACAGCGAGATTGATGTACTCCAAGGCTATCAAGGCAACGTTATTAAGAGCCAATCGTACCCCAGTAATGTCGCTGCGTATGGCGCATTTTTACAGTCCCTGAGGCTGCTTGGTTTTGCTCATGGTAAGGCCACACACTTAGATAACCGTGGATATTGTCCAAACGGGAGTCGGTATACGTATAGCTTTGATGGCGCTGGAGCTGATCAATTTAGCTTCTGGTCAACAAGCTGTGGTGGACAGGGAACATTCCAGGGCAGCCCCTTGGGCGTGCGCCAGCTGTTTGAGTCGCAAATACCTGGGCACGACCTTACGGAGTTTACTGCTAGTACTGGCGTGAATCTGTAGACGATCTCCCGTACAATAGCACTATGGCAAAACCTCAAGTGCGGGCAATTATTTTCGATCTGTATGGCGTACTAGTTATCAATGGTTGGGCGGCATTTAAGTTGCGTCATTTTGCAGATCGCGAAGCGGTATGGCATGAGCTGCACTTGCTGGGTCGTAAGGCTGATGCGGGCCTCACCGATTATGAGGAAATGATTCAGTTTGCAGCACAGCACACTGGAGAAACAGAAGCAGCGGTACGCCACGAACTTGAACATAGCATAGTAGATAGTGAGCTGCTTGAGTATATTCGTGTCCAGCTTAAACCTCATTACAAACTTGGCATTCTTAGTAACGCGGGGAGTAATATAACCGAACGATTATTTACGCCCGATCAGCTAGACTTGTTTGATGCGGTTGTTCTGTCGCATGGTATAGGTCTGACCAAGCCTCATCCTGAAATGTATCAGATGATTGCTGACCGACTTGATCTTGGCCCGGCTGAATGCCTATTCGTAGATGATCACGAGCGTCATATAGCGGGCGCACAAGATGTAGGGATGCGTACGCTGTTATACACTGACTTTGCACAGCTCCAAGCTGATCTGCCAGGGGTACTAGCTTAGCCAATTCGTAACATAATACGCTTGTCAGTCCTGGCAGCGTCTTGCAGTTTAGGTAAATTCAAACGCAGGCTACCGATAAGCGCGCTGCTGCGAGCCGCTACAATGATGGCGTGCGGCTGCATCGTTACCTTTACTTCAGCGTCGTTGTAATAGCGTCGTACATAGTCTTTGATTGCTCGCACCTCTGGCGGTTCATCAAAATCCTTACGCCTTAATATATCTCCAAGTCCGTCCATAGAGTTCTAGTATACAATATCTGTATGCCAGAACTACCAGAGGTGGAAACCGTACGGCTTGGACTTGATGAGCTTTTGCCTGGACGGGTGTTTAGCAGCGTCTCGCACGATACGGGCAAATCATTCCCCAATACTGCAGCAGATGTACAAAGCTTTTTGATTGGGGCTTCAGTGCAGACGGTTAAGCGTCGGGCCAAGGTACTCTTAATTGAGCTTTCCAGCGGTTACTCGCTGGTTATCCACTTAAAAATGACCGGCCAGCTGGTGTTTGTATCTTCCGAAACGCGTTTTGGGGCAGGGCATCCAAGTGATTCGCTTGTAGGAGAGCTACCTGATAGATCTACTCGGGTGGAATGTATCTTCGAGGATGGAAGCAAGCTGTTCTTTAACGATCAGCGTAAGTTTGGTTGGGTACGCCTGGTCCCCACAGCCGAAGTGCCACATCTAGACTTTATGCGGAAGTTTGGTCCCGAGCCGCTTGATGCCAGTTTTACCGCCGAACAGTTCGTGCAACGCTTACAGCGCCGCCAAAATTCATCTATAAAAGCCGTGTTACTTGATCAAACGGTGCTAGCTGGTGTAGGCAATATCTATGCTGATGAGTCTTTATGGGGTGCCAAGATCCACCCCGCTATGCTTGTAAAAAATGTGCCGGTGGCTAAGCTGCACACATTATTTACCGAGCTACAATATGTGTTACGTTTAGCTATCCAAAAGGGCGGCTCGTCAAACCATACTTACGTAAACGCCGAAGGCAAAAAGGGTAGTTATATGAATTTTGCTCGTGTTTTCCGGCGCGAAAGGGAGGCTTGTCCGCGCTGTGGTGCGATAATTGTAAAACTGCGCGTTGCTGGCCGCGGTACACATATCTGCCCACATGAACAAGTGCTTTGATGGCCTCTTATCGCAAGGAACGCCCGTCCCCTACGCTTAGATGGCACCATCCGATATAATAGCTTAGATGATAACCACGCTCACCGGGGAAAATGACGTGCAGCGCGCACAAGCAGCCCGTGAGCTGGTCGATAGCTTTGTAGCCAAATATGGTGACATGGCGTTGGAGCGGCTGGACGGTGAGGAGGCTAGCTATGAGCGAATACACGAAGCTATGCAGAGTTTGCCATTTTTGGCACCGCGCAAACTAGTGGTACTACGGAACCCTGGGGCGAACAAGGAGTTTATCGAAAAATTTGAGCAATTTACTAATGATATCGCCGAAACTAATGATGTGGTGATTATTGAGCCTAAACTGGATAAGCGCTTGAGTTACTACAAGCAACTAAAAAAGCTAACCGAGTTTCGTGAATTTCTAGTTTTGGACACGAATGGCCTGGCAAAATATATGATAGATTATGTAAAAGACCAGGGCGGCACTATTAGCGCAGCAGATGCGCGACTGCTCATTGATCGGGTGGGCACTAATCAGCTAACAGTTCAACATGAAGCCGATAAACTGTTAGCCTATGACGCTAAAATTACTCACGCCAGCATTGAGCTGCTCACTGAGCGTACGCCGCAAAGCAGTATCTTTGAACTTTTAGACGCGGCATTTGCTGGTGACGCTAAACGTATGACTATTTTGTATGCCGAACAACGTGCTTTGCGGGTAGAGCCCCAGCAGATCTTGGCCATGTTAGTGTGGCAGCTACACATCTTGGCCATTATAAAAACTGCAGGTCAACATAGTGGCGATATAATCGCAAAAGAAGCAAAGATTAGCCCGTTTACCGTCCGCAAAAGCCAGGGACTAGGCAGGCATATTAGTTTGGGGCAGCTCAAAAAATATATACAAACCTTGCGTGAGTTCGATGTGCGTTTAAAAAGTGAGAGCCTGAACGCTGACGAAGTGGTGCAGTATTATCTGCTGAATTTAGTACAAGCTAACAGCTAGTCGGTAACCTTCACTGTGCCGACCATGCTGGGGTGAATAGAACAGTGATAGGTGAAGGTGCCAGTCTGACTGTATGTAAAGCTGTAGCTCTTACCGGTTGCAAGGTCGCCACTATCAGGGCCGGTGGAGTTGTCGCTCTCGGTTACCGTGTGCATGGCAGAGTCTTTATTAGTCCAGGTTACCGTAGTGCCTTTTTTGATGGTGATAGTAGCTGGGCTGAACGCAAAATTATCAATAGTAACCTTATTGGTGGCTGTAGCCGTAGAGGAACTGGAACTGTTGGACTGTGAATTGGAGCTCATGTCCATGGTGTTTGTATTATTATTCTTGTGCCGTGATGCAGCCCAGACGCCTCCGACAAGCCCCAAAACAACCACTACGATAACGACACTCATAACTTTCTTGTTCATAGTACCTCCATGTTTGCTACTTAGTAGTGTAGCGCTAATGTTTGGTGGATGATATAAAAAAATCGCCCCGAAGGGCGATTCCTCTATCATGTGCCGAAAAGGCTACTTCTTGGTAGTCTTTTTTGCCGCAGGTTTTTTAGCAGGTGCTTTTTTGGCAACTGGCTTCTTAGCAGCAGGTGAGGCCTTCTTGGGTGCGGCTTTAGCCTTTGGTGCGGCCTTCTTGGCTACTCCAGAAGCGGCCTTAGCTGCTTTAGCAGCTTGAGCTTTCTTGCGGGCAACTTTATTTTTGTGTAGTACGCCTTTTTTAGCAGCCTTATCGAGTTCGCTCTGTACTTTATCAAGCGCTTTTACGGCTTCTTTTTTGTCGGTAGCACCAAGAGCACGGCCAAAAGCCTTTACAGCACCCTTTAGTGAACGCTTGGTTTTGCTATTGCGCACAGCTGCCTTGTTGGCAACTTTTACGCGCTTTTTTGCTGATTTGATGATTGGCATAGGTGTATGCGTATCCTTTTACGTTTATCAAGATGAAACTATACCCGGTTGGCCCTCTGTTGTCAAAGAGTACACAGTTATAGGGCTTTGCTTAGAGCGGTACGATATGATAAGATGCGAACAAACCATAAGCGAGTCATTTTCAAGCATAAATAAAAAATATGGACGAGCAAAAGCAGAAACTTATCGAGCGCATCAAACAAGCGCAAAATATCCTAGTAACAGTCAGCACCAATCCGACAGTTGACCAATTATCGGCGGCTATTGGTTTGACACTAGCGCTCAATAAACTTGATAAGCATGGCACTGCCGTATTCAGCGGTCAAATACCTAGTACTATAGAATTCTTAAAGCCAGAAGAAACACTCGAAAAGAACACAGACTCTTTACGTGATTTCATCATTGCACTCGATAAATCTAAGGCCGATAAGCTGCGCTACAAAGTTGAAGATCAAGTAGTACGCATTTTTATTACTCCGTACAAGACTTCGTTATCTGAGCAAGACCTAGAATTTAGCCAGGGTGACTTTAACGTTGATGTAGTGGTAGCACTAGGTGTGGCCGAGCAACAAGATCTTGATGCAGCTATTACGGCACACGGTCGTATCCTGCACGATGCAACAGTGGCTAGTGTGAGCACTAGTGGCCAAGGGAGTCTCGGTACTATTAATTGGGTAGATTCGAAGGCTAGTAGCCTAAGCGAAATGATGACGGTGCTGGTTGATGGGCTGGACAAAAAGATTCTTGACAATCAGATTGCCACTGCGCTGCTAACAGGAATTGTTGCAAGCACTGAACGGTTCAGTAACGAGAAGACCACACCCAAGACCATGAGTGCCAGCTCAGCCCTGATGGCAGCCGGTGCAAACCAGCAATTGATTGCTACTGAGCTGGAAACGCCGCCAGTATTACCCGAATCACCTACAGATCAGCAATCTTCGCCTACCGACACCACCCCAACAAAGCCACACAAACGGGACCCCGGGACGCTCGAAATTGACCATGAGGCCGAAGAGCAGGCGGTAGCCCCTCCTGAGCCCGAACCAGCTCCAGAGCCGCCCGAACCACAGATTCATGTTGACGAAGATGGCCAGCTGCTTACTGAGTCTCAGGCGCCGTTACCACAGATTTCGCAGGTACACGGTGTAGATGTAGGCGGTCACCCGGATGACGTAGTCCAGCCAGAAGTAAAGCGGGAGCGCCTAACTGAGCCGCCCAAAATGGGCGATGTCAACATGACCGCCAATATTGCCGATGAAGACCTGGACCCATCTACCGAGGAGCTAACGTTGCCGGCTGTATCGTCGCCACTACTTTCGCATAACGAAAGCGTTTTGCAGCCACCCGCCGCGCCATCTATGGTAAATAAGCCAGCAGACCCTTTTATTCCACAAGCCCCTTTGCAACCCGCACCACCCGCATGGCAGCCGCCCGTGACGCCGGAGCCTTCATATAATCCGCCAGCACCTACTCCTGTACCTCCTGTGTTGCCACCCGCTCCAGATCTAGCTCCGTCTGTTTCGCCATTTGCTCCTGCGCCAGCTCTGGCTAACGCCAGCCCTTACGACATCGACGAGACGCTGGCTGACATAGAAAAGTCGGTTGATAGCCCTCATGTGCATATTGATGAGCATGGCAACCTTTCTAATGCTTCTACGCCACCCGCTCCTCCCGCTCCTATAGCCAATGTTGATGACGCACGCAGCGCCGTCGAGGCTGCGTTAAATAGCGCTGCTACACCAGGTAGTGATGCAGCTCAGCCTATTGCAGCACTGCATGCCCAACCGCTTGGACCCGAGCTCCATCCGGCGTTCATACCTCAACCGCCTGCTATGTCTGCACCTTCTGTCGTGCCGAACACTGGGTTCAGTGAGCCAACCCCGGGTAATACCCCGGCAGATGATGCGCTGGATATGCCATTGCCTTCAAATCCGTTTGGTCCTGGTCAGCAAGTAGCTCCGCAAGCTCCCATGGTGCCAGCAAACCCGCTTATGGGTACGCCTCAGTCAGCAGGCTTGCCAGGTACGCCACCGCCACCCGTGCCACCACCGATGTTGCCCCCACTTCAGTAAGTATGGCGAAGCAGCTAGGTAAGTAATTTCAGGAGAGCGTTTTCACGCGGGCTAGCTTCTGCTGGTCCGATTGCACTTCGCCTGACTCTCCTGAAATTACTTACCTAGCTGCTCCAGTGTGGTAGCCTAAGAGGTGTGCAAGGCATCTTATTAGTTGATAAGCCCAAGGGCTGGACCAGTTTTGATGTGGTTAATTATGTACGTCGTATGGTGGCAGAAGTTGAAGGTAAAAAGCCCAAGAATTGCAAAGTTGGCCATACCGGTACGCTTGATCCGCTGGCAACTGGCCTTTTGGTGTTACTGGTAGGCAAGGATTACACGCGGCGTGCGCCCGAACTTACCAAGCTTGATAAAACCTACGAAGTCACCATGAAGCTAGGCCAGACCAGCTCAACGGGAGACGAGGAAGGTGAAAAAAGAGCTGTCTCTGACACTATTCCGGATAAAACGGCCATCCTAGAAGCTCTAGACACGTTCCAAGGCCAGATTATGCAGGTGCCACCAGCGTTCAGTGCAATGAAGGTGAATGGTCAAAGGGCATACAAACTGGCACGCGAAGGTAAGAAGGTTGAACTGGAGGCTCGGCCGGTACAGATTTATACCAATGAACTTACGAGCTATGAGTATCCGTATGTGCGGTTTACTAGCGAAGTGGGTAGCGGCACCTATATTCGTAGCCTAGTTGAAGACTTGGGTGAACGCCTCGGTACTGGGGCCTATATGTCCGACTTGCGTCGTACCAGAGTGGGACAGTTCAGTCTTGAGCAGGCCGTATCTAAGGACGACTTAAGCCAGGAAGTGCTAGAGGCGAGCCTCTTGCAGTTATAGCTTTTTGATAGTAAAATAACCGATTAGTCTAGTTGAGTGAAAACTCCAGACACTCACAGAAATTAGCGGATCACCCGCAAAGGGGTGGTTTGCCCGACCGAAGGAGCACTCCTGTGTCCATGTCGGAAGCTATCGCACTCGGGGTCCTGTACGTCTACTGTGCCGCCGTCGCGGCATACGGTACGCACGTGGAGCTCCCCAACGTGAAGCGGGCAGCGACCTGGCCGAAGTCTGTCCACTGGCTCGCAGTCGTCGCACTCGCGCTCGTCGGACCGGCCAGCTTCCTGGGATTCATCCTGGGCTGCATGGTCTACGCCTGGACCGAGGTCGCGAAGATCACCTGGCCGGGGCTGATGACGCTCTTCCGGTGGCTGCGGTTCACTGTCATCGACTGCTTCATGCGGCGGCTCGCGGTGTGATGTCGTGGGCGGCAGAAGTAGGGGACACCCTGCAACATGGTTCGCGTGGCTCTGATGCCGCGATTCGAACCCTTCTGCCGCCCAAGAGCGATCTCTCCATCTCCCGGCCCCGCTAATTTCTGTCTCGACTCTACCACTTGTAGGTACAAGGTGTGAAGCTGAGGGTTTTGTTGGGCTTGAGCTATGGGTTGATTCAGAGGTGATGAGCTGGTATAATAGCCAGCAACGCCATCGATAAATCTCGTTTTAATAGGACTTTAGGAGCCACATGATTTCACAGGAAAAGAAGACTAAAATTGTAACTGAGCTACAAAGCGCCAAGGCTGATACTGGCAGTTCTGCTGTGCAGGTTGGTATTTTTACTGAGCGCATTAAAGAGCTAACCGAGCATCTTAAGGTCAACAAGCATGACTTTATGGCTCGTCGCGGCTTGTTGCAGTTGGTTGGCAAGCGCAAGCGCTTGCTTCAGTACATTGCGGCTAAAGACGGTCAAGCATACCTTGACCTTATCAAAAAGCTAGGCATTCGCCGCTAAGGAATTTCCAGAAATGTGCAGTTTGAGCGAAGGCTTCCAGTCCGCACCCACCGTACCTACGAGTACGGCTCACCTGCGGGCTTCAGCTTTCATCTCAAACTGCACTATTTCTGAAAAATTCCTTGGTGCATAGATTAGGCTGCTCAAATAGTTGAGCCGTCAAACTTGTGCACATTAATAGTTCTCTTATACGTGGGTAGGGACCAGATATATAGCTCCTTCTAGCACAAGGCCAGAGCCGTATATTTGCACTCCGCCTAGGTATCCGGGAACAGAAAGATTTGGTAAATATGAGCCAAACGGCAAACAACGCAACTATCAACCCATATGGTAAGGATGTTGTAACAGTAGAGACAGAATTTTGTGGCCGCAAACTGACACTGGAAGTTAACCGTGTTGGTTTTCGTACGACTGCCAGTGTGCTGGTACGCTACGGTGAAACGGTAGTACTTGGTACTGCGATGCTTGGTGGTGTGATTCCGGGTATGGATTATTTCCCACTTAGCATTGACTACGAAGAGAAATTTTATGCAGCCGGTAAGATCAGCGGTAGCCGCTTTATTAAGCGCGAAGGTAAGCCAAGTGATGATGCAGTATTAATTGGCCGCCTGATTGATCGCCCAATCCGCCCACTATGGCCTAAGGGCTACCGTAACGAAGTGCAAGGCGTAGCTTCGGTTCTTAGCATGGACCCATCATTCCGGCCTGATATGGTGGCAATGATTGCCATGAGTGCTGCCTTTATGCTAACTGGCGCACCGTTTGACGGCCCAGTTGCAGGCGTGCGAGTGGGTATTGACGAAAACGGTGAGTATAAGGCATTCATGAGCGCCGCTGAGCTGGCCGAGGGTAAACTTGATCTAGTAGTTGCCGGTACTGATGGCAAGGTGATGATGGTTGAGGCTGGCGCTAAAGAGGCAACCGAAGACGAAATTGTCAAAGCCATGGAGTTTGCAGTGGAGGTCGTTAAACCAGCCCTGGAAGTCCAGCGTGAGCTTGCCAAGAAGATGAAGGTTATTTCGCAGGAGTACACTCTAACGTTGCCCGATGACAAGTTCCAAAAGGAAGTAGACGAATGGGTGGAAGGCAAGCTGGGCGAAGACCTGCGTCTGCCGTATCCAGAGCGCAATGAGCTGATTAAGACACTTCGCGACCAAATGCACGATGAATTTGCCGGGCGCATCGGTGAAGAAGCTTACAAAGAGCTACGTGGTGAATATGACGATGCTATGCAACTGGCTATCCATAAGGATGTCCGCAAAGGTATCGTGGATCATGGGATCCGTCCAGACGGTCGCAAACTTGATGAAATTCGCCCCTTAAGCACCGAAGTCGGCTTGTTGCCGCGTGCGCATGGCTCCAGCTTGTTTACCCGTGGTATGACGCAGGGCATGAACATCGTTACCTTGGCACCACTCAGCTACGCACAAATGGTTGATACTATGGAGGTGAGCGAGGGTGAGCGCCGCTATATGCACCACTACAACGCACCAGGCTATACGGTGGGCGAAGTGCGTCGATTGGGCAGCCCTGGCCGTCGCGAAATCGGCCATGGCTATCTGGCAGAGCGCGCTTTGCTAGGTGTTTTCCCTAGTGAAGCCGAGTTCCCGTATGCAGTGCGTTCAGTAACCGAAATTATGAGCCAGAACGGTTCTACCAGCATGGCCGCGACCTGCTCTAGCTGTCTGGCACTTATGGATGCTGGCGTGCCGTTAAAGGCGCCGGTTTCTGGTATTGCCATGGGCCTCATGGTCGACGGAGATCAGTTCTGGGTACTGTCGGATATTGCTGACGCCGAGGACTTTGCCGGTGACATGGACTTTAAGGTAGCCGGCACTAAAAATGGTATCACGGCGCTGCAAATGGACATGAAAGTGCATGGTTTGCCGGTTTCGACGTTGAAGGCGGCGATCGAGCAGGGTAAACAAGGCCGGGCGTTTATCTTAGAGCACATGCTGAAGACCTTGGCTGAACCTCGTGCCGAACTCAGCCCATACGCACCACGCGTAGAAAGCATTATGATCAGCCCTGACAAGATCCGCGAGGTGATTGGTAAGGGTGGCGAAACCATCCAGAAGATTACGGCCGAAACTGGTACTGAGATCGACATTAAAGATGATGGTACAGTGATGATTGCCAGCCCCGACAAGACGCACATCGATGCGGCTATCCAGTGGATTAAGGGCATTACCGAAGATCCTGAAGTGGGTGCGATCTACTACGATAAGCCGGTGGTGAGTGTGTTAGACTTTGGTGCTTTCGTGCAGATTTTGCCTGGCAAAGACGGCCTGGTACATGTTTCAGAAATCAGTGAAGAGCGGACTGAGAAGCCCAGCGACAAGCTGAAAGAGGGCGATAAAGTCACCGTAAAGCTGATTGCAATTGATGATCGTGGTCGCTTGCAACTGAGCATGAAAGCCGCTGCCCGCGAGCTAGCCGAAAAGGGTAAGGAGAAGTAACCCGTTTACCTATGGCAAAAGAGGATAAATACATACTCTGGGCTATTGTGCTTCCTGTATTGGCTGTTGTGGCCATCTTGCTCGATGTACCCAAGCATGTACCGCAAGCCGTAGCATTTATAGGGTTTCTGGTGCTACTTTTGCCACCCGCAGTGCTCATCTATCTGGCTAAAAAAGAAGCCTTCAGACCTACGCCAAAGCTTAAGGCCGATCAAACGAGGAAAGTGAGTGTCGTAGAGGTTGCGTATAAAACAAAAGTGCGCAAGCTGGCAATTGGCATGAGGATCGCGGGAGCACCACTATTAATCATAGGTTGGCAAATAGTACGTAATACCACCAGGACATGGTATTACGTAGCTGCAGGGCTACTACTGCTCTTGGGTACGGTGCTCATCGGGGTATCAGTAGGTCTCATGAAGGTGGCCAACGAATGATATCCCAAAAGCTCGATACATTTCACAAAACCAGGGCTGGTGCTGTGGTTTTTGGACTTATTGAGCTGGCTATGACGTACGGCTTTATCAATTGGGCACTAGATAGTGGCGGTTGGTGGCTATGGGTCATTGCATTGTTCCTGTTCGTGGGTAGCTTACAAAACCTTGGTCATACTATTTGGAGGACGAAATAATGAGTACGGCAGATACCAAGCAGCAACTGCTTGACGGCTTAAAAGCGCGTATCGAGGCCGAAGATCCTGCTCCAGAGTTACGTAAAGGCGCTACCCAATTAGTGTTCGGTGACGGTAATGCCGAGACTGACGTAGTTTTCATCGGTGAAGCACCTGGCAAGAACGAAGACGAACAGGGAAAGCCTTTTGTGGGCGCTGCTGGCAAGTTCTTGAATGAAATGCTGGAAATGATACACTTGGAGCGCAAGGATATCTACATTACTAACATCGTCAAATACCGGCCGCCAAATAACCGTGATCCGCTGCCCGACGAAAAGAACGCGTTTCTGCCCTATTTGCAGGAGCAACTAGCTATAATTCAGCCAAAATTGATTGTCACCCTAGGCAGGCACAGCATGGATGTGCTGCTGCCCGGGCTGAAAATCAGCCAAGTGCACGGTAGTCCTAAGCGGTACAAAGAGCATGTCTATTTACCACTCTTCCACCCGGCTGCCGCACTGTATAACGGTGGGATGCGCCAAACGCTTATCGATGATTTTGCGCTGATCCCGGTTATTTTACAAAAGATTAAGAAGTAACGAATTAACTAAAGATTATCCGGTTTTTAAACATAGAGACTCATTCAGAACTATAAGGCCATATGCCGCTGAAATTCTCGCTACTAAGAAACTGAGATGTCAAAAGGAGAACTAATGGATCCAAAACCAACTAACGAGGGTAAACCTCCAAGACAGAACAATCGGGGCCGTGCCGCCGGTCAAAGTGGTCGTGGTGGCCGTGGGCCACGCCAAAACCGCCCCCAAGAAGGTGGGCAAGATGGTGAGCGCAAACCTGGCGTCAGCCGTGGCGCAGCCGTTCGCGCCCAAAAGCGCATCCAAATGGACGCCCAACGCGTCGCCAACCAGTACTTGCCAGCTGCGACTGATGAAAAACGTCGGGCTAACTTTATTGATGACAGCCCACGCTTAAAGATCATCGGCCTCGGTGGTATGGACGGCGGCGGTTCCAAAAATATGATCTTGGTTGAGTACGTCAATGACGCTGTGATTATTGATGCCGGTAACGACCTGAGCGTTGATTTACCTGGTATTAACTACGGTGTGGCCGATACGGCTTACGTAGAAAGCATCAAGCACAAGCTGCGTGCCTATGTCATTACCCACGGGCACCTTGACCACATTGGTGGCTTACCGCACATCGTGCCCAAACTGCCCGCACCGATCTACGGTAGTAAATTTACCATTGGCCGCGTTGAAGAAATTTTTGAAAACTTCGGTTTGCCAATGCCCGAAGGTTTCGAGCTACAGACGGTTACTATGAATGAGAACACGCACGAACGCCTAAAGGTCGGTGAGTTTTATGTGGAGCTAGTACGCATCACGCACTCTATTCCAGGCTCAACTTGTGTGGTTATCGATACGCCGGTGGGTCGGGTTATCAACACTGGTGATTTCCGCTTTGACCCCAACCCGCTAGACCACGAACGCAGCGATATCGAGCGCCTGAAAGAGCTCGGTGACGAAGGTGTGTTAGCGCTGCTCAGCGAATCAACCACTGTCGAGCGTATGGGTCGCACACCATCAGAGAGTACAATCGAGCAAAGCTTCGTCGACATCATGGACCAAGCGCCAGGCCGTATTTTCATCGGTCTGTTTAGTACTAACATGAACCGTGTACAGATGATTGTAAATGCTGCTGTGCACCATGGTAAGAAGGTGGCTATGGATGGCCGCAGTATGGTCAGCACCCTTGAAATGGCAGTGCGTAATGGCTTTATGAAGATTCCTAAGGGAACATTTGTGCCAATCGCTAGCGTGGCTAGTCTGCCCGATGATCAGATAGTGGTCGTTTGTACGGGTAGCCAGGGTGAGCCAAGCAGTGCCTTACAGCGTATGGCAAACGGCGAACATCGCCATGTTAAGCTAAAAGAACAAGATACGGTTATCCTTTCCAGCACTCCAATTCCAGAAAGCGGCAATGATGCTCTGGTTGGCGTCATGGTTGATAACCTAGTAAAGAACAACGTGCACGTTTTTGAGGCTCGCAACCACGATCTCGACAATGTTGGTCCGCTACACGTTTCCGGCCACGCTTCGCGCGACGAATACGCTGATATGATCAACTTCACCAAGCCTAAATTCTTCATCCCCATTTATGGTGCCTACCGCGTTAAACAACGTCATATTGAGCTGGCGATCGAGCAAGGGATTCCACGCCCTAACACGGTCAACGCCCTGAACGGTGATGTTATTGCGCTGACGCAGGAAAAAATGGAGATCATTGGCCAAGTGCCGAATGGCACTATTTTGGTTGATCAGACGGGCGCTATTGTGAATAATGTGGTAGTTAAAGACCGCGTGCTGCTGGCCGAAGAAGGTCTGGTAGCGGTGGTGATTACTGTTGATAAGAAATCTGGTAATTTGCTAACTAGTCCCGACATTATCTCACGCGGTTTCATTTACATGCGTGAACAGGAAGAGCTGATGAATGGTCTTCGTAACGAGATTCGCCGTGCTGTTTCGCAGCGCTTTAAGCGTGTCGATTTGGATCGCTTCAAGGCGGAGTTAAAAGACCACATGACCCACTATCTGTTTGAACAGACACAGCGTAGTCCAATCGTGATCCCGGTGGTTAATATTGTTGGCGGCAAACCTGAAGGCAATAGCAAACCGGGAGTGCCTCAGGCTCAAGCTAAGACTAAGACGCCAGAAGAAATTGCGGCTGAGCAGCAGGAGCGTTTCCAGAAAATGCGGGAACGGCTACTTACTCAGGATGCGCGTACCGACTAGTCTGTTGTTCTAGAATGGACTTGGAAAAGACCTCTTTGGGGGTCTTTTTGTTAATGTTACTTCTGTGTATCGGCGGTACTGAACTGAGGGCAGGAGGCGCTTGACAAAAGAGCTTATGCTTGGTATAGTGTTGGTAGGCTTAAGAAATAATAAAAAGACTTTCTTGTAAAACAAAAGCCTAAAACAAAAATGATTGGAGCCGTAAAAAAGTTCCACCCCTATAGTCCAAAAAGCCAAAAGCTTTTACAGACTTTGGAATCTAAACAATTCCATCGGTACTTACAAGAACTACCCTAAAAATAGTTCTCGCACCTTTCCTCACTAAAAGATAAGAATCTACAAATTCTTTTCTTACCTTTTTTGGGAAGCGCCTTAAAAAGCCCTTTTCAACCTCTCTGCTTATGGCTATCAAGTACTCTTGTGGCATTAAGCGTGTTTTAAACACTATATGAACACAATGTATGGTGCTTAAAGCTTCTAGATTGTGGTCAGTTTGGCCTCTAATCTTTCTCATAGCAGTGTGCATGCTGCAAAATGTTCCTGGCGCGTACACTTTAAAGTGTGCTGTATCTGCAAAAACAGATATAACCTTTGGTTTACATAAACGACCCATGGCAGCGCAAAAAAATGATCAAAAATATACCCCAAAGGCTGATCTACCCGAGGGGTATATTTTTTATTTAGGGTAAGCATTATCATAGGTACTACGCTATACTTGGAATCAATGGAAAATCAACAGCTAGTTGAGTATATTGTCGACCAAATGCGGGTTGGCTACAGCGAGGCAACACTACGTGAGCATTTGGAGGCTCACGGTTGGTCGGCCGAAGCGATTGACGGGGCATTTGTAAAATATCATCGACTAAACACTGCCGAACTTAAAGCTGCCCGTGCTGCTCGCCGCAAAGCTCGCCGCCACAAGCTTACTAGGTTCCAGCGCATCAAAGCCGGTACAGTAGCTGCAGTGGTTGCGGTACTTTTAGCAATTGGAATAAATACGCTAGTGAGTAAGCATGCGCCACTTGTACAGGCGGCTACAAAACCGCTCACCTATGCTCAAAAACAATCAAACGACGTTAACATTCTTGCAGGTGCAGTAGCTCAATATGCGGCCGAGGCCGAGGCCTTGCCAACAGTAATTGGTGCGAACCCAGATGGCAGCATAACGCTCTGCGGGGCAGGGTGTGGAGCGATTAGCCCCATCGTTGCCTCGCTTGGCGTTTATAAGCCAACAGGCATCAATTTTGCACCATACAGTGCTGGCCTGGCGGCTCCTGATCGAAATACGATGTATCTGGTGCCGGGCGCTACGTGCGCCAGCAAGACAGCCTTAGGTGAAGCGAACCCAAAACCACGCTCAATGGTAATTTTGTATGCGCAAGCTAACGGTGCCAGCTTGGCTCGGCACTGTGTAGTGTTATAAACACAAGCGAATTGACTGGTGTTGTAAATTTTGTTATAATATAATTAGGTAAGGTGTTACGGCTCTCGTGTAGTGATCGACGTAGTTGTAGACCCCCCACTCTGTAAAAGGTATAATCAAAACCAGTTATGGCAAAAAAGAAAAAATCTAGCAAAAAAAAGAGCGCACCAGCAGAAGTGCCCCGCGAACGTTCGCCGTTTTGGGGATATAGTGCGGCTGTACTACTTATTTTGCTAGCGCTGTTCATGCTGCTTGGCGGTTTTGGTACCGGTGGAGCACTACCCAAGGGTCTCTTTGGAGCGGGCTATTGGTTGTTTGGCTATGGTGCGTGGCTAACACCTGTGGCTTTAGTATATGGGGGTGTATACAAATTTAGGGCTGAAGACCACCGGATACCACTAGGCAACTTATTCAGCATGGCAGCGCTTCTAACGTTTGCCAGCAGTTGGTTCCATACGGCGTTTGCTACAAAGGAACTTACTGGCGCTGTAACGGGTGGCCATGGTGGTGCAATTGGTAAGGGTGTGGGTGGGGCGGTGCTGACTATGCTCGATAAAATTCCGGCTAGCTTGCTATTTTTTGTCTTTACGCTATTTGCATTCCTATTTGCATTTAGTATCTCGCCTAGTGTACTGCTTAGGCCTTTCCAACGCCGCGAGCGCGAAGAGGACAGTGAAGATGGCCTAGCTGCGCTTAAAAACAAGGCTGCTGAAAGTGGCTTTAAGCTGAATGAAGGTGTACCAGTTGAGCACCATGGCGACAAAGGCCATGGGCAGCCTGCGCCACGTTTAAATTTGCGTAATACCGCCCAGAAGCTGACGCCGCAAGAAAGCCATGCAGCGCTTACAGCGGCTAGTGATCCGGATTGGAAATTCCCAAGTGTAGGGCTACTTGATAATAAGCAAGATAAGGCTGACGCTGGTAACGTTGAAGGCAATGCGCGCGTTATCCGTGAGACGTTCCAAAACTTTAATATTGATGTAGAAATGGAAGGCGCCAACATTGGCCCGCGGGTTACTCAGTACACGCTCAAGCCACCAACGGGTGTCAAACTTACTAAGATTACTGCGTTAGAGAATAACTTAGCGCTCGATTTAGCTGCTACTAGCATTCGTATGGAAGCGCCGATTCCGGGCAAACGTGCAGTGGGTATTGAAGTGCCTAATGTTAAAGCGGCTATCGTGCGCCTCAGCAGCATTTTGCAGGCTCATGATTGGACCGAAGCAGACGACCCTCTAACCTTTGCCATTGGTAAAGATATTGCTGGTAAACCTGTCATGGCTAACCTCGCCAAAATGCCACACCTTCTGGTGGCTGGTCAGACTGGTTCTGGTAAGTCAGTCATGATCAACGACATCCTAACAAGTCTCTTGTATCGTAATTCGCCATCAGACCTTAAGCTCATTCTGGTTGACCCTAAGACGGTTGAATTAACACCGTATAACGAAATCCCACATCTGTTGACGCCAGTGATTACCGAGCCAGAGAAGTGTATCAGTGCATTGAAATGGGCGGTAGCCGAAATGGAGCGCCGCTATCGGACGTTAGCCGAGGTTAAAAAACGTAACATCATTGAATACAACAGCCTCAAGAGCGAAGAGGGTATGCCGTACATTGTGATTGTGATTGATGAGCTGGCGGATCTGATGATGATGGCCGCGCGCGATGTGGAGGCTTTGATTGTGCGTATCGCCCAGAAGGCTCGAGCGGTTGGTATTCACTTAATTCTCGCCACGCAGCGCCCGTCAGTAGATGTCATTACTGGTCTTATTAAGGCTAACGTGCCGGCTCGTATCGCCTTCACTACGGCTAGCCAGGTGGATTCGCGCACCATTATCGACCAAATGGGTGCCGAAAAGCTGCTGGGCATGGGTGACATGCTGTTCTTAACCAGCGATATGCCCAAGCCAAAGCGTGTCCAGGCGGCATTCATTAGCGACGACGAAACGGTGAAGGTGACGGCCTTTATTCAGGATCAGCGTGCGCCACAATATAACGACGAAGTGGTGAGCCAACCGGTCCAGATTGGTAAAGGCGGCGTAGTGAGCGACATGGGCTCGGGTAATAGCGATGCTGATGATGACATGTTTCGTGATGCGGTGCGAGTTGTTATTGAAAACAAGAAGGCTTCAACCTCTTTACTGCAACGTCGTTTGCGTATCGGCTATGGCCGCGCGGCGCGACTAATCGAGGAAATGGAAGAGCAGGGCATTATTGGTGCCGCGGACGGCTCACGCCCGCGCGAGGTGCTCGTTAGTAGCCTGGATCAAGTCTTTGGTGGCGCTGGTGATGCTGGCATGGATTCTGGCGACAGCCCTATTCAAGATGTCTATCCTGCATAAGCCTGTTAGCTCTTAAGTAACTACAGCACGCACTCTTAGGGTAGCGTTTTCACGCGAGCCAGCTTGCGCTGGTCCGGCTGCACTTCGCCTGACTATCCTAAGAGTGCATGCTGTAGTTACTTAGCTGAAACTTATTTCACTAGATTTGTATGGTTTTGACGGTTACCATAACGACATAACAGAGGAATAACTTTATGAGTGTCGACAAACTACTCCACCCAGCCCACGTAGCTATTTTGCGTGTGCTGCTTTTTACGCCGTCAGCTCGGTTTGCCGAGCTGCAAAAGGCTAGTGAACTGACGAGCGACCATTTTAATTTCTATCTCAAGCAATTGTTGGATGAGGGGTATGTCATCAAAGATTCTAGTGGTGTTTATATGCTAACCGGAAAGGGCAAAGAGTTTGCCAATCGGTTTGACACTGATACCCGGACTGTCGAGCGCCAGCCCAAGGTGGCGGTTTGTTTGGTGATTCACGATGAAGATGGTCGGACGCTAATGCAACAACGTCTCAAACAGCCATTTTACGGCTACTGGGGTCGCCCAACCGGGAAGATCCGCTGGGGTGAGACAATTCTTGAGGCTGCTGCACGGGAGCTGATGGAAGAAACAGGTCTGGCGGCAACACTATCATTTCACAGTATCTACCATAAGATGGATTTTAATAAACAGACTGGCGATATGTTGGAGGATAAGATCTTTTTTATAATACACGGTACCAAACCACAAGGTGAATTGCAGACCGAGTTTGAGGGTGGCCGCAACCAGTGGATGACAGTATCCGAAATCGCCAAGCTTGAGCAATCATTTATTACTGCCCAGGTTGCGGAGACTGATACTACACCGGATGCGTCAGAAATACTCATTGAGATGCGCCACGAGTACAGTTCTGAAGATTACTAATAGATCTTAGTAACTTTTACAACGTACGATTAACAGATGGAGTTGTGGTTGTTTTAGCTACGAATATAATCTCCGTAGGTGTTATGTTTGTACACATATTTGATACATCTTGGCAAAATGCTTGTACTTTTCGGGCGATCGTTCTAACATATTGTTAAAACAAACAGCCGAAATGGAGTGGGCGAGGAAGTGTGGCTGACTACTTTGAGAGACGGTACAAGCTATGCTAAATCGCCTTCCCCAGGCAATTTTGGCCTTATTACTATAAAAAGCTTCAATCAATATGATTGGAGCTTTTTTGTTTGGGGGCTTGCTGGGCTATTTGACTAACAGGGGTAATTACGGTAGAATAAACAGGTAATATCAACTCAGCCTGCGTCCCCTTAGTGAGCATGGGCTTAACCCGAAGGAGTGATTAACTGTGAACCAGTACGAAATCGCTATTCTGTATGATCCCGATCTGGAAGTAGATCTGGAAAAAGCTACTAGCCGTGTAGAGAAAATCTTTACCGATAACGGCGCAACCATTAAAAACACCGATAACTGGGGTAAGCGCAAGCTGGCCTACCCAATCAAGAAGCATGAGATGGCTATTTATGTGTTTTACACCATAGATATGCCTGGTAGCAATGTTCAGAAGCTAGAAAGCATCCTGAACATTACTGACGAAGTGATCCGGTTCTTGATTACTCGCCCAGACTTGAAGGCCATTGCGAAGGCAGAAGCTGCTAAAGCTCTTAAGGCTGAGCAGGCTGCCAAGCGCGGTGACACCGAAGACAAAGACGATAAAGAAGAAGAGTAGGCTTGATGCTATGCGCTTTAGCGCGTAGCATGGAAAGTACAAAATAATAGCGGACATAGCTTCCGCCAAGGAGGGTACTGCCATATGGCACGTAGTTTTAACCAAGTTGTACTAATGGGGAATCTGACCCGTGATCCGGAGCTTCGACAGACGCCAAATGGCCAGAATGTCTGCAGCTTTAGCCTGGCACTTAATCGCAGTTACAAAGGCGCTGATGGCAACTGGCAGGAGGCGACTGATTACATTGATGTAGTTGCCTGGGGCCCACTCGGCGAGCGCGTGGCGCAATATCTAGGTAAGGGACGTCCTTGCTTAGTAAACGGTCGTTTGCAGAGTCGTCAGTGGGAGCAAGAGGGCCAGAAACGAACTAAGGTGGAAGTGGTAGCGCAAGACGTTACCTTCCTGGGCGGTGCCGGTGATAATGGCGGTGGCCAGAGCGGCTATTCTGGCGGTGGCGCTTCGAGCGACGCTGGAAGCGGCAAACCTGCACCAAGCAAGAAACAGGACGATGTCGTCATCGAGGATATCGGAGACGAACCAATTAATTTAGATGACATTCCTTTCTAGGAACTCAAATAAGGATTTAACTAATGGCTAAGATTTTTAAGCACCGTACGGACGTAGCTTACTTTGACTACAAGGACTTTAAGACTTTGCAGCGCTACGTAAACCAATATGGTCAGATCGAGACTCGCAAGAAGACCGGTCTTACCGAGAGCGAGCAGCGTCACTTGAGCGTGGCTATTAAGCGCGCTCGACATATTGCATTGCTACCTTTCGTAGCAAACGCCTAAAGTTCAGAACCGCATAGGATGCGCCCTGCGGCGTAGTCGGCTCCAGTCCACACTCACCGTACCTCGAGTATGGCTCGCTTGCGGGCTTCGCCGCCTGCGCCACATTGCATCACCCTATGCAATTCTGAGAGAATATGGGTATGGGGAACGAATCACCATTTCTGGCAATGCAGCGAGCCGAGACGTCTATTAAGGCGTTGCTACGTGTAGTGGATACAGATCTGCTCGCACCGGATGAAAAGAAGGCGCTTGGTAGCCTGAGACGCCTCAGTAGCGATGCGCGGATTGATATTCGTGATTATGAACTGAGTGAGACGCGTGAGGAGCAGCTGGCAAAAGCCCGTGACGCTAAAAAGCGCCTAGCAAAGCTAAAGGCTAACTTACTAGCATCGGGCATGGTGTTTGGTGCGGCAGATGTCGCGCAACTAGATGCGCAGCTCGATCACATTATGGAGCGGGTTGTCTAAAGTGGCGGCCATGGATGCGTCGTCAGTGATTGCACTACTCATGGACTGTATCAACACCCGTAAACAACTTGCTGGTGGCACATTTGCTGCTCTGGGTGGTACGGCTGGCAATGTGCCAATGCTGCAACGTGACGCTAATGCGGCAATTACGCTCTGGCATGATAAGCATAACGTATCAGGGTTGAGACAGCTGGCGACAACCCTACATATGTATGGCATTGTGACTGATAGTGAGTATGATCAGATTATGGAAACATTGGACGGAGAAAATTAAGCATGGCACTAAGCATTACAAATCTTAAAAAGGGCGTGCTATTCCAAATGGATGGCGTACCGTATCGTGTGGTCGATTATAACCAAAAGGTGATGGGTCGAGGCGGTTCGATTGTAAATGTACGCATCAAGAGTGTGCTAGACGGCAAGGTGCTCGACAAGACCTTTAAGGGCAACGAAACGGTTGATAGCGCAACGGTAACCAACGAAGCTGCACAGTATCTGTATAGTGACGGTGACACCTTCCACTTTATGAATCCAGACAGCTTTGAGCAGTTTGAGCTCTCTAGCGATATGGTAGGTGATAACGCCGGTTATATGAAGGAAGGTGACACTGTAAGTCTGCAGTTTTTTGAAGGCCGTGTGATTAATGTGGAGCTGCCTAAAAATGTACCGCTTTTGGTGACATACGCCGAAGATGTGGTGAAAGGTGACACGACTAGTAGTGTACAAAAGGATGCTACGCTGGAAACAGGCATCACCATTAAGGTTCCGGCGTTTATTAAGCAGGGTGATCTTATCTCGGTAGATACTGCAACTGGCGCATACCGCGAACGCGTCAAGGAATAATATTTGGGCTCCTAACACAGCCTATATGATGTCAAGAAATGAGCAACTTACCCAAAACCTGAAAGCTCTTTACGAGAGCTCTACTGAGGCGCTGCTCTTCCATGGCTGGCATCATGTACAGTTTGTAGTGCGCAAAAGCGTGGAGTTCGCTGAGGAGCTAAAAGTGGATAGGGAACTAGCGAAAGCGGCAGCGCTCACGCATGACCTGAATTACTTGATTGATACCAAGAGCACGGTGGATACGGGCGCAGCACTACGGGCCCAGCAATTGGCGAAGGTTGGCTATGATGAGGCTGAGATTGCGATTATTGAAGAGGCAGTACATAGTGCTTCCACTGAACATCGCAGTGCTTCTATAGCTACTTTGGCCAAAGCGCTGTCCGATGCTGATGCGCTTTTCAAAGTGTTGCCAGTGGGGCCAATGATACTTTCGGCGCGGTTTATTACTGAAACGAAGACGGACCTACGCAAATGGGCTGATAGGATTATGCGTGAACAGCAGCCGCTACTAGATAGTGGTATTTATTTTTATACGCAAACCGCGCGTGATCGATATCTAGAATGGGCAAGGCTAAATTTAGAATGGGTGGCAATGGTACAGCGTTCACTGGATGATCCGGATATACAGTTATTTCTGGAAGATTGTAAACGGCTAGGCTATTTATGAGTCTCAAGCAGCGGCTAGATGTGGCTATGGCGCAACGAAACCTGGTGTCGACACGCTCGCAAGCAGAAAGCTATATACGGTTAGGGCAGGTCAAGGTAAATGGCCAACAAGCCGCCAAAACTGGGCAGATGGTGTCCGAAGCCGACATGATTACGCTAGTAGCTCAAGAGCAATATGTAGGCCGGGCAGCGCTTAAACTTAAAAGTGCGGCGGAAATTTTTAAGCTTGATTTTACACATAAAACAGTACTCGATGTGGGGTCTTCAACAGGTGGTTTTACACAGTATGCTTTGCGTAGTGGTGCTCAAAAAGTGATTGCCGTTGACGTGGGTACGGATCAGCTGCATCCGAGTTTGCGTGGGGAGGAACGGATTGAGCTATATGAAAAGACCGATATTCGTGATTTTAAAACGCAGGAACATATTGATATGGTGGTGGGCGACGTATCATTTATATCACTCAGAGAGATTCTGCCACACGTTGCAACACTAGTAGATAGTAAAACGGATATTGTTGCTATGGTAAAACCCCAGTTTGAAGCAGGACAGAGCAACCTAAAACACAAAGGGGTTATTAAAAATGACGCTATGCGCCGTGAAATCTTAAAAGATTTTGAAAGTTGGGCGCAGCGGTTGTTTTATATCAAAGCTAAAGCTGACTCAGCAGTGGCCGGTAGCAAAGGCAATCTGGAGCGTTTTTATTTGTTAAAGAAGTTGGGCTAGGGAAAAGAGCAGCCCAAGACTTTGACTTTGCCAAGGCCCGGCATGATGATAAACGAGCAAAGCGAGTTTATATGCAGAGCCGGAGCACTTTTCCGTGTGAAGCTATATAAAAACCGTAAGGTTTGTGTCATGTGCAAAACGTTTTTACCTCTTACGAAAGCTTAAGTAACGCGGTACAATTCTGATTATGGTTATATCGGAACTTATCTGGGTGGGGCTTTGCTAGATGCACTATTTTCCAAGCCGCCAAGTGGCAGGCTCACTACTCGCAGATGAGCTAGAGGCAAGGTACCGTTATGAAGACTGTGCAGTGATTTGCTTAAGCGATGGCGCTGTGATGGTGGGGGCGCAGATTGCCATGCGCTTGCACTGTGTGCTCACGATGCTGCTAACTGCTCCCATAAAACTACAGGGTGAAACAGATATACTCGCCGAGATTAATCACCTGGGTGGGCTTACCTACAATGATATGTATAGTGCCGGTGAGTTAGAAGAAATTCGCGCCGAAAACTTCAACTATATAGAGCAGCAAAAACTCGATCGTTTGTTTGAGATGAACGAGCTGCTGGGGCAGGGTGGTATCATCAAAAAAGATTTGCTCCGTGGTCGCAACGTCATTGTGGTTTCCGACGGCCTGACTAGTGGTATATCCCTGCATGCGGCTGCGGAATATTTAAAGCCGATTAAAATTCAAAAGCTAATCATGGCGACGCCGTTTGCAAGCGTGGGCGCAGTTGATCAGATGCACATCTTAGCGGATGAAATTTTATGTTTGAATGTGCTTGGTGATGTCATCTCTATTGACCACTATTATGAAGATAATATGGTGCCGTCGCACGAAAAGATTATCCAGGTTATTGAGGATATTATTCTTCACTGGAAATAGACTTGGGTGAACTGGAACTGGTGTGCTGCAGAGGCGTCTAATCTACAAGAAGTTGCGCAACGTTGCTTCGTTAGTAATAGTGATGTGTGATTGCTCGGTTTTGATGTGGCCCTTGCGCTCTAGTTCGGACAAGGCGCGACTGGTAGTCTCACGCGTAGCACTTATAGAACTGGCGATATCCTGATGCTTGAGAGGGACGCTGATACGTGTACCTTCTGGGGTGCTTTGGCCGAATCGCCGGGCAGTAGTTAGCAAAAACGAAATGAGTCGTTCACGAACAGTCCGGTATTCAAGTGTCATAATGCGCTCGCTATGCACACGGTACATGTTGGTAAGGGTATCAATAATCGGTAGAGAAGCATTAGGGTGATTACGAATAAAATCAATAAAGTCACTACGTGTAACCAGCCAAACCGTAGTTGGTGCGAGAGCTGAGTAGATAATGTGGCGATCCTGGCCGGTCACCGCCCACGTTACGCCCAACATCTCATCTGATTTACGAATAATCAGCAAGTTTTCTTCGCCGTATTTTGTGATATCGTAGGCTTTGACTAAGCCCTCTTGAATATAAAAAACACCGGGAGGAGACTCGCCGGGCCGAATAATGAACTCACCTTTAGAGTACGTCAACTTTGTACCGCTATGGAATAAGTTGACGAGAGCGCGCATATCGTTTGCGTTCGCCAGCATGTAGTCATTATGCCACGTCGTTTTAGGAGAGTCTAGGACGATGTTATGTTGAGGTCTATTTGAAAAATAGTGTGCTATACGACTGCGCGACTACGTCAGGCTAGATTGCATCACACGCTTGGTTCTATTTAACCAAAATAGACCCGTTATCTGATGTGATAAATATCCTCCAGGTGATGTGATTAACCTAACTGTTTAAAGTTCAGGCGACAAGCATACTGTAATAGTACAAGGTAAGCCAACCAACAGGTTAGGGCAGCCTTGCAGGAGGATCAAATGATTAGTTTGCACGAAGTGGAGGAGCAGCTGAGTCATGTTGGTTGCAACTTTAAATTCTGGGGCCGATCTGAAATCCGCGAGCTCAGTAATGTACTCATGCCTGAAGAGAAGATCGCCCAAGCAGTAAATGGAACATACGAAGGTGGCTTTGCAATGCTCTGTGTAACAAACTACCGGGCACTCTTAATAGATCGCAAGCCAATGCTGCTCACCATAGAAGATATACGGTACGACATGATGTCGGAGGTAGATTATAGTAACCGAGTATTCGGTGCCACGATCCGCATTTACACACCAATGCGCAATCTGGTATTTAATAGCTGGAGCATCCCACGGCTCCGTAAATGTGTGAACTATATACAACAGCGGGTGATGGAACTTCGCCAGCATAATATGGTGGTTGGACAGCTCCAGGGGCAGCTGGTTGGTGCGGTACCGCAGTTGCCCGGCTCGAATGTGCTAACACAAGCCACGGCTCCTCCATATACGCCAATGAACCCATACACGAAAGTGCCATTGCTTACACGGCGGCCGAGATTCCCAAGTATCTACTGATGGGGAGCTAAGGTAAGCCCCTTGCCTTATTTGCTAACGTTGAATTTAAACTCTACGATGTCGTTTGGCTGCATAACATACGTCTTGCCTTCGGTACGAAGTTTACCGGCGGCGCGAGCAGCGCTAAGTGAGCCAGCTGCTAATAGCTCGTCATAATTTACGATGTCGGCGGCAATAAAGCCTCGCTCAAAATCACCATGAATTACCCCAGCAGCTTGTGGGGCAGTGGCACCACGCCGAATAGTCCAAGCTCGAACTTCCTTGTCGCCGGCCGTCAGATAGCTTTGCAGACCCAAGGTTTCATAGGCGGCGTGAATGAGCTGGTTTAATCCTGATTCATTTTGCCCATAGCTTTCCAAAAGCTCAGTCCTATCTCCTTCATCTAGACTGCGTAGCTCGTCCTCTAGTTTCGCACAGATGAACAAACTCTGAGCAGGAGTGACTAGTTCGGACAGTTTTGTATGCAATACTGCGTCGCTTAAGCCCAATTCGTCAACATTGAATACATAGATAACTGGTTTAGCGGTTAACAGAAACAGATCCTGTAAGGTAGAAAGGTCTATATTGGGGTCACTCCAGGCTGGTTTGCCGCTATCAAGCAAATTATGTACGGCCTGTAGTATTTCATATTCGGGCTTTAATTTAGGATTGGCACGCGATTCTTTTTCGAGCTTTGGCAGCCGTTTGCTAACAGTCTGCAGATCGGCCAACACCAACTCGGTGTTAATGATGTCGATGTCGCGAGCGGGATCGTGCTTACCGGTGGCTTCATCAGTTAGCACTGCTGGGTCGTCAAAAGCACGTACTACTTGCACGATGGCGTTTGTAGCGCGAATATGACTTAAGAACTGGTTACCTAAGCCTTCTCCTTCGCTAGCCCCTTTAACCAAGCCGGCTACGTCCACGAAGGTGACAGTAGCGGGCTTAACGGGTGCACCGCTGTATAGCTCGCTAAGCTTACTAAGTCGGGTATCGGGTACAGGCACGATACCAGTATTTGGTTCAATCGTTGCAAACGGATAATTGGCAGCCAGAACCTGGCTGTCGGTCAGGGCGTTAAACAGGGTAGATTTGCCAACATTTGGTAGTCCTACTATAGCTATAGAAAGTGAACTCATGCACCTTATTTTAACAGATGAAGCGCAAGCTCTCTAGAGACAGTATTGTCACGCAAGCTGCTCCGGACGACTTGCAATCTAAGTACGCGTCAGCGCAAGTCGTGATGACAGCGCTTATGCTACACTGAAGATAGCATGTGGATGGGCTGGGGACAGAGGCCAAGATCTAAAAAGAGTCAATGGAAACGATTGTGGCGTTTTTTGGGTGTGCGTCGGCGCAAGGAACGCGTAGCGGCAACAATTTGGGCGTTGGCTGTTTGCTTGACGATCATTGGGCTTTTACTGGGAGCAGTGTACGCAGCAAGACAGTATCACTATGGCAAGCAAAATGAGATTGAAAATAAACAAGCGATGATTATTGCGGATAGTCAGCTAACAGCACTTAATGGGGCGGGAGGGCTGACACTTGGAAAACAGTGTTTTGACGGCCATGGGATACCTAGGGATGGTAGTGATGCTGATGCGCCGTGTAGCTACTATGCGCATGGCACTGCTTCAGGCTGTCTGAGTTATGGTGCCGGACCATGCTACGAAGTTCACATTATGCCTGTTAGAACTGAAGGAACTGCCGCCGATAAGCAAGTTGCGGTGACCTATATAGTGAAGATAACGTGGGGGGTTGCTGGCAAGTTGACTACGGCGTATCGTCTGATGCAAGCGAACCCCGTGTATGCGGTGAATCTGGTGCATGGTGCCGGCGGAAGCTCAGCCGAGACTACTTCTATAGCCACAACCAGTACTATACGGGTTGAAGGTGGCCGAGCAATCACCCACCTTAATGATATTAACGGTGGTCCTGGGGTCAGTGTTACTACTCCAGAGTGTAAACCAAGCGAGCCCTGCTATGGGGCTACAGGCAAGTACAATTTAATGGGGTTATTTACCGTTTCAACTAATGTGCCGGACCAACTGATCAGTAGTTGTACCTGGGATTTTGGCGATGGTAGTGGTCTTACGGAAATTAATGCTAATCAGCAAGGGTGTGATGACGGACAGGTGGCAATGCACAATTATCAGCATGACTGGCAGCTGCAGAATCTGCCGCCGTTTCCGCAGTCGTGTTTTGCGCCGTTAGGGTCTGGTGTTGATACGCACACTTTTTTTACGACGGTTACACTCCATACTACAGAGGGGATTGATGTGGCGAGTAAGGCACCGGTGCAGACGATAGAGCCGAGCTGCGCACCATAAGTGTTGTATAAAATTTGTAGACAGTGCTTATGCTTTGCTATACTTTAAAGTAATTATGAAGGGGCGTGAAAAGAAGGGTGCGGCTGTTGGTACAGGCTCCGGGATAGTAGTAGGGAGTGGTAAGCGGCGCGTGTTACATCTTGAACCACAGGTGCGGGTGGTGGCTATCTTAGTAGTTGCCGCACTAGTAGTTGGAGTAGCGGGTACAGTTCTGTATATTCACCATAAAGATAACGAGACAGCGCACCAAGCAATGGTTAACCGGCAGAAACAGCTGGTAAAAAGATTGAATGACGCTAATAGTCTGGGTGATCTTACTAAGCTTAAATCTGATAGCTCGGCGCTTATCCAGGGCGCGGCCAACGGTACATATAAAGTACCAAGTAAAGACTTAGCGCAAGCATATGCCAATCGAGGTACTACCGAGCTAAACGCCGGTAACTATAAAGCGGCAATAGCTGATTTTCAGATGGCAGAAAAGCTAGATTCTTCACAGACTGACCTAGTTGGGTATAGTGAGTTTATCGCTCGGTATCACTTAGGAGAGCGCAAGACACTGATTCCGCTTTTGCAGACACTTGCAAAGTCACTCAAAAACAACTTTGAGCCGCAGATGCAGTCAACGCTAGCCCAATACAATGAATATATCGCTGACTTGCAGGCGGGACAGGACTTGCCGATATGATGTCGCGCCTAAAATTTACCGGCAGCCTATTTCTACTGGGTATAGGCATGGCGGTCGGATATAGTTTGCTGGCGCCAAACGTGCACGCTTTTGCAATCTATGGTTCAAATATTGTGCAGACGGGTAATTGGGATGGGTCTGGCTTTCAAACTGGCTGGTCAATGCCGGCTGGCATGACTGGACCGGGAGACTTCACAGACTACATAAATAGTTTGCTGCATAATACGTCTACCTATGGCATTGCTGGCAGTGATTACAACAAATACGGAGCTGCGTTCCTTGTAGAACAAATGATGCACGGTCAATCTAACCAGCCGGCCAACGCTGCTTTAGTCTCGGCTGCGCTGGCAGACTATGGGACTTGGGCAAGCGCTGTCTATGCATATAGTGCCGCAGGTAGGATAAACTGGTCACTTCCGCATACTTTTCCTTCAGGCGTTATAGATACACTGCACGTTTGTAATAATGGCACCTTTTGTAATGACAGGGCAGTATATTTTGACAATAACTACAAAGGTGGCGGTCGCGACGCACATGTATTTAATTACTACACTACATCCAAGTCTGAATCGGCAACATTGATTGTCTTTACCAACCCCAACGGAACAACATTTGAGATTAGGCGCGAGTGCGGCAATATTATGGGTAGCGCACAGCCCTTGCAGGTAGGCTGGACCTTATCAGGTGCGACAGGGATGAGTCCTGGGGCAGTGTACCCAGGGCAGCAAGTAACCTTTTCGAACTCTGTAACAAATAATGGGCCCGCACCAGCGTCTTTTTATTGGGAGGTGCGCTATTGCTGGGATTCATGTCCTGGGGGCTATAGCTGGGGGTATGGCGTGCAGAATAGTGGGAATGTTGGCGGAATGGGAGCAGGCGGCACCATGTATGCGCCTAACTGGTTCTATGTTCCACCTGACAACTCTCATAACAAATTGTGCGTATGGATTGCCTACAGCAATGCCTCGGGACCAGGTACTGGTGCTTCGCAGAGCGGTCGACAATGTGTAGATATCTTGCCCTTGCAGTCAATCTGCGGTCCAATGACTATTGCGCCAACGCCAACTGGGCCGAAGGATACTTATACGCTCAGTTCTTCAGTACAAGTAACGGGCGGTGTTAATGGTGCTAATTTAGTTAATAACGCTAGCAACTATTATGTGCATGTTAGTGGACCTGGCGTTAACGTAAATAACAATGACGTAAATCCAGTAACGGTAGGTAGCGCTGGCGCCAATGGCACACTCAGTACTGCATATGCGCCAGGACCGACCAATAATGTAGGTACGTACACGGTAACGTGGGGGATTACAGGGCCACTCGCTCCAGTGAACTGTGGTCCCATCACCTTTAACGTAGCGTATACGCCATACTTTACCGTAAAGGGCGGAGATATCGCCGCTGGACCAGGTTTTGGTAATGGCAGCTGCGCTGAAGTTACGGCCAACATTGAGTCGTGGAACCAAAATACTGGCAATGTGCCAAATTACTTTGGCGGTGGTTCGGTATTTGGGGCACTTGCAACTGGCAGTATTACCAACTTTGTGAGTGGCTTAGGCTTAGCAGGCGCACCCGCAGGACAGGTTGGTCATGGACTATCATTTGCAAACGCCAACAATGGACAAGCGAATAATCCGCCTAACTATGGTGGCGGCTTTGGCGCGGGAAGTGTCGCTTGCGTAAAAGATTATTACGGTACTAAGGCGGGATCTGGCGCGACTACGATAGGCGGTCCCATCATGAGCCTTAGTAGTGGTACTCATATAGTTACACCTGATGGAACTGGTACAGTTACCATTGGTAACGGCGCACATACGCCAATTACCGTAGCGCCGGGTACGACGGAAACGCTCTACGTGCAAGGTAACGTCTATATCGAAAGCAATATTGTATACAGTAATTACACGCTGAGCACAGTGCCACGGTTCAATCTCTATGTGCAAGGTAGCATTTACATTGACCCTAACGTTACCGAGCTACATGGTGTATACATTGCTCAACAATCTGGTGTGTACAAGGGTGATATCATAACATGCGCGGCCAGCCCTGCGGCTATCAATGAACCATATAGCGTGTGTTCAAAGAAGCAACTCTTAGTAGTGGGCGCTATGGCTGCACAGGGCCATATGCGACTGACGCGTACATACGGTAACCTGGAGGCGGTTTCGGGTAATGGCACGCCAGCCGCCCCGTCGGAAATCTTCCAGTATAGCCCGGAACTGTGGCTGAATGCACCACCGCTTACTAATTTGCCCATCAAGACATACACTAGCTTACCGCCAGTACTTTAGGTTGGGGTTGTGCTGAGCTGTAATTATTGAATCATGAGAGCGCAGATGCTATGAAGAAGCAAATTGTTCGAAATGGTTTTAAACTGCATCTATGGTGGCATAAGGCCTTTACAGTTAAAGTCCAACGCTGGCGGCGGTTAACCTTTTTGCTCATGACAGTAGGGCAAATAACAGGAATTTTGGTTGTGGCGTTGCCGGCACGACTGGCCTCTGCAGCATCTGCGACCAAAGTGATAAAAAATAGTTCCTCACCCTCTGTGCAAACGCGCTGGTATACGCTGCGTGGCTACGGAAACCTAAATCGCAATACTGATGTGTACTGGCCATCACGCAATGATAACTGTGGCGGGGGAGGTTGGAAGATATCGCCATGGCAACCAGAATACCAATTTTCCTATAGTGGTAACGACATCAACCAAAGTTCCAACTGCGCCGATCGTTATACTGATGCTGGTACGACGGCGAACGGTGGAGCATGGATACAGCCACATGGAGATGGCGACTGGTCGGAAGGTGTTCAGACAATCGGCTGGAATTACAACCCTCCTCAGTCATATTCAACAGTGATGGGGGGCTGCTCTGGTTTGAGCGGTGGCGCAGCCAAAGGTATTTGGGGTAGCGGGGGCTATGATGGGCGAGATACAACCGATCAGTTCTATACTACAGGGAATATGGGCAGTATGGGGGGTATTGTAAATGGGTTGTACACTGATCTGTATCCTGGCAGACCCCGTGGCGCGGGTAACACTCTGAATCTGTATTCTAACGGTGTCACCTTGGTGCGTGACAATTTTGATTTGACGGCCGCAGACATTGCCAATATTGACCAGCCTGGTGCGCACTTCTTGTTTCAAGGCTACGCCGATGACTGGTTGCAGGTCTACATTAATGGTACCGCTGCGGCCTCTTCACAGCACACAACCAACGGAGTCTTACTAGATCTAGCTACAGTTAAGGGATCGCTGCATGTTGGAACAAACTGGCTTGGTGTGATGGTGGCTGACAAGGCCGTGTTTGCCAATAGTGACCCGGGCGGACGCGGTGCAGGCGTGTGCTATGACTTGCAATATCAATACACGCCAGATTTTTCGTTGGTCGCTGGCGTGAAGGCTACTCCGTTTGAAAACGGAGTAGCCGTGGGTGGCACGACTGCGCAGATTGGAGATCAAATACAGTTTACCTACACCGTATTTAATAATAGCCCCGGAGCAACACTTGGTCCGGTAGGCTGTACAATCTATGCCAACAAATACAACGGCAGTCATGGCGTTCCAACCCCGGCGGATACAGGCCCGGTTGACGGGCCCGAAACAGCGATAATGCAAGGACAGTGTAATGCGATTATCGGCCCCAATGGGACGGTCACGGTCACAGAGACGATTTCGGTAGTAGCAGGTGATAGTGGTGGGACGATCTGTCGCTCGTTGTATGTAAGCCCTACATCTATGTCTGGTGGAACAAGTAGCGCTGAGGCTTGTGTGTCGGTTCCTTATAGGCCTTATTTCACGGTATTAGGCGGCGATATTTCGGCAGGGCCGGGATTTGGCAATGGCAGCTGTACTGAGGGCGCAGCTGCCATTGAATCGTGGAATGATAATACGAGTAGCGTGCCAAATTACTTTGGTGGTAGCTCAGTCTATGGGGCACTTGCAACTGGCAGTATTACCAACTTTGTGAGTGGACTTGGACTGTCTGGGGCACCGGGAGCGCAATCAGGCCGTGGCCTATCATTCGCTAATGCCAATAATGGCCAGCCAAATAGTCCGCCGAATTATGGTGGGGGCTTTGGTGCTGGTAGTGTGCCCTGTATAAAAGATTATTACGGTACTAAAGCCGGCTCTGGCGCAACTACCATAAACGGTCCTATTACTGCTGCCAAGTTTAATACGCTGGCTACCAACCATAGCTATATAGTGACGCCTGATGCCACGGGCACGGTAACCTTAGGAGCGATTGCCGTAGCACCCGGCGCAATAGTGACGCTCTATGTACAGGGTAATGCATACATTAACGGCAATATTGTGTACAGTAATTACACGCTAGATACAGTGCCCCGCTTCAACTTGTATGTTCAGGGGAGCATTTACATTAATCCGAATGTTACGGAATTACATGGGGCATATATTGCGCAGCAATCCGGCTCATATAAGGGCGATATCATAACATGCGCAGCGAACCCTGCCGACATAAGCGAATCATACAATACCTGCAAGAAACAGCTGTTGGTGGTAGGTTCGATGGCAGCCGAGGGTCACATACGCTTAACGCGGACCTATGGCAACTTGGAGCCAGCTCCCGGAATACCAGCCGCCCCAGCAGAAATCTTCCAATATAGTCCCGAGTTGTGGCTTGCTGCGCCACCGCTTACCAACCTACCAATCAAGACATACACTAGCTTACCGCCAGTACTTTAGGTTGGGGTTGCGCTGGGTTGTAATGCTTATGGTATAATCAAAACAATACAGATGCTTATGCCGCATAACGGGCAAGGCGAAAGGGTGCGGAAAGTTAGCCGATATGACAACAGAAACAGAAAAACGGATGGAGCTCTAGGCGATGGGCATATTGAGTGGGGTATCGTCATTTTTTGGACTTGATATTGGGACGACTGGTATTCGCCTGGTTGAACTACGCGGTACTGGGGCCACTAAAGTGCTTGTTAAATACGCCTACGTGCCGGTAGAAAGTAAGATTCTGCAAAGTGACAGTAAGACTGACCAACAGAAGTTGGCGCAGACCATTGCAAACTTAGTTACTGAAGCGAAACTCTCAACTAAGAATGTAGCAGTTGGACTGCCAAATAACCGAGTTTTCACTACTGTTGCTGACATGGACCGCTTGCCGGTCAATGAGCTGGGCAAGGCTTTGATGTACCAAGCAGATTCATTAATTCCAACACCGCCAGCCGAAAGTAAGATTGACTGGGCACTGATTGGCGACTCTCCCAAGAACAAGATGCAGGTTGAGATACTGCTAAGTAGTGTGCCAAATAACTTTATAGAACAGCGCCTAGATATGATCGAATCAACTGGCCTTAGCGTAATTGCGTTTGAGCCTGACAGTATGGCGCTAGCGCGTGCTATTGTGCCAGCTGGCACAATAGCACCGCAGCTAGTTATTGATATGGGCAATTTATCAACCGACCTAGTTATTACTATGGGTGACGCGCCACGCCTAACGCGCTCAATACCAACTGGCACCGAAGCGATTGTTCGAGCTGCCCAGCAAAACCTCGGCATAGACGACAAACAGGCGCAGCAATTTGTCTATAAGTTTGGTGTTAGCAAGGACAAGCTGGAAGGGCAAGTGTACCAGGCAATTCTTGGCACGGTTGATTTACTGGTTAGTGAAATTGACAAGTCAATTAAGTTCTTCCAAACTCGATATCCCGAAAACAAACTAGAGAAAGTGATTGTAACAGGCGGGGCTTCAACTATCCCTGAGTTCCCATTGTATCTAGCTAACAAGTTTGGACTAAGTGTTGAGATTGGCAATGCTTGGCGCAACGTGTCGTTTGCGGCTGAGCGCCAAAACGAGCTGTTAGCAGTATCTAATCAGTTTAGTGTTGCCGTGGGTCTAGCGGAGAGGAACGAGTAATGGTCCAATTCAACCTGCTACCAAATGTAAAACTAGAATATGTAAAAACACAGCGCACCAAGCGTATGCTAACACTAGTTTCAGTGGTGGTGAGTGCTGCTGGACTCGCGCTACTGGTACTGTCATTGATGACAGTTGATGTAGTGCAAAAGAAAAGTCTGCACGATCTTAATAAAGATATAACTCGCTACAGCATCCAGCTTAAGAGCGTTAAAGACTTGGACAAAATATTAACGGTCCAGAATCAGCTCAGTACACTAACTGGTTTGCATGACCAAAAGCCAGTGACAAGCCGTCTGTTTTCTTATATTTCGCAGTTAACGCCAGCCAACGCTGGACTAAGCCAACTTTCGATAGACTTTTCGGCTAATACACTGACCATTGGCGGCACTGCGCCAACGCTAGACGTGGTAAGCACCTACACTGACACACTCAAAGCAACCACCTACAAAACTAGCTCATCAACCCCCAGTACCCATGCCTTTAGCAATGTAGTGCTTAGTGCATTTGGCCGAACTGATTCTGGGGCAACGTTTACGGTTACTACCAGCTTCGATCCGTTAATTTTCAACACGGCCAACAATGTTACGCTTACCGTGCCGCAAAGCGCTGGTGCTAGCCAGTCAAGCGTATTTGGGGGGAGCAACTAGTATGACATCACCATTAGCCGTTTCAACCAAGCGAGTCCAGATAGACAAAGCTAATGCTCGAATTGTGGCATATGTTAGTGTAGCTACATTTATATTGGTATTCTCGCTGGTGGCAACTAAGACGCTCTTTAGTCAGGCGACCTATCAAAACCACGTAATTAGCAAAAAGCGCACAGCAGTTAACCAGCTAAAGGCTGACATTTCAGCTACTGGTCAGCTCAAAACATCGTATCAGGGATTTGTTGGTACGACGCAGAATGTACTGGGCGGCAACCCTAAGGGTACCGGGCCAAAAGACGGCGACAACGCCAAAATAGTGCTCGATGCGCTTCCCAGTAGCTACGATTTCCCGGGTTTGCAAGCTAGCTTGGAAGCACTTCTGGCTAGCCAGAATGTTAAGATTGACGGCATGAGCGGCACTGATGACGAGGTAGCGCAAAGCGGCAACCAAAGCAGCGTGACGCCACAGCCTGTGCCTATTCCATTCAGCATCACCGTTGAGGGTGACTACACCGGCATTCAAAATGTAATCGCAGCTTTTGAGCACTCAGTTCGCCCTATCCAGGTGCAGACACTTGGTATTACTGCCAGCCAGGGTAAGTTAACGCTTATTGTCACCGCCCAAACCTACTACCAACCAGCCAAATCACTGAACATAAACAAAGAGGTCGTGAAATGAAGCAAAAAGATGTAGCATTGATTATCGTCATCGCCTTTATTAGCGCAGTGGTATCCTTTGTGGTCTCAAACAAGCTCTTTGTAACGCCTAGTAATCGACAGCAGAAAGTTGAAGTGGTAGACCCTATTACCGCATCGTTTCAGACGCCCGATAGCAAATACTTTAACTCATCAAGCATTGATCCAACGCAGAGTTCTAGCGTGGGAAGCGATAGCAACCAAAACCCATTTAGTGGCGGTAATTAGTCAGGAAATGCCAGCATGAGCGTTCTCTCAGCTACCGCCCAAACTCAGGTAGAGGATAAGCTCGTCGAGGATAAAATACTTACCTCGGCTGATTTGACGCAGCTAAAAAGCGAATCCAAGGAAAAAGGGACGCCATTATTTGGCTTACTAGTAAGCAGCGGCAAGGTGACTAACGAGCAGCTGACAAAGACAATCGCGCATGTCACGAAGATCCCGTATGTAAACCTGATTGACGCTAAGGTTGACTCTAAAGTCTTGGCGCTACTGCCTCAGGATGTTGCTGAGCGGTATATGGCTGTGCCGTTGGGCGAGATGCAGCACCGATTGGTAGTGGCCATGCTGGATGCTGATAACGTGCAAGCTGTAGATTATCTAAGTAACCGTATCGGTCGACCGCTGAAGGTGTACGCTGCTAGCGAAGAGGGAATTCGCCAGGTACTGCATCAGTATCAAACAAAATTGTCTGACGAAATGGTGAATGAACTGAGCGGCATGGGTGGCGACGCCAAAGCGGATGCTGCCGCTCCAGGTGAAAAGGCCGCACCCAAAGCGGCCGCTAGTATCGGTACCATCGTACAGGATTCGCCAATTAGTAAGGCGCTCAACACTATTTTGGAATATGCGGTTAAAAACCGTGCTAGCGACATCCACATTGAGCCGCTTAAGGATGCGCTGAAAATTCGCTGCCGGATTGATGGCATTTTGCGGGAGCTAATGAAGTTGCCTAAAAGCACCGAACCACCACTGGTTTCGCGTATCAAAATTTTATCCAATTTAAAGATTGATGAGCACCGTATACCACAGGATGGCGAGTTTACGGTACATGTTGCGGATAAAGACGTTGATTTGCGTATATCGGTGAGTCCAGTAGTGTGGGGCGAGCAGGTAGTGATTCGTTTGCTAGACAAGAGCGGCACTAGCCTGAAACTTCAGGATATGGGGTATGTGGGCCGCAGTTTGCGGACTATTCAAAGTGGGCTAGAGCGTACTAACGGCATGATTCTGACCTCTGGACCAACTGGTTCTGGTAAATCGACCAGCTTGTATGCACTGCTACAAGAGGTCAAGAGCGACGGTGTAAACATTGTTACACTGGAAGACCCAGTTGAGTATAAGATGGACGGTGTTAACCAGATACAGGTTAATGCAGATATTGGTCTAACCTTTGCTGGTGGTCTGCGTTCTATTCTGCGTCAAGACCCGGACATTGTGATGGTGGGGGAGATTCGCGATAAAGAAACGGCTGAGCTAGCAGTGCAGGCGAGTCTTACGGGGCATCTAGTGTTTAGTACTTTGCACACCAACTCGGCAGCCGGCATCTTGCCGCGCTTGCTTGATATGGGCGTAGAGCCGTTCCTAATTGCTAGCACTGTGCATACGGTTATTGGTCAGCGTTTGGTCCGCCGTATTGGCAAGAACAAAGAAACGTACAAATCTGATGCCGCCGAAACTGCTGGCGTACATGAAGCATTGGGAACATTGTTGCCCGATGCTAAAGAGAAGGCAATTGCTGTCGCGAAAGATCTGGGTTACCAGAACTTGCCACTAAGCACTGATAGCGCTTATACTTTAACTAAGGGCGTCGATAGCCCAGATTCACCCGGTGGTTATAAGGGCCGAATGGGAATCTATGAGGTGTTTGATGTCAGCGAAGCGATCCAGGAGTTGATTCTGAAGCGCGCAACGAGCACCGAGATCCAAAACCAGGCGCAAAAAGAGGGCATGGTAACCATGCGGCAGGACGGATACCTAAAGGCATTATCTGGCCAAACGACCTTGCAAGAGATAAACCGGGTGGCCTCAGCCAACAGTGCGTAATTTATAAAATGAAGTAATAAATAAGAAGTAAAGCGAATATGAAAACTAGGGTGGAAAAGATGCAAAGGGTTCTCGGATCAAAGTCCGGACGTACAAGACTAAAGCTACAGCAGACGAGCTTTTTTGATCTTGCACCTGCAATCTTCGGAGGCCTACAATGAGCCAAGGTCAGCCGCGTATTGAGATTCTGCTGGAAGAGGTAGTCAAGAAAAAGGCGTCGGACTTGCATTTGCAGGTTGGGTTGCCGCCAATGCTACGTATCGATGGTGCTTTAGCTCCAGTAAACGGCGCTGATGTGCTCACCGAAGAGACGGTGGAAGCACTAATTTTTGCGATTTTAGACGAAGACCAAAAACAAATCTTGCTCAAAGACAAAGAATTCGACTTTAGTTTTGCTTTTGGCGACCTAGGCCGTTTCCGTGTTAACGCCTTTCACGAACGGGGTAATCTGGCAGCAGCTCTCCGTTTAATCCCTGGTGATATCCTGACCATCGAACAGCTTGGTTTGCCGCAAATCGTGACTAAGTTTGCTGAGTATCCACGTGGGCTAGTGCTAGTAACTGGACCAACTGGCTCTGGTAAGTCCACTAGCTTGGCGGCACTAATTCACAAGATTAACCTGGAGCAAGCAAAGCACATCATTACCATTGAAGATCCAATAGAATACACGCACAAGAGTAAGAAGTCAGTAATTGTGCAGCGCGAAGTGCACTATGATACGTACTCGTTCAGTGCGGCGCTCCGTAGCTCGCTTCGTGAGGACCCAGATGTGGTGCTGATTGGCGAGATGCGCGACCTTGAAACTATCGCCAGTGCTATTACTATTGCCGAAACTGGCCACTTAGTATTCGCCACACTACACACTAACAGTGCTGCTCAAAGTATTGACCGCATGGTAGATGTATTTCCGCCACACCAGCAGCCGCAGATCCGTGCGCAGCTGAGTAACATCCTGATGGCCATTGCCAGCCAGCGGTTAGTTCCGGCAATTGGTGGGGGCCGTATCGCTGCTGCCGAAATTTTGATTGCCACACCAGCCGTACGTAATATCATCCGCGAAGGTAAGACCCATCAGCTCGATGCTGTTATTCAGACCGGCGCAGAGTTTGGTATGCAGAGCATGGACAAGACGCTAGTGGCGCTTATCCACTCTGGTACCATCAGCTACGATGAAGCGCGTAATTTTGCTGTCGACCAAGATGAGCTCGATAGGTTAATGAGAGACTAATAAGGAACAATAATGCTGAGCTATCAATACACTGCCCGCAACCCCGCAACTGGCCAACAGGTTAAAGCGGCCGTGGAGGCAGAGAGCGAAGCGGCGGCTGCTAAATTGATCAGTGGCCAGGGTTTGGTGCCGACCGATATTCGATTAAGCGGTAGCGGTCGGGGTATTGCCGGCAAGTTTGGTGGTCGTGTGAAAGCCAAGGACCGGGTACTCTTTAGCCGTCAACTGAGCACGCTAATAAACGCTGGTTTGCCGCTATTGCAAGCCCTCCGCAGTGTCAATCAGCAAACAGTTAATAAACCACTTAAGGTGGTTCTGAGCCAGATTATTGGTGATGTTGAGGGCGGAGGCACATTATCAACGTCGATGGCTAAACACCCTCGTGTCTTCAATCAGGTGTATGTGAGCCTGATTGCGGCTGGCGAAACCTCCGGTACACTTGACCAAGCGTTAGAACGCTTAGCTATTCAACAGGAAAAAGAAGCCGATCTAAACAGTAAAATCCGTGGTGCCATGATGTATCCAGTTATTGTGCTGTTTGTAATGGGCGGTGTGGTCGGGTTTATGGTGGTAAAGGTTTTGCCACAGGTAAAAACACTGTATAAGGGTTTGCCTGGGGCACAGCTGCCGCTCATTACGCGTGTGCTGCTTAGTATTTCTGATTTTGTTATTCATTTTTGGTGGGTGGTGCTGCTCGTCCTCGTTCTACTGGCTTTCTTTACAACCCGTTGGGCTCGTACTGGTCCCGGAAAAGAAGTGGTGGACAAGATAAAGATGCATGGCTGGCCGATTGGTCCATTGTTCATGAAGGTGTATATGGCTCGGTTTGCGCGGACTGGATCGACATTGGTTGCCAGTGGCGTGCCACTACTACAGATGTTGAGCATTACCGGAACGGCTGTCAACAATATCCACATCGAACGTGCTATTAAAAAGGCTATCGAAAAGGTAAAGGGTGGCAAGAGCTTGGCGGACAGTATTGAGAACGACTCAAACTTCTTGCCACTAGTGCCAAATATGTTGCGTATTGGTGAACAGTCAGGCGCGATCGAGCAAATGATGACCAAGGTTGCCGACTACTATGAAAAGGAAGTTGATAACGAGGTTGCCAACATATCAAGCATTATTGAACCGGTTATGATGGTGGTTTTGGGTGTGGTGGCGTTTACGATTGTAGCTGCTGTACTGCTGCCAATTTACGGTTTGGCAGGCAATAGCAATTTCACAGGTGGTTAGGACTTGATGTCAGCCTGTAGATAAATCAACGTTGGTATCTGAGACTTGTGGATAACTGCTTGCTTTTTAACCTCTCAGGCCGTACTATTTCAACCATAAGCATTAAACTAAAAAACGCAAAGGGGCACTTGCACTATGCTTAAGCAACTTCAGAAACGTAAATCAGAGGGCTTCACGATTATTGAAGTTCTGATCGTGCTGGCTATCGCCGGTTTGATCATGGTGGTCGTTTTCCTCGCCGTACCTGCACTGCAGCGTAGCGGCCGAAATAACGCACTAAACACAGACGCTAATAACGTGCTGAGCGCAGTAGGTAACTACTCAAGCAATAATGGTGGTACGCTACCAACGGCCATCACATTCGCAGCTGGCAAGGCAACCATCGGTGCTGCCGGTACTAACCAAGAGACGGCAACTGTTGGCTCTGGCACTGCAACAGTAAAGCTCAATGGTGCGGCTATTACTAACGCTTCTGTCATTGGTACCATTCAGGTGATTACGGGCACTACTGCCGTATGTAACTCTACAGGTACTGGTTTGGCTGGCTCTGCTTCTCCACGTAGCTACGCCATACTATATGTGGCAGAAAGTGGTAGCGGTAATATCTTGAAGTGTGTAGGCGCTTAAGGTCTCACACCTTAGCCAGTAAATTTTAAAATGAGCGCTTCGGCGCTCATTTTATTTTGTGCTACTATTACGGTAATGATTATTGTGCTACTAGCAATATTGGGACTAGTATTTGGTAGTTTTGTGAACGCCCTTGTTTGGCGACTACACGAACAAGATGAGTTAGCAGTCAAGAAGAAGAGCAAAAAGAACGCTGAGCGGCTGCAAGCGCTATCCATTATGCAAGGGCGCTCCATGTGTCCCCACTGCGGGCACGAGTTGGCTGCGAAAGACTTAGTGCCACTACTTAGCTGGTTGTGGCTACACGGTAAATGCCGCTACTGTGCGCAGCCAATATCGTGGCAATACCCGCTAGTAGAGCTGCTTATGGGTGTTCTGTTTGTAATGTCGTATCTGGTATGGCCACTTAGTTTTTACAATGTCGGTTTGTTCCAGTTTGTGCTATGGTTAGTGTTTTTGGTGGGATTTGTAGCGCTAGCTGTGTATGATTTGCGTTGGTTTTTGCTGCCGGACCGCATAGTGTTTCCGCTAGCAGCACTAGCGTGCGTACAAGTTGTAGCTACTGCTGTTTGGCTTAAGAGCTTTACTCTGTTGTGGCAGCCAGCGCTAGCAGCTGGCATTATCTTTGGTTTGTTTTGGCTGCTATTCCAGGCTTCCAAAGGAGCATGGATTGGTGGTGGTGACGTAAAACTTGCAGTAGTCTTAGGGCTTCTTGCTGCTACGCCGCTTCGCGCCTTTTTGGTGATATTTTTCGCCTCACTAGCCGGTACACTAGTGAGTTTGCCACTGATTGCACGTGGTAAGCAGGGTATGAAGTTGCATATACCATTTGGTCCGTATTTATTGTTCGCAACGGCTATCGTGGTGCTGTATGGCACACCTATCGCCAATTGGTACCAGAACCTGTTTTTGTAGGCTACACATGATTCTATCTTGCAGCCAGATGCGTTAGCTAGAAGGGGCGTTTTCACGCGGGCCAGCTTTCGCTTGCCCGGTTGCACTTCGCCTGACTCCTCCTAGCTAATGCATCTGGCTGTCTCCTAAGGCAAGTAAGGTTAAAAATAGATATCTTGCCCTAGTGTTTCGCTTATGCTTCCTGCTATACTACATTGCATGAGACAGGGTGGCCATCGAGCTGCAAGTGGCGGGTTTACTATTGTTGAGGTTATGATCGTGCTGGCGGTAACCGGCATTATGTTTGTGGCAGCCGCAATTCTTATCAATGGTCGGCAAAATAAAACTGAGTTTACGACAGCTATTAACGATTTGCAGCAGCAGCTTCAGCAAATAGTAAACGAGACAATTAGCGGGTACTATCCCAATAATGGCAACTTTATTTGTAATGGCAGCGCGACCGGCTCTGTAACGTTTACTGCTGGAAGCAACAAACAGGGTACCAACGGCGGCTGTATTTTTATGGGTAAGGCCTTGCAGTTTGGGCTAGGGGGTGGAGCGGCCGCTAGTGGTCTAGGCATCCTGCCCTTAGTCGGTAACCAGTATCAGGCAAGCACTACTACGCCCATTACAACCGTGGCGCAAGCTAAGCCGCGGGCGGTCTATCCTGGCACGGTCGAAGTCAACGTACCCAACACCTCAATAACCGATTATATGGAAAATGGTCTTAGTGTCGCTGCATCCAATAACGCCTGTGGCGTAGGCCTAGGTGGCATATGCTACACGGATGTAGCTTCGGGCGGCAAAGTCGCGACTGGTATAGTCGCCTTTGTCTCCGGTGACAGCACTGGCACGATTGCTTCGTTGGATAGCGGTAGTGGTTTGCAGGCGGGCTCGCAGCAAATGAGTTTGTATGGCGCAAGTGGCAGCACACCAAACCGTACACTTGGACAAGCAAGTGATGCAATTGGCGGTACCTCCAGTCCGTATGTTAGCAAATTACGAGCCGCATCAAGCGCTAGTATTTGTATTGCCAGCGCTACGACAAATCAGTCGGGGCTCATTAGCATAGATAACAGTTTGCATGTTGCCCTAACCATGAAGGCAGGGCTAACATGCTAGCTCTTAACAAGCGCGGTGATACCATTGTAGAAGTGTTGATCGCCATTGCTATTGTTAGTCTAGTACTTACAGCTGCCTACGTTATTTCTAATAAGAACACTATTGCGATACAGGCTAACCAGGAGCGTATTCAGGCACAGCATTTGGTCGAGACACAGCTGGAGGCATTGCGGGCTCAAGGGGTGTTAAATACTACCGGTGATTGTTTTAGTAGTGCTGGTGTTGAAGTAAACGGCGCGGCGTGCACTAACTTTACCGAGCAGGGAAGTGGCGCAACGTATTCGGCTACTATCAAAGGTCCAAACAGTGGGGTGTATCAAGTGTCAGTTAAATGGAGTAGTCTGAATGGCACTACGGCTAATGATAGTGATGTAACTATGTACTATAGGTTGCAATAATGAAGTATAAACGTACACATACTGGCACTATTTTGCGCGAACAATCTGGCTTTACAATTGTTGAGCTCATGATCGCCACATTGGTATTCTCGGTAGTGCTGCTAGTCATTACCGTTGGCGTGCTACATTTTACTAGCAGCTACTACAAAGGCATTAACAGCTCCACAACTCAAACAACGACACAGAACGCCATAGACAGCGTTTCACAAGCTATTCAATTTAGCTCTAGCGGTAGCGCTGGTACCGACGTGGCTCCTCCTGGTCTATTTTGCGCAGGCAGCCGAATGTTCCTGTATAGCCTTGGAGTGCAATATCAAGGTGCCACACCATCAGCAGCAAACTGGGGACTATATATGTTCCCAAATCCTCATACTTCTAATTGCAGTACCAGTGGTATTGCTAGCTTCGCAGGTGGCACAGAACTGCTTGGAAAGGGTATGCGTGTTACCGATGTATCAGTGCTCAATATCGACCCAACGAAGAATCTATGGCAGATATCACTAACCGTTGTGTATGGCGATTCTGACTTGCTTTGCAGAACGACACTTGGCGGCGGCATGAAGGGCAGCTGTCAGCAAACAGCCCCCACCTATGCGTTAACTGATGTAGTTTCTGGTAATGATGTTAGCTGTAAGTCACAGATTGGCGCGCAGTTCTGTTCGGTGGCGGCACTTTCGACTGTGGCACAGCAAAGGATTGTGGGAAGTTAAAAATGCGGCGGATTTGGTACAATACAGAAAGCATGAGCGGTAAAAAGCAGTATAACGAACAGGGCATGGTGTCATTCTTAGTGACATTGATTATGATGTTAGTTATAACCCTGATCGTGGTTGGGTTTTCACAGGTTACGCGCCATAACTCACAAGAGGCGCTCGATCGACAGCTGAGCGCCCAGGCTTTTTATTCTGCCGAGTCTGGCATTAATGTAACACAGGCAACTATTGTTAATTACATCAAGACAAATGGTACTTCAGGATTGGCTACCAAGACTACCTGTAATAATGACTATGACCCCACAAGTGCTGCTGGTAGCTCGCCTATAACGCCATTATCTGGAGGCGTTGGTTACACTTGTGTTCTGGTAAATCCTACGCCAAACAGTTTGCAGTTTGCCGCTTCACAGCAGGATTCAGTCATTATGCCCATTAGTACCCAGGCTAATCTTAAGTCACTTACTATAACCTGGGCCGAGCAAGATGGTGGAACTAAAACCACTTGTTCTGGTGCAACTGATGGACAATTCGTGGCTGCAGCAGTCTGGAGCGCAGATTGCGATCTAGGGCTGCTTAGGCTTGATATTGTAGCGAACCCAGCTAGTGCCGCCCAAAATGCAACAACACTTGCCAATAATACTATTTCGGTGTTCTTAACACCACGAGGCTCGCATAGCGGCTCGGTGAATGTGGGCTTTGGAGGTGCAACTACGGCGTATATTGTTTCGGGCCTTGATGCAAAAAATGGCAGTGGTGTCTGCACTAATGGCGTATGCAAGGTAACAGTCAGGCTTCCCGATAATACACCAAACTATGAGCTACGCGGTACCACGCTCTACAAAGACTCAAAGTCGGTTGCTATCACTGGATCTACCGATAGCGGACCAGCGGCCTTTCGCGGAGCGCAGGCGATTGTGGACGTAACTGGAAAAGATCAGGATGAGCTGCGTCGTGTGCAAGCACGGGTATCGCTTTTTAGTAGTGGTAGTGATACGCTTGCTAACGCTATTGCAGGTAGCCAAGACATTTGTAAACATTATTCGTTGCTACCGACCGATAACGTTGACTTTGCTTCGTCCGACGTTTGTAATTAGCCCGTCACAGCCCACTCGTAGGGAGGCAGAAAGCTATTGCAGGCAGCCCAGCCTTGCTATAAGGCTTTCTAGTTACAGATGATGGAATTCGTCGTGTACCTTTTTAAGATGTGGATCGGTAACGTGGGTGTATATCTGTGTAGTAGCAATATTACTATGGCCTAGCATGGCTTGTACGCTTCGTAAGTCCGCCCCATTCATTAACAGGTTAGTTGCAAAGCTATGCCGCAAGGTATGTGGCGAAACATGCTTGGTAATGCCAGCCAGTAAGGCATGGTGAGCCACTAACCGCTGTACGCTTCGAGCTGTCAAGCGGTGGTAGTTGCCAGTTAAGTCTACCTTTTTATTGCCGGCAAACCGGATGAATAGTGGGCGAGTATTGTCTTTGCGGGCATCGAGGTATTTTTGCAGCCATTCTGTTGCCTCGAGGCTAATAAAGATTGGCCGGTCTTTTTGTCCCTTACCACGGACCATAAATTCTCGACGCTTGAGGTTAATGTGGTCACGGTCAAGCCCTACTAGTTCGCTAACGCGTAGGCCTGAGCTAAAAAGCAATTCCAAAATCGCTCGATCACGCATACCGGCCAGTGTTGTTAGGTCTGGCTGTGCAAACAGCCGCTCCAACTCATCTTCATCAAGCCAGGTTACTTGCTTGCGCTTAGTGCGAGCTAGCTCAATCTTATCTGGTGCCAAAGCAACAATGCCGCGCTTGCTGCAAAATTTTAAAAAGCTGCGCAAAGCTATAAGGTGGTAATTAGTAGTTGTGGCGCTGAGCTCATCACTTACATTTGTACCCAAGCGGTTTAACCAGAGCCGCCACTTACGGATAAGTTCCGCATCGACTACGCTGACATCTACGTCGCCAGCATAATCAAGCAGGCGAGTGAGGTAATGGTCGTAGTTGGCAATCGTTTTTTGTGAGCGGTTTTGCTCTAGCTCTAAATACTCTAGAAAATCGGTCTTGGCTTTACTGAAACGCATACGCTTCTATTGTACGACGTCGGGGCATTGTTTATAAGTAAGGTTATATGCACCTAATACAAGCAAATTGGGAGTACGTTACACGCGGGCTTGGCAATAGCTATGCCCGGCTGCACTACGCCTGGCCTTCCAAATTTGCTTGTATTAGGTGCATAACTCTGATGGTATAGCGACCTTGTATCTGTTAAAATAAGCTGAAATAAGTTAAAGGAAATTTGATGGAACGAACACTAGTTATCTTCAAACCAGATGCGGTGCAACGCGGTCTGGTCGGCGAAATTCTGACTCGGTTTGAAAAAGTTGGCCTTAAGATTGTAGCGATGAAGATGCTCAACCCCGATTATGACCACTATTACCACCACTACGAAACTATTGGCAAGATGGTCTCTAGGCGTGGTCAGCCCCAGTTCGAAGTACAACTGGGTGCTATGCAGGAAGGCCCCGTCATTGCCGGTATCCTAGAAGGCGTGGAGGCTGTATCATTGGTCCGTAAGATGGTGGGTGCTACAAATGCCAAGGAAGCTGCGCCTGGCACTATCCGCGGTGATTACGCTCACGCCAGCCTTGATTATGTCAATGCTAATAATGTGGCACTACCAACGCTGATGCACGCGTCCGGTGACTCAGAAGAGGCTGTAGACGAGATTAAGCATTGGTTCAGCGAAGCTGAAATCTTTGCTGATTACAACACTGTGCACGAGTACTTTACACAGCCTCGGCCCGGTGCGAAAAAGAAGGCTGCGAAGTAGTTTAACAATCGAAGTAGGGTAGAGTCATATTGGCCTGCCAACAGGCCTTCCTCTGCCGCCACCTGATTTGCCTATGGCAAATCGTGAGCTCATTTGGAGTGTGTAGAATGTGCAAGCACATTCTACACACTCCTCATTCGCCCCCGTAGTTCAATGGATAAAACAACTCCGTCCTAAGGAGAAGCTCTGTGTTCGAATCACGGCGGGGGCACCAGAATAACTTATTTCCTGATACAATACGCTCATGGCAAAAGAGCAGGTGGAAGCCGCAAAAGTTACTAAGGTCAAATATTTCCCCGACCAATTTGATGATGAAACGGTACTGTATGTCTTTCGCAAGCATCCCATTGTAATGCGCAAAGGTCTTATCTTGGGGTCATTTGGGTTGCTCGTCGGTCCACTGTATACGCTTATTCTTACCTACATACACTCTAGCAATCCGCCAACACTTGGTTTTTTCTATCTCAGTTTTCTAGTCAGTATAGCTCTAGCATGTCTACTATTTTTTCCTAGCTGGATGAGCTGGCACTATAGCGTCTTTGTAGTGACTGACCAACGATTTATACAGATTACCCAGCGGGGTTTTTTCCACCGTAGTGTAGTGGATATGGGCCTAGGGCAAATTCAAATGGTTAATTATGAAGTATCAGGTTTGCAGGAAACGTTGCTGGGATTTGGTACAATAATGATGCAGACAATGGTCGGTGATTTGGTAATCCACTATCTTCATCATCCGCAGAAGATTCAAAAGCGGCTACTGGAGATCTTGCGCTCTGAAGGCATAGCAATCACCGAGCCACCAGCTGTGCAAAGTTAAATTGTCTTTATGAAAAAGCCAGTACCCAAAATACACCCAAGTGAGCGTCTCAAGAATGTGCGCAATGTTATTCCACCCGTGCCTAAGCGCTTTAAGCGAGTAAAAAATGAGGAGCGCATTCAAGAAGCGTTTGAGAATATACCCAGAATTACCAACGAAACGGTCGCTGAGCATCGCGAGGATGTTCTAAAGGGTGCGCGCAAGTACAAATACCCGTTGCAGCACTCCAAGCATCGTATTGTCATCGTCTCGGCCAGTTTATTGGCTGCAGCGGTTGTTACGTTTTTTGTATACACAGGCTTAGCGCTCTATAAGTTTCAATCGTCATCGGCCTTTATGTATCGGGTGACACAGGTTTTGCCGCTGCCAGTTGCGCGTGCCGGCAAGAGCTTTGTAGCGTATGAGAATTATTTGTTTGAGCTGCGTCGTTATCAGCATTACTACCAGTCTCAGCAACGCGTTGATTTCAGTAGTAAAGATGGCCAGCGTCAGCTAGATCGCTATAAACCAGTTGCGCTTGATGAGGTGGTACAGGATGCCTATGTAAAGCAGTTAGCAGCAGCGCATCATGTCTCGGTTAGCCATGGTGATTTAAATACTGAACTGGCCGCGCTCAAGGCTCAAAATCATTCTAGCGATCAAGAACTTGCCGATGTAACGAGTAAGTTTTTCGGTTGGTCGCTCGATGACCTTAAGCGTGAGCTAACCCAGGAATTGCTTGCGCAAAAAGTAGCCTCTGTGCTTGACACTGATGCCCATACTCGCGCTAACGCAGTTGCTGGTCAAATAGAATCCGGCGGAGATTTTACTGCACTTGCCAAGCAGTACTCCGAGGACCCAACCACGAAGGCTAATGGTGGACAATACGCTGACACCGCTATAACATCTGCGAGCATTGATGTATCGCCAGCGGTTGTGCAGCTTTTGCAGAATATGTCACCAGGACAGGTCAGTGGAGTTATTTGGGCGGGCAATAGCTTTGAGATTGTTAAGCTCATTAGTAGCACCGAGGGCAAGATGACTGCCGCTCACATTTCGTTCAATATTACCCCCATAAATACGTATGTAGCTCAGTATCAAAAAATCCATGCCAGGCGTATCTACATAAAAGTGCCAGGCATCTAAACGGGGATTGCTTTTTCCGACGCTCCTTGCTAAAATTACCCCTGTTGTATTCCGTACCAGCAGCTGGTAAGGAAAAGAGCAGCCGGAGCGACGAATCAATTTCGGCGCACCGCGCATTGAGAAAACCACAAGGTTTGTCTCAATACTAATATGCGGGCTCGTAGTGAAGACGGCCTATCACGCCTCCCTGTCACGGAGGAGATCGCCGGTTCGAATCCGGTCGGGCCCGCCAAGAAGCTTACACTTGGAGAAATACTACTCATATTGTAGTATTTTTTTATGTCTGAATTACGTCCAGTATCTGAAGTGTATATTCCACCTAAGCCACAGAGGATAGTCGATGTACCTCTCAGTTCTCATTACAATGGTTGGCGCTACTCATTGGCCGAAATCGTAGACAATGAAGGTTCGTCTACTCCTGAAGGTGGCAACACAGTCGTCTTTCGCATACCTCGTGGCACTATCACGGAGCCAGTCTTTGTTACCAAGCGGCAAGCTGAAGCTACATTTACTGTCACAACTTTGAGCGGTGTGGGTAAACTCATTAGGGCAAACGCTGCTGGGGACGTTGAGCATAGCGTCATGAGGCCTGGCGTACAGGTCGTAATACGACCAGGCAATGCCTATGCCTATCATAATGATGGTGTCGAGGACCTCGTCCTGTATGATACTGCGGTGCCTGCTTACGAAGAGGGCGATGATGCTCAGCTCTATCTATTGCCTTCACAGCGGCTCGAGCAGCGAGAAGGTTTCACGGCTTGCCAGATTACGGATGCTGCTGGCGAGTTCTCGACTGTGTATGTGCCTCAGCAGTTCACCGATCTAGTTGCGCAAGCTATGCGTTTCCCTGACGCGTAAAAGTTCCAGACTTCTAACGCTGCGGCCCGCCAAATAAAGAACGTCAGCTTGGCTGCCGTTTTTTATTTGAGGTCTAATTATGTTGCTATATGCGGGGGAACCTGGAAAACTATGCTATTGACTAAAATAGCAATTAATGCTAATGTATATATACTAACCCATAAAATAAAAAAAAGAAGCAAAATGTCACCAGAAGATTTTACCGATGGCTCAAGCCAAGATCATCCGGAATTAACAAATCCAAAGGAGGCATTACCTCCCTCTGAGGAGTTAAAGGAAAGACTCCATCAACACGGGGTTGCTGCTGCAAAGTCTGGACATATGTATGAGTCAGACAATGATGAAGGCCGCATCGGTTACTCGAAGAAGTCACAAGTGCCAGATACGGCAGCTGATAGTTTAACGGTTACCGCCTATGATAAACCTTTGACAGATAAAGGGCTTGAAGGGCTTGTAATGCGAGTTGTTCATAGAGAGGCCATCGGTACCCCTGATTTATATGAAGATGCGGGTGAGATGGAAGAAGTTTACTCGCAGCACACTACTATGTACGATTTCTTCCAGGTCCCGGATGGCTTGCACGTAGATAAAACAATTAAACATAGGCCAAAGCCTTCCGAGGAGGCGCCTTCGGCCCCTATGCCTCAAACTTCGCTTGAGTGGGAGCTTGTAATGGCAGCACTTGATAAGGCTAAGGCTATGGAGTCTGATAATGCAGCTTTTGAGCGTGAGATGGGCCTACGGTTCTGCAGCGAAAAGGATGCGGAAGATCTAGACATGTTAATGGCAAAGACTTGGCCACAAGGAGCTGATACGTAGGTCTGTTCTTGCAAGGGTATTGTTTCTGCGATGATAACTATCCTTGAAAGCCTTTGGCAACAACTATCATATAGCTTATAACAAACTCACCTCAGTACTGAGGTGAGTTTGTTATAGTTAGAGCATGGATGAGAAGTTACCAGAAAGAGAGCTATAGAACCGTTTAGATGATGCAGCCTTGGTCATACAAGTCGGCGTTGATGCCAACACTACAAGGGCAATTCATAGCAGGTCGTAGCATTGGCTATAACCGAAGCAACGAATGGGCCGGCTGTGATTTCAGAGCACTTTACGGCAAGGAGCTTCAATTCATCCGGCCTATCAGTGATTGGCTCATGACAGTTGAATGGCGGGGCAAGATTATTCCTAGATTTACATTAATCAACAACTGTTGGAATAGTTCCGGACTTCTAAAGTAACGGTAATGGCCCACTAAGAAAAATGACTCATGTTTTATTTTTATGCCTTTTAATGATCGGATAAACGGCGTTGAACAAAGTACGAAAGCGCTACTGGATGCCGCTCTAGATTTGCCCAAATATGTACTGCCGATGTATGAGTTCGCGGCGCAAACTGGCCCAAACGCTATCATGGTTTGTGATCAAGATGCACGACCAATTGGGGTGGCTTTGGGGGCGATTGATATTTATATGGGAGCAGTGCCTGCAATAGCAGACAGGTTATTCTACAGACGAATCTCTAAAAGGGTGCCCATGGACGAACTCGTTGAACACCTTAGTGATCCACTTGAGTCGCTGAGAGATCAGGGAGACTTGCAGCGGCTTATGGTAGTTGATGACTATGTATCTAGGTCTGCTGGCACATGCCACACGTTTAGAAGGGCTTGTAACAGATTAAGGGTACGTGTGCCAATTGACTGGGTTACGCTGGCTGGTAGGGGTACGGCTCTTAATGTGACCCCAAACTTAGGCCCGACCGCCGCTGCACCTTGGCGTGATCGGCCTGATGTTCTTGGGGTTAGCTATGAGGGTACGCGACTGACTCAGGCGCCTACGCCACTTTCGGAGATGTTTTATGCGACTATCCGTCAGGGTGTCAGGAACCTTTTTGAACATACGTTGCCGGAGTGAAATAGTTTGTAGTGGCAATGCTTTGTCTCCGCTTAGGCGAAGAAGAGCCGGATCAACTAATTGACGAATATAGATATAGTTGTTATAATATTACTTATATGACTATTGAGACGGCTATTATGCCTGTGGCCGGTGCCGGTAGCCGCGTGTTCCCATGCACTACAGCCATAGAAAAGTGCATGATGCCAATTTATGCGGGCGAACAAAGCCGTCCTGTTATCGATTTTATGGTGGAAGATTGCGTACTCGCGGGTGTTAAGCGAATTATATTTGTTACATCAGAGCGAGGAAAAGTGCAACTGAGTGAATACTTTGAACAAATTAATCAAAATCTGAAGGAACAGCTTGTACGGCTCGGAAGAGACGACAAACTAGAAGAAGAGTTGGCGCGGCGAGAGTCATTTAATCTGACATATGAGTATATAGTTCAGCCGTCGAAACAATATGGAACAGCTTTTCCACCTTTTCTCGCGAAAGATTACCTAAGAGGCGAAGCCCGCTTTGCGCTTATGGGCGGTGATGACTTTGTGTATCGCCAAGATGGCACTTCAGAACTAGCGGCAGCAATTGAGACGTGGAATGGTTCTAATGCGAATCATGTCATTATGGGTAAGCCAATATCTCAAGCGGATGGCCCTAATTATGGGATATTGCAAACTGATAGCGGCGGCAAGCTTGTACAGATTGACGAAAAGCCACCTTTAGAGCGTGTACCCCAGGAGCCAGTCGCTAACATTAGTCGGTACCTTCTTTCTGATTCAATTTGGCCATACATTGAAGCAGAAATGGCCAAGGACCGTGGAAGTGCCGAGCATTTTATTACCTATCCGATCAATAGGGCGATAGCTGATGGTCAGACCTTTCAAGTTCATCCCGTTGGTGGCGAATATATGGATGGCGGAAGTTTTGAAGGACTTATGCGGGCTAGCCAGTATATAAGTGCGCATCCTTCTCGTTTACTAAATATTGACTATTAAATATAGTAGCTCCACGCATCTTCTGCTATGACCAGCCAAGATGGCCAACCTAAGATGCATCAGTAGGCTTGAGCCGTTTTATCAAGTCTTTTATGAAGATTCAGTTTAGGGGCATCGTATAATCGCTAGCGACTTACAAGTATATATGTTATGGTAACTGTCATGTCTACGGCAGATTGCGAAAAAGCCCCTTGGATACCCGAAGAGTCATTTCTAAGGCAAAACGAAGGTTCTATTAGAGATATCTTTTCGACCATTGCTCAAGAGTTCCCAGACAGCGGCGTAGAGGTTGTTTTAAATGACAATCTTTTGGATCCTTCTGATATGGCTAGAGAATGGATGTGGCGTCGGCTTATGGGGCACCAGCATGGTAGTCAACTAGGCATTGGTGGCAAGCTGTCGCTAGGTGATAAGGAGGGTCTATTCAGGCCTCTGGTTGCTCAGCTTCGCTATGGTGATCACAGTTTTGTGGTGCCGCAAGCAGCAACCGCGTTAGTGCCGCGTGACAAAGCCTACATTATGGGTGGTTCTACGCAGGAATTCACTGACCGTACACTGGCGGCAGTTGGTCGCGATCCACGAGCTGGTAATGTCAATCAGATGTTTGTTATGGGCGGCCAGCGTTTGCGTTACGACTACCCGGGCGAACGAACTGTCAATGAAATTTACGAGACCATAGCCAAATATTTCCCGGGCGCAAACATTGATGGCGTGCGTGAAAGATCACCATTCGTAAGGACCGAGGAACGAAAAACAGGTAATAGTTGGAAGCAGGCTTTTCCGACAGAGTATGAAATTGGTCGTGTTTGTACTGAAACGGTATTTTTTGACGATATAGACTGGGCTAACTACCCAGTCCACTATATAGAAGACACTAAACCTGAAGAAGTACGCGGTACAGATCCACGAACCGGGCAGTTATTTTTAGTGCCGCCCCGCGAACATATTGCAGCAGTCTATGCTTTAAAAGATGGGCGTGAGGTAACGGTTGTAAATGGCAGGGCGGTTGCACGCAAGCAGGGCGGCATTCCACGCCCAACGTCTGACAGCCAAACCAGGGAGGCGGTTGAAATTAGCAGTTTTGGTATCGGAGAACAGTTGGTCTTTTCAGTAGGTTTGCCATTTGTGCGCGCAGCTATGGACAGCTTGATCCGTGTCTTGTCACTACGAGGTGAACACGTTGCCCGTACTGATATCGCGACTGGAGTATGGCTACCAGATATTGAGACAAGTGTGGCAATTGGTGAAATTATATCTACTCACAAGGCCGACCAACGCTTACGCGCGGTTCTGGCTGGCAAGGATCCTGATGCTTTCGAGCTTGTCAGTATATAAGTCAGTCAACCATACAGGCACCAGTGCTAACTCGTGTATGAGATGACTTCACCTGCTGTAGTGCGTCGCTGATATGTGTTGAAGTAAGTGCATATGCTGCGTCACTGACCTCAGTTGATTTACTAAAAATAAGACCTGCCACCGCGCCACTTTGGGTGACAATTGGACCGCCAGAATTGCCATACTCAACATGTGCCTGCACAACATATATACCTCTATCGAAACTACCTAGATTGTAGATATTTGTACCGGCTGTTGCTCGAGTATCCTGAATGATTCCTGGTTCGACTTTGTAGTTTCCTCCCGGGTAGCCTAGTACTGCCACGGTAGTATGTAGCGCAATGTTTTTAGTCGCCAGCGAAAGCGGGGGTGTAGTTAAGCCCGGGACGTGCATAATTGCTAGGTCCAAAAGAGAGTCGAAGTATATAGGGACGCCTTCGTAACTTTTATTGTTGTACTTTATGATTGGTCGTTTGGACCCGGCAATAACGTGCGCATTGGTAGCAACAAGGCCTGGAGCAATCACAAATCCAGAGCCGGAAACAATGCCGCCGCAGCTAAAACTGGTGATGCGCACCGTGGATTTGTTTGCCTTGGCCGCTGCTAAGACGACTATTTTGGGGTCAAAATTAAAATCAGTTTGGGGTTTAGGCTGTGCGGATATGTAAGGCTGAGCGTTTGGATCGATGTTTCTGTTAAACTCGGCGAATACGGCGGGTACTGGTGGCAAAGCTCGGGTGAGTACTTGTATGATACGCGCATCATTCGCACTATTGCTTAAACCCACGAATGGCAATCTTCCTATCGCCACGCCAAGCAGCCATACCAAGGTAAGACCAGCCAGCAGGCTGGGCAGGGCACCTAATATAGTTTCAGTCGTCTCAAGCCTGTGGTCTTTCCTAAGTTTACCCGACCGAAATGACCAGTGAATGCTTTGCCCTAGATCAAAGCCACGCATAGCAGCGTACAGTGAGGCTAAAAGCACAAGCGAGCCATTGACCGTTGTGCGGAGTGTTGGATCGTGGAAGCGTACAACTACTGGGAAAAGCCAGCCGCAGACAAATAGTGAGACAAAAAAGCCGGTAATAACAAACAGTTGAGACAAAACACCAATACGTAAACCCGTAACTACCGCCACAGTTAGAAACACAACGATCATCAGATCAATCCAGTTAAAGCCAAGCATAGCCATAAGTATGATCTTGAACATGTATGACCGCAATAGACTCTATAATCGGCTAGTCTACAAAATGCAGACTATAAAGCATATGCGTTACAATAGATATATGTTCACGAGCAAAAGCTTAAACAAACCATACGTTTCACAGATCTTACTGCGACTAGGGCTAGCATTTGTCTTTGCCTATGCTGGTGTTGGGTCGCTCAGAGATCCTAACGAATGGATTGGCTATTTGCCACACTTTTTGGCCGCCGCCTCATACGCTCATGTGCTTATAAAAGTATTCGCTCTCACGGAGTTAGGTCTAGCTACATGGCTTTTGAGTGGTAAATTTGTGCGGTATGCGGCCGCCGCCTCTGCGCTTATGCTTGGTGGAATTGTGTTAGCTAATCCGGCAGACCTTATTATTACTTTTCGTGACGTAGGTTTAGCTTGCATGGCCCTAGCACTCGTTTTTGCCGTATAAATTCCCGAATTATCTTAAGGTATACTGAGGACATGAGCACAAAGCAACAGCGTTTAGTTTTGATAGTAAGTATATTGGCTTCGTTTGTGGCTTTTTTGGATGGTTCCGTAGTAAATGTAGCATTACCAGCAATTTCGCGTGAACTTGGGGGTGGTTTGGCTACACAGCAGTGGGTGGTAGATGGCTACCTTATTACCCTGGGGGCATTGATTCTTATTGCTGGATCGCTTTCGGACCTGTTTGGTCGCAAACGTGTCTTAACGGTAGGCCTTGCCGGCTTTGGGGTGGCCTCAGTGCTCTGTGCGGTTGCCCAAGACGGAGTTTTCTTGATTGCTGCTCGAGCGTTACAAGGTGTAGCCGGAGCTCTATTGGTGCCTAGCTCGCTTGCACTCATTATTTCTAGTTTTAAAGGCACAGCCCAAAGTAAAGCAATTGGTAGCTGGACGGCCTGGACTGGGATCTCGTTTATTATTGGGCCACTGGTTGGCGGGTTTTTGGTGGATGTGGCATCGTGGCGGTGGGTGTTTGCCATAAATGTGTTGCCGATAGCGATTACCTTATGGCTGTTAGCGCTATTAGAGTTTCCAGAACAGACTCGTGAATCAACCAAGATTGATCTAGCTGGGACGTTGTGGTGCGTGCTAGGGCTGGGTGGCCCGGTATTTGCCTTGATTGAATGGCCGAAGTATCAGCTGAGTGAATCTATAATATGGTTGCCACTTGTAGCAGGCCTATTGGCGCTAGGGATATTTTTCTGGCATGAGGCGCGAACCGCACGGCCCATGTTGTCACTTTCTTTGTTCAAAGTGCGCAATTTTAGTTTTGGCAATGCCGCCACCGCAGCTATCTATGCTGGCTTATCTATTTCTAGCTTCATCATTGTGATATTTTTGCAGCAGGCGGAAGGGTATACGGCCTTTGCTGCTGGCTTGGCACTGTTGCCTATAACAGCAGTAATGTTTGTCTTGTCGCCACGTTTTGGTGCACTTGCCGGAAAATATGGCTCACGGCCATTTATGACTGCTGGGCCGCTCGTTTCAGCAGTCGGTTTTTTGCTAATGCTACAAGTCCAACCACACATGCATTATTGGACTGAACTCTTTCCTGGGGTAATGGTATTTGCGCTAGGACTTAGCATGACGGTTGCGCCATTAACGTCTGCGGTTTTAGGCGATATTGATGAACATCAGGCTGGTGTGGCCTCGGCAGTTAACAATGCCGTCTCTCGTGTAGCGGGCTTGATTGCAATTGCACTGGCTGGAGTTATAAGTGGCCCACATCTAACGCTAATGGGCTTTCATCGGGTGCTGTGGGTAATCGTGGGGCTTATGATTAGCGGTGGCGTAGTCTCATATATTGGCATTCGTCGCCCGAAGACGGCTATCGCTTAGCGGGCGCACTTTTAGCAGTGCAAAATTTGCAACGGGTTGCTTTTGCGGGTATGGCGCTAAGGCACTCAGGACAGGCTCGTTCGGCGGGTTTTTCTATGTCGTCACTCGGCTTTAGATGCGACATTAACCTGTTGAGCGGCTGCACTACAAAGAAGAAGACCACGCTCGCAATACTTAAGAATGATATGATGGCGTTCACAAAATCGCCATACATAAATCTACTGCCACGAACGCTGAAATACAGAGAAGAGAAGTCGTGGTGGCCTTGAGCGGCAGCAATTAGTGGTGTTATAAAATCCCGTACTAGCGCTGTTACGACTGCGCCAAAGGCACCACCGACAACAACGGCGACGGCTAGATCTACAACATTGCCGCGTAGTACAAATTTTTTAAACTCTTTGAGCATTATTTAAAACTCCTTCTATATTTCTATTGTACACTGCGATCTAATCTGTTGTAAGTGAGGGCTCCTTGCCTGTATAATTGACCTCGTTAGCGGCAAGTGAGGTCCTTTTGAGAGTCCAATATGCCACCTTAGCTCAGTTGGTAGAGCGACGCATTCGTAACGCGTAGGTCAGCAGTTCGATCCTGCTAGGTGGCTCCACAAGTTTGAGACAAACCTTCGGGTTTTCTCAACGCGCGGTGCGCCGAAATAAATTCGTCGCTCCGGCTGCTCTTTTCCGAAAGATGATGAACTAGTCTCAGAAGTAAATTCCAAAACAGTTTATGATTTTATAGAGCGGGGAAGTTTAGCGGGTATCGTATAGCGGCTATTATGTGACCTTCCCAAGGTTGAGATAGGAGTTCGACTCTCCTTACCCGCACCAAGCAAGTACATGGGAACTCCCTTACCGGGGGTTCTTTTATTTTGCAGCGTATAATGCCCGTATGAAGCAAGATGGTAAACCCTGGCAAACACTTAGTAGTAACATAGTCTACCAAAACCCTTGGTTGAGCGTCTATGAAGACAAGACTCGGATGCCAAACGGTGTAGAAGGAATTTACGGTTTTGTTGACGGTGGTACAGTAGTATTTATTATTGCTGTTAATGAAAATAACGAGATCTATCTTATTGAATCATTTCGCTATCCGACACAAAAATGGCAATGGGAGCTACCTACGGGAGGGCTTGCTGCTGGTTCTTCGCCACTTGACGCTGCAAAAGGTGAACTAAAAGAAGAGCTTGGTATGAGCGCTCGCAAGTGGACTGCGCTTAATCACTACGGCCCGTCTTATAATGGTTTTATGAAGGACATACAGTATGTCTATCTTGCCGAAGATCTGGAGAAGGGTGAGCAAAAGCTTGAAGACTTTGAGGCAATTCGTGCCAGTAAAGCCGTCTCTTTAGTAGAGCTTATGCTAATGATTAAAAATGGCATATTTGCTGACGGTCAATCTCTTGCGGCCCTAATGCAATTTATTGCATGGCGTGAAGCTAGGTAACGATAGTGTGGTTTGCGCTCTCACTTCTGGCGCTACTTATGTTGTCATCGCGCCGCACTGCTGAAAAGAAGGCGGCGACTGGTATCGATAGTATGGCCATGGCTTGGTTACAACAGGGTGTAGCGCTGCCATTTATTGTTATGTCGCTATTTTTTGCTAAATTCTACTGGCCAAACGAACTGCCGATATACTTCTGGCAGTTACTGATGCTATATGTTGCACTGCAGGCAGTGTACCTATATTGCTATTACCAAGCTATTGCGATTGCCGATATTAGCTATGTGGCGCCGCTGATGACGTTGTTTTCTGTTGGCAACCTGATTGGTGCTTATATTATTCTTGGTCAGGTACCTTCGATTTTTGGCGTGCTTGGTGCAGCGCTTATCATGCTCGGCGCCTACATAGCTGCTCGTGCCAAACGGCATCAGGAGGAGGGGTCTATGGTGCGCCGGAAAGCTTTTATCTTAGTAATAGTTGCCATTGCCGTTTGTAGTTGGTTTTCAAACATTGAGGTAAAGATGTTGCGCATGAGCAACCCAACGAGCTACAATTTCTACACTTCGCTACTTACAGTACCGTTTGTTATCTTAGCGACGTTCGTATTCCTAAAAAGCCAACGTCGAGATATAAGGGCTTACTGGAAAAAAGTGGGAACAAGCACCAAAGCACATATGTGGCCGCTTGCCATCGTGGCTATTACTTATACGGTGAACATGTTGGCTACCTATCAGGCAAAAGTTACTGCGCCAAATGCGGCGTATGTGGGATCTGTCAAAGCTGCCTCAGTGCTGCCAGTAGTAGTGCTTGGCATGTTTTTCTTTAAAGAAAGAGTTACTGATAAGCAGTGGTTAGGTATTGGCTGTATGTTAACTGGCTTGGCTGCTATGGCAGTAAATGTGTAATGTCCGGTCTTAGTATAGGCATTTTACATGCACTGTGTCCGTAGCAATTTGATACAATAGATACCAAGACCAATGGCAACAAACAAGCATTTTCTCCAAGATCGGACCACATTACTGCTAGTAAGCATTATGTCGTTCCTAGCGCTTGCTGCTGTGGCATTAATACTGCTACGGATTGGCAGTGTGCCAAGTGGTGGCAACTACATTGTTTCGTATCGTGCGTCGCTGGGCATTGATCGATACACCACAGGAACACTAGGTGATGTACTTGGTTTTGTAGCTGCTGCCATCCTACTTTTTGGCATGAGCTTAGTGCTTGCGTATCGTTCATATCGAGTCCGGCGAGAACTTTCGATGGTAGTTTTAGCACTTACTATTGTTTTGTTATTATTTTTAATTTTTGTTAGCAACTCACTCCTGGTGTTGCGCTAAAGGGCATACATGTCACGGTACGAAATTCCGTATGAGCAAGATCGTCACGGTTGGTATCGTTTCTTTGAGGTGCTACCCGGACTTCTCTCGTACTTCATGATTTTGCTACCGATTTTGCTCAGCCTAATCAATGTGACGTTGGCGGCTGTGTTCATATTTATTTATCTGTTGGTAAATTTTGCACGTGGCGTAGCCGGGGCAATACGGGCACTCCACGGACATCATGTAATGCGTGAACACCAAAAGTTCCCATGGAGTCAGATGCTTAGTGAGCTTGAATCTGGTGAGGCACCCGGTGGGCATGCCAAGCGTCCAGCGTGGCATTTGAGTGCTATTGAGCGCAGTAAGACTCAGCCACTTCTAATGCCGCCCAGTGAAGTGATACATGCGGTGATTATCGCTACCTATAAAGAATCACGCGAAGTACTGCAGCCAACCATCGAATCCGTAATCGCCAGCGACTACGACATGAAAAAGGTTATCTTTGTGCTCGCTTACGAAGGTCGGGCAGGCGAGGAAACTGAGCAGCTAGCTCAGGAGATCAAGGCGTACTACAAAAAGAAAAAAGTGTTCATGGATGTATTAGCTATTAAACATCCAGTGTTGCCGGGAGAAATCTTGGGTAAGGGCGGCAACATAAATTTTGCGGGCCGCGCACTTAAAACCTATTTGGAAGAGCACAAGATAGACCCTGTACGGGTTATGGTAACCACACTAGACGCCGACAATCGGCCAGATAAAAACTATTTAAATGCGCTTAGCTATGCCTATGTAGCTGCTCCAGACCCTATCCATGCCTCGTACCAGCCAGTGGCACTCTATACTAACAATATTTGGGATGCTCCGGCGCCAATGAGGGTGATTGCCACTGGCAACTCACTCTTTAATTTGGTTGTCTCTTTGCGTTTGCATGCGCTACGCAACTTTTCGGCCCATGCCCAGCCTATGGCAGCACTGATTGAGACTGACTTTTGGTCTGCTCGTACGGTTGTAGAAGATGGCCATCAGTTTTGGCGATCTTATTTTACCTTTGAAGGTAAGTATCGCGTATTGCCGCTTAATTTACCAATTGGTCAGGACGCGGTGTTGTCTGAGAGCTACCGCAAAACACTCCGTGCGCAATTTGTGCAGTTGCGCCGCTGGACGTATGGGGCTTCTGATGTGGCGTATGTGGCTCGCTATGGTTTTTTCCGCAAAAACAATATATCTAAGATTGATCTTTGGACAAAGTTTTGGCGTTTACTAGAGGGGCACGTTACCTGGGCTGTTGGCCCGGTTCTAGTGTTGGTAAGTGGTTTTGTGCCATTATTCTTCCATCCTGATAGCTTTGCTGCCAATGAGCTGCCTCTGATTGTCAGTAGGGTTCAAACAGTGGGTATAGCGGCGCTGGTGGTTACAGTATTTATGGCGCTGAGGACCTTGCCACCCAAACCCGCTCGCTATAAGCATCATCGTACGCTATTTATGGTGGTGCAATGGGTGTATTTTCCGTTTACTACGCTGTTTTATAACTCGCTAGCGGCCTTTAACTCGCAGACTCGCTTAATCTTTAAACGATACTTAACTAAGTTTGATGTTACTGCCAAAACCGTAGTGACTGAAGCTGGCAAAACGCACGATATGCATGCCGAGGGCTAGCAGTCTTTCTTGACGGCCGGGGCAGCATGTGACCAGGCTGGTGATTGGCGGCTTGTTCGAAAACGCTCTCTTTATGGTGATTTTGGCGCTTAGCTAGGTCTATCTGTGATAGGCCTCGTATTGCATTGCAGCTACGGTGTCGAAACGGTGGAGTGTCTCCAGAGTGTACTCCATGATGTCATTTGGGCTTATAACGGCATCAACAGCGTTTGCGAGCAGTTTAGCGACAATAGTGGCAGTAAGGGCGCTTGCGTCTTCTGTGGCTGTTTTACGGTGTCCTACGGCCTTTAGAATGCTTACAAATAGCTTATCTCGGCTAAATGGCTTAATCGGTCGGTGTTTAGCACCGTTTAGATTACGGACAGCCAGACTACTGGAGTATTCAGTTTCTTCAATGGTCGTAAATATTGCGTGGCAGTGCAAGCATTCACGCCGCCGCCAGCCGCGATTTAGGCGCTTTTGATGTCGTGAGTTGTTAACTTGTGTTTTGTTGCCGCAGTATATACAAACCATGGCTACATACTGTCATAACGCTAGAGTTTTTTCCAGTGGAAAAGTACGTGGAAGCTGTGGGTATAGGGTAAAGTTTGCCGCTTCGGCAATCTGTAACAGGGGCGGTAGACTGATATATCTTTGGGCGGGTGTACTAAAAAAGCCGAAGATTGTTTGGATCTTCGGCTTAGAATTTTCTTTTTGACGTTAACTGTTTCGCTGTTTTATGCAATTGCCCGAACTCGGCGAACACGTGTGACACGTTTGATAGCCGGGAGCTCCTCATAAAACAACTCAAAACTCGCAAGCGAGTTTGCTCGTTGTTTGGTACTCAACCAAAACACCTCGTTTAACTTGCCTATGTTACTATCCCGCCAAAGCTCTGTCAACACCTTTTCAGTCAAACATAAGCATAATAACAGAGGTAAGGGCTTGAAGGACGGGTTGATTTATAAGAGGTAATCGATTATAGTATTCTTCAGCTTTTGTGATCTGTGACCTTGCGGCCCAGGAAAAGAGTAGCCCGCCAAAATGTATTCCATTTTGCCGGCGCGATGAGAAAAACCAGGATGGTTTGCCTCATTCCTTGGGCGATTAGCTCATTTGGCTAGAGCGCCACATTGACGTTGTGGAGGTGATAGGTTCGAATCCTATATCGCCCACCAAATAAAATACCCCTGTAAAAGGGGTATTTTATTTGGTGAGTCATGATGACCGCCTGGATTGCTTCCAGCAGCTTGCCGTAAAACATACTCATTTATAATATTGTGCGACGCCTTACTAAGGCGTAGCGGATGCTTCTTTGTATGTTTACCTGTGTCGTTTGGTGGTTTTCACAGGGGCCGTAAGCAGCTAGCCGGATCAGGCTTATGGGTGTATATCATGCAAGGTATAAACTGCCTAAAATAGTTATCCACATTATCCACAGGCGAGCTAGAATGAATTGCAAAAAAGTACTAGCCAAATACTGCCAGGTCTCGTATACTCATTTATGTGAGGCGAGGTTTTGCCGAGAGGTTTTACCAAGCAGACGACTTAGATGAATTTGCGAGATCATCTAAGTCGTTTTTATTTCTAAAAGGGATTAAGTTGGAGTAGCTGGTTTGGAATGCTTAACTTGCCGCTGAAGGCAGGGTATCAGAAGCTATTAGTGGGTTCGCGGTAGTTTGGATTGCCCAACCTTTCATCGCTAGGATGTAGTCCACTTGTAAAGGGCCAGCGGCGCCGAATAACTACCCCCGCATGATTTTGACGCCAATGCTCGAAATGTGTGGGTTTCTCGCGCAACCATTGTTTATTGCGTTCCTCGGGTGATAGTGGCATAAAGCGGTATGTGGTGGTAGCCGCAAGCAGTGCTGTTTCAAGAACGGTAAATGGATCCTTACGGACAAGCTCTAGCAAGTATTCTGTCTGGTTGGGTTCCATGAAGGCTGCTATAACAATTACATTGCCTGGTCGAGTATCTAGATCCGACCCATACTCTGGGGTGTGCAATAGCACGAGCTGCTGATCTTCCGGTAGCGATTGGGCTTGAAATCTTCTGCCTAGCCTTGATTGGTAAAACTCTGGGACTTCGTTAGTGACAACGCTTACCGACAAGTGGATGCCCTCTTGCTTAAGCATTTTACTTTCTTGAGCAGCAGATGCCTGAACGGCAGCGGTGACGATGGTCTTGAGGCTTCTGTTTGCTTGTGGATCTTGTTCTTCTAGCGTCTTTATCATGTTGGAAAAGGCCCGGTTCGGCCGATTTGCCTGACCACCATAAGGGTGCAGGCTATCCCCAAGCACCCGTGCATGTGCGTGGACTGGCAAAGGACTGTCATTCCCGAATAGTTCGCGCACATATGCACGATCGGTTTCTGATAGCTCGGCCTCTTCGATAGGTGGTTCTGGTGTAGTTTCGAATATAGGCTGAGGATAAACATTAGGCTGAACAAACTGCATAGCAATTGTACTTAACCCTGCATAGAAATCAGCTCGCAGTTCTTCCGGGAGGCGGGACCCTATGCTGGCAACTTCACCCAATGCGGCAACAACCCGGGGATCGGGAGTGTGTGGGATGGGATAATTATTGGGCTGTGTCATGTGGTTTGTTTAATCGAAGGTATATATTATAAAACTAACATGTCATAATATTAATACTGCGAAAATCTAGCATGGTGAGCATCAGCCCTCTAAGCTATTAAGTAATAGAGCTGTTTGCTAGGCAGCAGTGCTTCGCCTAGTTAGTATAGAGAAGGTATAGTATACTAAACAGTAAGAGCGTAGAGGCGGACTCACCAACCGTGGAGCTTTCATCACAGTCAGGAAGATGTAAAATACCTGATATAAGCGCTCCCTGTCAGGGGAGAAGTCCGGTGGAACCACCCATTAGTTGCCAAAAGCCAGTGGGCCCGAGACGTGAAATGTTTGCAAGAAAATCTTGCCTGCATTCCACGTCTTTTTTATTACTACATTTTAAAACGCGGGCGACTAGCAGCCCAAAACGCTAAGGAGAATAACTATGAGTGATCAAAACCAACCCGATAACCTATACGCCATGCGGCACAGTCTGGCGCATATTATGGCTAGCGCCGTCCAGCATTTGTGGCCAGATGTAAAGCTGGGTGTTGGCCCAGTGGTAGAGAATGGTTTTTACTATGATGTTGACCTGGGCGGTGAGCAGCTTTCGGCTGATGATTTTCCACGGATTGAGGCCGAGATGCAGAAGATCATCAAGGCAGGCGAGCCGTTTGAACGATTGGAGATGCCCGTTCTGGACGCTATCGATTGGGCGCGCAAGTATGGCCAACCGTACAAGGAAGAGCTTTTGAATGATTTGCAGCGTGCCGGTACAACGGTTGCAAAAGATCTGGATATGGACATGCTTGGTGTAGCGGCTGAAGGCGACAGTAAGGTTGAGGCCGTGTCGTTTTATCGTAACGGTGATTTTACGGATTTGTGTCGTGGTCCACATGCAGAAGCTACTAATAAGGTTGGCGCTTTTAAGCTCATGCGCGTGGCTGGTGCTTACTGGCGCGGGAAAGAAGGTAACCCGCAGATGCAGCGATTGTATGGTGTGGCCTTTGCAACGCCAAAAGAGCTCCGTCAGTATTTGGATATGTTGGAAGAGGCCAAGAAGCGGGATCACCGTAAGCTTGGGCAGGAGCTGGATCTGTTTGTTATTTCAGATTTGGTTGGGCCCGGGCTGCCACTGTTTACGCCGCGCGGTACGGTACTACGTAACGAGCTGGTGAAGTTTTCCGAGGAGCTGCAGCGTAGTATTGGGTATGAAGAAGTGTGGGCGCCGCACATGACCCGGATTGAGCTCTATAAAAAATCTGGACACTACGAGAAGTACCCGGAGCGTTTTGATGTGAGCAGCACAGAGTCAGACGACCAGTTTATGTTAAAGCCAATGAACTGTCCCCATGTGGCGCAAATCTTTGCGAGCCGTCCACGCAGTTACCGAGACATGCCGCAGCGGTATATGGAAACAACCACCATGTACCGGGATGAGAAGAGCGGGGAATTACATGGTTTGTCACGTGTTCGCGCGTTAACACAAGATGACTCGCATGCGTTTGTACGCCATGATCAAATTGAAGACGAGATGCGGGGTATCTTGAGTATTGTAAAGCAGATGTATCTAACGCTTGATATGCCGCTGAGCGTTGATTTGTCGTTCCGCGACGAGCAAGATAAATATTTTGGCGACCCAAGGCTTTGGGAAGAGGCGCAGGCAACAATTGAAAAAGTAGCAAAAGAGGAAGAGCTCAACTACAAGATTGAGCTTGGTGAAGCTGCGTTTTATGGTCCTAAGATTGATATTTATGTCTCGGATGCACTGGGCCGGCGTTGGCAGTGTGCCACAGTTCAGCTAGACTTTGTGCAGCCAGAACGCTTCGAGCTAGAGTACACAGATCAAGACGGGCAAATGAAGCGTCCAGCTATGGTGCATAAAGCTATTCTGGGATCGATTGAGCGTTTTCTGAGTGTGTATATCGAACATACTGCCGGTAAGTTTCCGGTTTGGGTCGCACCAGAGCAAATTCGCTTAATTTCAGTCAATCAAGAAGAGAAAACGGTAGAATTCTTGAATACAATAGTTGCTCAATCCAGGGGTTTGGGCTTGCGTGTGGGGGTTGATAATAGCAACGAATCAGTTGGTAAAAAGATCCGCGCGGCAGAACTCAGTAAGGTTCCATATACAGTTGTGCTAGGTGAAAAAGAAATTAGTGGGGCTGAGCTAGTTCCACGTATCCGTAAAGATTTGGTTGTTTCCGAGGAGGCCAAAAGGTACACCATACAAGAGTTCTTAAAGACGGTTGCAAATGAGGCAAAGAGTCGCGTAAGTAAAACTTCACTATAAGGAGCGAGTTATATGGGTAAGCCAAGAGCTGCAGTTGATAGTGATATTGTCTTGATAATGGTATTGGATTATTTCAATGGACGAGCTTGATAGTAGCTTCGCTGCTCGTGTGGAAGCGCTTGTTGCGCAAATACCACAAGGGCGAGTAATGACCTATGGCCAGCTGGCAGCGCTCTGCGGTAACGCGCGAGCGGCACGGATTGTGGGTGGAATTGCGCATTTTGGTGACCCAGATTTGCCGTGGCAGAGGGTAGTGAATAAGCAGGGTGGCCTTGCTGCTGGCTACCCTGGCGGTCGCGAAGGGCATCGACAGGTGCTTGTTGCTGAAGGCGTGCAGGTTGATGATGAGACGCTGAGCGTGGATGTGCATGCACTCTTATGGTGGCCGCCTGGCGATGAACCCAAGCAGCAAGGCTTGTTCTAATGCCGCCGTTGATTGCGATCGTTGGCGAAACGGCTTCCGGAAAATCTGCACTCGCAATGGAGCTAGCGCAAAAGTTTAACGGCGAGATTATCTGTGCCGACTCGTGGACAGTATATAAAGGGTTTGATGTTGGTACGGCAAAACCGACGGCGGAGGAGCGTGCATTGGTGCCGCACCATTTGCTTGATGTGGCTGATCCGCAAGAAGGGTTTAGTGTAGTGCTTTTTCAGGGCCTAGCTTTGCGTGCGATTACTGACATCACCAGTCGTGGACGGCTGCCAATTTTAGTTGGCGGAACCGGTCTGTATATAGATAGTGTTTTATTCAACTACAGTTTCTTGCCAGCTCGTGACCCGAGCTTGCGTAATGAGCTAAATCTAAAAGAATTGGACGAGTTGTTACAACTGGCTCACAAACGTCAACTAGATACGTCCAAAATCGATATACGAAACAAGCGTCGGTTGATACGGCTAATTGAGAATAATGGTGTTATGCCGACGAAACAGAATTTGCGTGAAAATACGCTGGTGTTAGGACTAGCTGTGCCGCGCGACGCACTAAAACAGCATGTCGCAAAACGTGTGGACCGTATGCTGGATTTGGGCTTGGAGCAAGAAGTGCATGAGCTAGCTGCGCGCTATGGCTGGGAAGCGGAACCAATGAAAGGGATTGGCTACCGTGAATGGCACGACTATTTTACTGATGGTGATGGGGCCAACCTGACTTTGGACGACGCAGGTGTAGTACTATCGAACACGCGAATGAATGGAGTCTCACATATGGCTGCTCTTCAGGATCCCGGTGCCCCAGCCTTAACGCACGATGCAGTACGGCAACGAATAATAAAATCGACCATGGACCTAGCCAAGCGACAGAGAACTTGGTTTAAACGAAACCAAAGTATTCAGTGGGTGTCTGACCGAAGTTATGCTGTAGATCTAGTTACAACGTTCTTGAACAATAGTACTTACTAGTAGTACGAGTATCTGGTACAATAAAACCATGATTGAACAGCTATTTGGTTCCAAGACGAGGGTAAAGCTTTTGCAGCTTTTTTATAGCAATCCAAATCGCTCATTCTATGTTCGCGAGATTACTCGTAAGATTGACGAGCAAATAAACTCGGTGCGGCGAGAGCTCGCAAACTTACTAAATACTGGTATCATCACTAGCGATACCAGCAACAACAAGGTTTATTACGAAGTTAACCAGCGCTACGAGTTCTATAGCCCATTGCAGGAAATATTTGGGGGTGGGGCTAAACCGCGTCGGACAACGCGCGCAGCGAAAACTGCCGAGCTACCACTATCTGATGAAACGGCAGACCTAAAGGCACTTGGCAACGTTGAAATCGCTGCGCTTATGGGGCAGTTTACCCGCGACGATAGCGCTGGAATAGACGTGCTGATCGTTGGTAACGTCAACCAGAACGCGCTTGCTAAGTATGTCACTGAGCTGGAACGACAAGAGGGTAAAGATTTACGCTACACAGTATTTTCGCTTGACGACTTTACCTATCGCTTACAGATTAAAGATCGTTTTATGGATAACGTGCTCCGTAGCAAAAAGCAGGTGTTGCTAGACAAGCCCGGTTTAATCAGCTAAGCACTTAAGTGTTCATACCAGCGGTATAAGGTAGCAAAATAGTCACCTTACAGATACACTAGTACCTATAACTAATAACTCTGGAGTTTTTCTATGGACATGCAATTTTATGGCGGTAACTGTATCGTGCTCTCAAACAAACAAACGCGGGTAGTGATTGATGATGATTTGGCTGTGCTAGGCGGCAAAACTGTATCTAAAGAGGGTGACATTTGCCTGTATACGGGCACTCATACTGCAATCCCGGCTGGCGCTAAACTAGTGATCGACATGCCCGGTGAATATGAGGCTAGTAATATATCTATCTTTGGCTTGCAAACGCGTGCACATATGGATGAAGAAGGTAAAATGAACGCTGTTATGTATAAAATTACTTTAGGTGAGACTAGGGTACTAGTCACTGGTCACATTTTCCCAAAGCTTAGTGACGACCAGCTTGAGGCCATTGGTATTGTGGACGTAATGTTTGTACCAGTTGGTGGCAATGGCTTTACACTTGACGCTACTGGTGCCTTGCAGCTTATTAAAGCCGTAGAGCCTAAAATAGTAGTGCCAACACACTATGCTGATAAGAACCTGCAGTTTGAAGTACCACAGGCCGAGCTTGATGATGCTTTGAAGGGTTTGGCTATGGAACCAAAAGAAAAGGTTAGCAAGCTGCAGTTTAAGCCATTAGAAAACGCTGACACGACGCAAGTTGTTGTGCTAGAAGCAACGAAGTAACAGATCGATACTACACTAAAAAAGCTCTGCTCGACGGAGCTTTTTTAGTGTACGTAGCGGCCTCCGGCGCCTATCATGCAACATGCTGCAGCGGGGTAATACTGGACTCTACTAAATAATAAAACCCCGTTACATAAACGGGGTTTTATTAAGCAAACGTCTAGCCGCTTACTTAGGCAGTAATAAGGCCTTTTTTCTTCAGCGTACGAATAGCTTGGGTGCTGATCTTAACACGAAGCTTCTTGCCGTCAATTACCAGTGTTTTGGTTTGCAGATTTGGCTTCCAAACCTTCTTGGTGTGGCGCTGTGAAAAGCTAACGCTGTTGCCAAACTGTTTGCCTTTACCGGTGAGTTCACACTTTTGCATGACTATTCCTATAAATTACCTTGAATTCTAAGAACTAATTGTACCTGATTAACAGAGAAGAGTCAATTCCTTAGCCTAGTATATCTTAGATTAAACAGTGCAGTGCCGATACGACATTTCGATTCTAGTAGGCAGTTCGCGGCAAAAGAGTAGCTCCTGCTATACTAAAGATAATGTTTGATACACTCACTGTCAGTAACGTGGTAACGGCACTGGTCTGTCTAATAGTGTCTATTACGGTGCACGAGTTTATGCATGCTTATGTTGGGTTTCGTTTGGGCGATACAACGGCTATGGAGCACGGTAGGGTAAGTTTTAACCCACTTCATCATATTGATCCAGTCATGACAGTGCTATTGCCACTAGTCACATTGCTGTTATTTCATTTTCCATTCCTGGCAGCGAAACCGGTGCCGTTTAACCCATATCGCGTTAAATATAATGAATACGGAGCCGCATTGTTGGCTGCTGCTGGACCGTTAAGCAACTTGGCGCTCGCATTTGCAGCCGCACTGTTGCTACGATTTATGGACGTAGGCGCTACCATTGGTAATGTGTTAGTGTTTTTTGTGGAACTAAACGTGGCGTTGTTTATTTTTAATTTGATACCCATTCCTCCATTAGACGGCTCACGTGTGCTGTATGCCTTTGCGCCGGAACCGGTTCAGGAACTGATGCAGCAGATTGAGCCGTATGGTTTCTTTGTCATATTTGTACTCATATTTTGGGGTGGCGCTGGTGGCATTATTGCAAACCTTAATGGCTTTGTGCTTAATCTTCTCCCGTAACATCTTATAATTGATGTGATAATAGCAACACCACTTTCTATATCCGTATAAATTGTCTCGCCAGCGTGGTAGCTTGAGTTATAATAAAGAGGCTGAGCAAGGAGTGTTTTATATGCTCCGCCGACAAATGATTAACTGAATACTAATCATTAGGGAATCCTGATTTTATAAGACCGTGGTCTGTAAAGGTGGATGCCCACCTGGAATTTTTCAGGTTAGTCACGTTGGCACTCAGTAAGGTCCGGCTTGTCCGGACCTTTTATGCTTTGGCAGGCCTCAGTGCATTTGTGTCTAGTGCCAAAGTTTATGGTATGCTGTATCTGTAATCGTCGGGGTGTAGCGCAGTTGGTAGCGCGTACGGCTGGGGGCCGTGAGGTCGCAGGTTCAAGTCCTGTCACCCCGACCAATTAATACGATGTGTTGGTTTTCAGATGCTGAGGTAGCGGACTTCTGGTCCGTATTTTTATAACACCAGCACCCTCAAGACTGTATAGAGATAAACTTTAACAGGAACCGCTACGGTTACATATCAAGTTTCTCAGCCTGTAATTACACGATCAGTAGTACTGCTACAAAGCAAATACTTGCGGCTATGCCTTTGCGCCATAAACTTTTGCGCTCGTGAAGGAATACTATTGCTAGCAAAGTAGTGACAATGATACTCGTCTGCTGCAAAGCTGCTACCAGGTTAACGTTACCTTTGGTGTAGGCGAATAATGAGGCAAGTGAAGAGATGCTAAAGATTATGCCCAAAAGCACCATTCTACCGAGAAGCTGACCGCTTAGGAGAGGCTTCATTTTTAGCACCGATTTTGGTCTTGCCACAAGTAGCAGTAAAGAAGGTGCTAGAAAACTAATCGCTGTCCAAGAGGGCACATCGGCATGTCTGCCTACATACGTCCAACCTGCCGTTGCTAGCCCAAATAGCATGCCAGTTAGCAATCCAAGCGACGTGCCAATGTCTATCTTTAGACCTGTGCGTTCCACCAGGATGCTGACACTTACAAATACTAAAAGAACCCCAGCAAGCTGTAGTGAGGTGATCTGGTCGTTAAACAGGAAAAGACCTGCAATCATAGTCCAGATCGCACTGGTTGCAAACAGGACACTAAATACAGAAGCTTCCAATTGCCGAAAGGCTCTGGTTGAGACGATATGAGCTGCTGCGTACAGTAGGCTAGTTATCAAAATTGCTAGCCAGTATTTAGTGAAGTCTGGTGCATGGAAGCCATGTATAATAGCATAGATACCCGTTAATATGCCGACTAATCCTTGAAAAATGATTACATAAGCCAAAGGGTCACTTTTGTAGTGATACAGCAATACTCTGCGTAGTAACACAGAAATAGAAAACATCAATACGCTAAGTGCGGTTAGTAGTTGCCACGACATGTCGCTCTAATAGTACACTAGAATTGTCTTGCTGGTGCTCTTTGTTTTCAAGGAAATAAAAGTATTACGCATGATAAGCTATACCTATGTGGCAAGAAACAAAACACGGACTTTATAAACAATTTGTTTTTCGAGATTTTAAAGAAGCATGGCATTTTATGGTGCGCGTACACGAAGCGCTCGAGCGAGTGGATCATTATCCGCGCTGGCAAAACGAGCAGAACGTTGTTGATATTTGGCTTAATAGCCATCAGCAGGAAATGAAAATCACACAGCTCGACCGTGAACTAGCGAACACAATCGATACTCTAGTAAATGCAACAACAAAAGAACAAACGGAAGCGATTGTAGATAAAGAAACAACGACTATAACAGAGGTAAACTTGTACGCCGATGGTGGTTCGCGAGGTAACCCTGGGCCAAGCGCTAGCGGCTATGTGCTCCTGGATATGGGTGGTCGAATAGTGCTAAGAGCTGGTCAATACCTGGGTGTGACAACGAACAACCAGGCGGAGTACCAGGCATTAAAACTAGGCATGGAGCGGGCGCTGTATGATTACCACGCTCGTGAGCTACATGTGTACATGGACAGCATGCTCGTTATCAATCAAATGAAAAATATCTTCAAAATAAAAAACCGCGACTTGTGGCCGGTGCATAATGTATGTGTAGATTTAGCTAAAAAGTTTGATAAAGTTACCTTTGACCATGTGCCGCGTGAGCTCAATAAGATTGCCGATGAAGAGGTGAATAAGGCAATGGACGCTGCACTCGCTGGCCAAGATCCACAGATCAGCGTGCAGTAAGTGGTATAATTACTATTGTCAGATTGCTGATTGGTCGCGTGGATACCCCTGGATGTCCAAAAGGAGTAACTTTAAGGAAGAGCTCCTGAGTTGGCCATATAGGGGTATTCACGAGGAAAGTCCGGGCAGCATAGGGAAGGACAGTCGCTAACGGCGACCGGGGGCGACCCCAGGGAAAGTGCCACAGAAACGAAACTGCCTAACTTTAAAAGCGTAGGTAACGGTGAAACGCGCGGGGTAAGAGCCCGTAGTCTCCAGAGGTGACTCTAGAGAGAGGTAAACCCTGTCTGCTGCAAGGAATGGGCCTTGTTCTGGCCTAAAAAGCCGGATTGGTTCCCGCCAGCCCGATTTGAACCCGCTCGAGCCTGTTGGCAACAGCAGGCCTAGATAGATGATCAATCTCGACAGAACCCGGCTTACAGGCTTTCTGGCTTATGAGAACACCTTGGACCAACCCAGGGTGTTTTCTTTTTTAGCTGATATAGTTAGGCGCTGAGCGTGCGGCTTAAACCCTGGCACTTTTAAACCTCTAGTGCGCTCTATGGGTGAGCTTTGCTCAGCCCGTGGGCTAGCACGCCCTGACGGTTTGAAAAACGCCACGGTTTAGATGCATCACGAAATACTATTGTGCGACATCCAGTTTTTAAGCATAAGCTTTAGGGAAGGGGCGGGTGTGACTTTCTATAAACAAAAATACCCTCCTTCGAGGGTATTTAAATGTCTAGCTCAGGCTTATCTATTTAGCAGCTTTGACGACTGCTTCAAAAGCCTTAGGCTCGTTTACGGCTAGCTCAGCCAAAACCTTGCGGTCTAACTGAATCTGAGCCCCTTTAAGGCCAGCAATCAATTTGCTGTAGGTAGTACCGTTCAAACGGGCAGCAGCGTTGATGCGGGCGTTCCACAGTTGACGGAAGCTGCGCTTCTTGTTGCGACGGTCGCGGTAGGCATACTGCAAACTCTTGGTAACGGCTTGCTTAGCGCGCTTAACGCTCACCCGGTTAGGGTGGCTCATGCCTTTAGCGGCAGAACGGATTTTTTTGTGCTTGGCGTGTGCAGGAACGCCTCGTTTAACTCGCATTTTCTTTAGGCTCCTAGTTTCTGCTTAATCTTCTTGCTGTTGGTAGTGTTCATGGTAAGAAGTCCTGCCATGAGACGCTTGCGAGCGCCGGTTTTCTTCTGCAAGAAGTGACTAGCGTGTGATTTGCGGGCGCGAACCACGCCATTCTTACTGACTTTGACACGGTCTTTGGTGCCGCTGTGGGTTTTTAGCTTTGGCATAAATGTTTCTCCTACGCTTTGCCTAATGATCTTAAGAGGTTTATTCCTCTGAGGCCTCTTCCTGGTGCTTGGCGGCAGGCTTGCCGGTACCACGGATGACGAACGTCAGTTGCTTTCCATTGAGTTGTGGCTGCTGGTCAACAGCAATACTCTCTCCGAAATCGGCAATGACTCGTTCGGCCAATTTAAAACCTATATCTTTGTGTGCTAGCTCGCGGCCACGGAACACTAGGGTAATTTTGACTTTGTGACCGGCGTCTAAAAAGCCGATAACTTTCCTCATCTTAACTTCTAGGTCGTGATCGCCAATCTTGAGGCCAAAACGCATTTGCTTGAGCTCGAGAGCTTTAGCGGTGCGCTTATTGGCTTGCTGTTGCTTAGTTTTCTGGTAATTGTATTTACCCCAGTCAACGATTTTGGCCACTGGTGGATTGGCGTTCGGCGAGATTTCGACAAGGTCGAGTTCTTGCTCTTCTGCCAGACGGAGCGCTTCAGCGCGGCTTAAAATGCCGAGCTGCTTGCCGTCTTGATCAACTACCCTAAGCTGTGGGGCCCGAATGGCGCCATTCAGGCGAGTGCTAGTACTGATATGGGCTCTCCTTATGTATTTTTAACCTTGGCATTGTACCAGATAATAACAGTGGTAGCAAGGTTGACTGCGTTGGCATGGCTTGGCGACGCGCTAGGACCTGATTAATTGTCGGCATGATAGCTGTGCGGGCGATATTGCAGAGCTTCGGCGATGTGCTTGCTTTGGATCGTTGTGGATACATCTAGATCGGCGATCGTGCGGGCTACTTTGACGGTTCGTAAATACGAACGGGCGCTCATCCCAAAGCTGCTAGCTGCCTGATCTAGTACTTCTTTGGCATCTGATTCGAGCTGAGCATGGACCTGAATGTCACGGTTGGACATCCGGGAATTTAATTTGGATGGGTTAGAAAAGCGCTGTGCCTGTTTTGTCCGGGCTGCAGCAATACGCTGCTGTATCTGCTGGCTAGGTATGCTGTTTTGCTCTGGCCGGAGAGGCGTATCACTAGTGTCTATTAAACTGGTAGTTACGGGATCGTTTAAGTAAGCATATAGCTGCAGCAATGTAGCCACGGGTACTAGCTCGATGCTAGGAACTAAAACGGCTTGAGCTAAGTTCCCTTCGGGAATAATGAAACGCTCAATGCCGTCGCGCTTGCCAACTAATATCTTCCCAACAATGCCACGGATGGGGCGAACGTCACCTTCCAAACCTAGTTCGCCCAAGTGCGGTCTTAGGCAGCGGGTCACGAATTTGTTTAGTGGTTGCTAAGATTGCAGTCGCAATACCTAGATCAAAGCTGGTTCCTTCTTTGGGTATATCGGTCGGGGCAAGGTTGATGATAATTCGTTTGCGAGGGAGTTGGAGCTTACTGGCAGTGAAACTGCTACGGATGCGCTCGCGGGCTTAGTCAATAGCTTTACCGACATAACCAACGTAGGCAGGCTATTGCTGAGACTGCACTCAATGGTTACTACCAAACCACTTGGCCCAGTCTCAGCCAGGCTTAGGACGCGCGGCCGGGCTTTCATAGTAAGGCTCATTGTAAAAATAATGTTGGGCGAAAATAGCGGTGGTTTATAAAGAAACAACCGCTTGCGAGAAGCGGTTGTTTACTGTTTTCTTTTTTGTTTTTGAGCACTTTTTTTATTCAGTGCTACAGATATAGTAGTTCGTACCTACGTACATGTCAACAACAAAATATAAGCATTTTCTAAGGAGGCTGTGTATAACTTTTGCCTGCAATTTAGCAGTCCTATTTGGGCTGATAATGCTGCCTAAAAATGTGATCGATTTAGGCTACTAAAACGACATGTTAGTACAAAGGCGGGTCTTCGCTGCTTACGCTAAATGCCAGCTTGCGTGTATAGCTCGTCGGGTTTGTGGCAACAATGTGCTATGCAAGGATCCGACAAATAGTACTAGTAGTAACGTTTTGAGTATAGCTACGCTTGGGTTACGTAGATTCTCTGGGTCTTGATCTACATTTTAGCGATACTTCAATGGTATTGGTGCGCCTCTTTGAGGGCTTATTTTCCTAAAGGGTCAAACATGTCGCGTGCCCAATCTAAACATAAGAGCATTGACAAAATAGTACTTCTGTAGTAGCATTGAAAGTGAGTCAAGCAAAAACAAAAATGTTCGGAAATCCAAAAGCTAGCTCACAAATATCGCTCGAACTACCTTACCGGTAGCAAGAGCGGTCAGTCATAGCCAAAGGCGGGAAGCGCTATACATTCTTATATTAGAGCGGATTTCTCCGCCTGCGGCACCTTATTATCATCAATATACGCCTCCATGGGTTGTCGCTTGGCACCTGGGAGGCGTATTACAATAGAGGCAAGCAATGAACATACGACAATTATTAATGCGAGTTACGGCTGCTTGGGCGGCGCTTTTGTTGTTTATGACATTGTTTCGACCCCAAAGTTTGCCAGTCGTTGGGCTTATTGTTCCGTTTGTTCTGTTGTTTTTCGCCCTTTTTACGCTATGGGAACTAATTATGGCACTGCGCGTTCAATATGTTTCTGGTGTGGTACATGGAAACGTGCACAGGCGTCTGGGCGCAGCTGTTTGTTTGGGAGTGGTTTTACTGTTGGTGCTGCAATCTCTGGGGCAACTCACGGTGCGTGATGTGATTACACTCCTTGCAGTTATGCTGCTTGGCTATTTATATCTTGCACGTAACCAATTTAGCGTACCAAAGCACTAGTATTCTATCTGCTATGCCTTGAGCCTAAGGCGTTATATACTAGTAATACGTATGCAGCCTAATCTACCCGATAATCAGTCCGTTCAGGCGTCGGACTCACCGCTTATTCCTATATCTCCTCAAGGGGGCGTACCTACTGTGCCCGCACCACCACATTCTGCTGGCGCAGGTGCTGGAGGTGGTTCACCGCAGCAAGTAGCCGAGCAGGCGAAGCGGCTAGTGGAGCAATATGGGGGTGATCCGTATAAGCTAAGTGCTGCATTTGGGCAGCTTAAAGAACAGTATGTAGCGGAGCACTATCACGTTGTTCCTAATTCGGTTGAGGGATAATGGAAATTATAGTAATTGTCGGCATAATTTTTTTAGCAGTATTGGTTACTGCGGGGCCTATGTTGTTTTTAAAACTACGTAAAGGTGGTCGCTCAACTGTAATGTATGAGCGTGCTATCGAGATGGTGCCGGTACTAATCCACCTGCCTCCAGCTAGTGATGATACAGAGTCAAACGGCCGTGACATTCGCGATATCGTTGACGAAAATATCTCAAAAGCACAAATTATTTACAACATTATTGCGAGCACGACACAGAAAAACATGAAGAATCGCTGGTATGGCCAGCGGCACTTTAGTTTTGAAGTTATTGGCACTAAGGGCTTCGTCCATTTGTATGCGGTAGTACCAGCAGATATGCTCGACGTACTAAAACAAGCAGTCACTAGCGCTTACCCAAGCACTCGTTTAGAGGTTACGTCTGAGCACAATATTTTTAGCGACGTCGGTGGTGTAAACAGTGTAGTTGGTGGTGAGTTTAATTTAAAAGAAAAGTTTGCATACCCAATTGCGACCTACCAAGACCTAAAGCGTGATGCACTCCAATCTATATTAAATGCGTTGTCTGGTCTTGATGCTGACGATGGTGCGGCAATACAGATTATGTTTAGGCCAGCCGATAATAGTTGGCGTAAAGAGGCGAGCGCGCATGCTGGTAAAAAGCGTAAAGGCGAAGACAAGAATGTAAGTGCTGGTTTGCTTGCCAAACAGGTAGTGACGGCGCTGGTAAAACCTCCAGAAGCTAAAGAAGGGGGTGAAAAACCCAAGAAAGAGCTTTCAGCCCTTGAGCAGTCAGTGGTGGACGCAATCGACGACAAGACTCGCTACGCTGGTTTTGAAGTAACAATACGAGCGGTAGCCTCATCTAATATTTCGCAGCGTGCTCAGGCTATTATTAATAATATTGTCGCCAGTTTTTCATTGTTTGATTCACCTGGGCGCAACGGCTTTAAGTACGAGCCTGCTAAGGAAAGTCAGAAACTGGCTGCCGATTATGTGCTTCGGGCCTTCCCGCACCGCACACGGCCCAATATTATGAATTCTGTGGAGCTCGCAACGCTGTTCCACTTTCCAGACCAAAGCAATATTCCTACCTCGCAGCTAAGCCGTCAGGAATCAAAGCAGGTTGATGGTCCCCGCAATATGCCCGACCAAGGGTTGCTACTTGGATTCAACGTATTTCGCGGTGTCAAAAAGCCGATTCGTTTGGGATTACGTGACCGCCAACGACATATGTACGCGGTAGGGCAAACTGGTACCGGTAAGTCTACCTACCTTGAAAACCTGGCGCTGCAGGACATGCTGAGTGGTGATGGATTTGCGTTTGTTGATCCACATGGCGATACCGTCGAAAAGTTGCTAGCCATGGTGCCCAAAGAACGAACCGAGGATGTTATTTATTTCTGCCCGTCTGACATGGATTATCCAATGGGCCTTAATTTGTTCGAGTATAGTGATGCGGATCAAAAGGATTTCTTGATTCAGGAAGTGATTGGAATGCTCTATAAGTTGTATGACCCACAACACCAGGGCATTATGGGGCCACGTTATGAGAGTATTTTCCGTAATGCGGCACTCGCGGTTATGGCTGACCCTAACGGAGGTACATTCGTTGATATTCCAAAACTATTCCGCGACCCAGAGTTTTTGAAGCAGAAATTACAACACGTAAAAGACCCAAACGTGCTCGACTATTGGCAAAAAGAATACCCGGCTAGTCAGCGTTCCAATGAAGCTGGTGAGGTTACTAGCTGGTTTGTGAGTAAGTTCGGTGCCTTTCTAAGTAACGAAATGATGCGCAATATAATCGGACAGACTAAGAGTGCCTTTGACCTTCGCGACATTATGGACAACAAAAAGATTTTGCTAGTGAACCTTAGCAAGGGTCGAACCGGAGATTTGAACTCTAAGCTGCTAGGTATGATTTTTGTGATGAAGTTCCAGGCAGCTGCAATGAGTCGCAGTGATACTCCAGAAGATCTAAGACAGGATTTTGCACTGTATGTAGACGAGTTCCAGAACTTTAGTACCGATAGCTTTGCTACGATAATGAGCGAGGCTAGGAAGTATCACTTAAACTTAATTGTGGCTAACCAGTTCACAACACAGCTGACAGATGAGATTCGCGATGCGGTATTCGGTAATATTGGTACTATTGTGAGCTTCCGCATTGGTCAGAACGATGTCGATAGCTTAAGCCGATATTTCCAGCCGGTATTTGACGGGGACGACCTACTACGCGTGCCAAACTATAATGCTGTGGTCCGAACATTGGTAAACGGCGTGCCAACTCAGCCGTTTAGTATGGCAACATTGCCGCCGCTTGGTAACCCAAACCCCGTGCTTGCAGATGCGCTGAAGCAGCTTTCGGCTGCTAAATATGGCAAGCCACGTGCAGTAGTAGAAAAGGCTATATTTGATCGTCTGGCGACACAGAACCCGGCACCAAAGCCGTTACAGTCACCGTTTGGTAATGCTCCCGCATCGCCACAGCCTGGTTTTGGTGGGCCAGCACCGGGTATAAATGCCCCGGCAAATATGTCGCCGCCAAATGCCCCAAGCTCTGGTTCATTCCTGGATGGGTGGCTAGCTAAACAACGTGCTAGTGCGCCTGCGCCTATGATCTCTCCAGCGCGTGCGCCTTTGCCGCCAAATGCCCCGGCTTTTGGTGCCCCTATGCCCTCGGCATTTAATAATGATGTACCAAAGTCCTATGCTGATGCTAGCGCACCCGTTGCTGCTACAGGAAATATTTCAAGCGCTCAGCTTGATCGGCAAGAGATAGACACTATTGCTGAGGAGCTTAAGAAAGGGCTGAAGGCGCCAGGTACGCCGCAGTTAGACGTGCCTGCTAAAGAGGCGGCTTTAGCGGTTCATGCCGAACCAAAAGTTGAGCAAAAGCGTGATGAGGGAGTGCTGCACCTGAACAATAAATCTGCACTGTCTGCATCAGGTCCGGCTCCCGAGGATACAATATTTATTGATAACGATGGTAGCTTGCACCTGAATGGGCAAGAGGCTGACACTAAGCCAGCTTCCTAGCGCGGCTACGGCTTGCCTTGTGAAAGAAGTAAAACAAGGGTATACTAGTTGCTAGCTATATTAAGGTGTTAAGAGTCTTAGGAGAGGGTTTTCTAGTGGCTGACCAAAAGGGATATTCGGCTGATCAGATTCAGGTGCTTGAGGGATTGGATCCTGTTCGCAAGCGCCCGGGTATGTACATCGGCTCTACTGGCATAGAGGGCCTACACCACATGGTGTGGGAAATTGTAGATAACGGCATTGACGAGGCGCTTGCTGGTCATGCCACGCACGTTATGGTGACAATGCAGGCTGACGGTGGCATTACTGTGTTTGATGATGGTCGTGGTATTCCCGTTGATATTCACCCCAAGACGGGCAAGAGCACTGTCGAGACAGTCCTGACCGTGCTACATGCTGGGGGTAAGTTTGGTGGTGGTGGCTATAAAGTGTCTGGCGGCCTACATGGTGTGGGTTCCAGCGTAGTGAACGCACTATCTACACGTCTAATTGTTAATATTTACCGTGATGGTAAAATCCATCACCAGGAATACAGCCGAGGGGTGCCTGACAGTGACTTAAAGGCAATCGGCAAATCTCCTGCTGATAAGCCACACGGCACCGAGATCACCTTTTATGCCGATGATACCATTTTTACTGAAAGCACCACATTTAATTACGACACTATTCTAGATCGTTTGCGCCATGCTGCTTATCTCACAAAAGGTGTCCGTACTACACTTGTTAACGAGAAGACTGGCCAAAAATATAGCTTCTATTTCGAGGGTGGTATACAAAGTTACGTTAAGCACCTAAACATTGGCAAAGAACCGGTTGACGACGACGTATTCTACGTTGATAAAGAGGTGAAAGACAGTCAGGTGGAAATTGCTATGCAATACACCGACAGCTTTACCGAAACCATCAAACAGTTTGCCAACAACGTGGTGAATCCCGGCGGTGGCTCGCATCTCACTGGTTTCCGTACTGCGCTAACGCGTGTGGTTAACGACTATGCTCGCAAGAACGGCCTGCTAAAAGAAAAAGAAGAGAACCTAAGCGGCGAAGACACTCGCGAAGGCCTAACGGCCATAATCCTAGTCAAGCTGCCCGATCCGCAGTTTGAGGGTCAGACTAAGGACAAACTGGGTAATCCCGAAGTTCGTGGTTACGTTGAGCAAGTGATGAGCGAATACTTTAGCTACTACCTAGAAGAGCACCCAGGGGTGGCAAAAAAGATTGTTGGTAAGGCGCTGCTAGCTGCCCGTGCACGTAAGGCGGCCCGTGCGGCCCGCGAAAACATTATCCGAAAGGGTGTTTTAGATGGTGCCAGTATGCCGGGTAAGCTGGCTGACTGCTCGTCGAAGGATCCAAGCGCTAGCGAAATCTATCTGGTAGAGGGCGACTCAGCCGGTGGCTCTGCTAAGACTGGCCGCGACAGCAAAACGCAGGCTATCTTACCGCTGCGCGGTAAGGTGCTTAATGTGGAGCGTGCCCGGCTTGATAAGATGCTCGCCAACAACGAAATTTTGAACCTGATTAAGGCACTGGGTGTCGGCATTGAAGACTCATTCAACGCTGATGTGCTGCGCTACCACCGCATTATCATCATGACCGATGCCGATGTTGATGGTAGTCACATTGCTACGCTGCTGATGACTTTCTTCTTCCGTTATATGAAAGAGATCGTTGATCGCGGACATATTTATTTGGCAAAGCCACCACTGTTCGAGCTAGTAAAAGCGGGCCGCAAGAGTAGTGTCTTTATTTACGATGAGGCTGAACTAGAAACGGTGCTTGATGACACGATTGCCGCCCGAAAGAAAGAAGGCCTCAAGGTAGACGAGAGCGCTGAGCGTTTCCGCCAGGCTGGCTTTATCGAGCAGAAGCGTTACAAGGGTCTGGGCGAAATGGACGCCGAACAGTTGTTCGAGACCACCATGAACCCCGAGAAGCGCGTGCTGGTGCAGATTAAGGTCGAGGATGCCGAAAAGGCCGACGCAATATTTAATAAGCTTATGGGTACTGAGGTGGAACTTAGAAAGAATTTTATTCAAGCCAATGCAAAATTCGTAAAGGACTTGGACATCTAGTATGGCAGACATTGACGACAACATTACAAACGCAAGCAATGTGGATGCACAAAACGAGCCTTCTGACGTGTCTACAGACTCTGTAGCGAGCGTTCAGCCGCAAGTTGAGATACTGACCGGTTTTGATCACTCACGGCTAGTAGAGCGTCGCACAGTCGAAAACGTCATGGAAGACAACTACTTGCGTTACTCCATGAGTGTGATTATTGACCGCGCCTTGCCGGATGTCCGTGATGGCCTCAAGCCAGTGCATCGCCGTATTCTCTATAGTATGAATGAGGATGGCTTGCGTTCTAGCTCTCGTCATCGCAAGAGTGCAAACGTGGTTGGTGCCGTCATGGGTAAGTACCACCCACACGGTGACGCCTCTATTTATGACTCTATGGTTCGTTTGGCGCAGCCGTGGGCAACGCGTTACTTGCTGGTAAACGGGCAGGGTAACTTTGGTTCGATGGACGGCGATCCACCGGCCGCCATGCGCTACACCGAGGCTAAGATGCACCGACTGGCTGATGAGCTGCTGGCGGACATTGATAAAGAAACTGTCGATTTCCGCGATACCTACGATGGTGAAGGTCAAGAACCAACAGTTCTCCCGGCCAAATTGCCAAACTTGTTGTTAAACGGACAACTAGGTATCGCTGTTGGTATGGCTACCAATATCCCACCACACAACTTATCGGAAATTGTTGATGCTACGGTATATAAGATTGATCATCCTGATGCAAGTCTTGATGATTTACTGCAGTTTGTGAAAGGGCCCGATTTCCCAACCGGTGGTATCCTGTATGGCGCCGACAGTCTGCGCCAAGCCTATGCAACCGGTCGTGGCGGTGTAGTGACGCGTGGCGTGGCCGAGATTCAGGAAGGCAAGAAAGGTCGACACCAGATCGTTATTACCGAGATTCCATACGCGCTAAACAAAGAAAGTTTAGTGATTAAGATCGCCGACCTGGTGAACGACAAGAAGATTACCGGTGTTAGCGACATCCGTGATGAGTCTGCCCGTGGTAATGTGCGCATCGTTATTGACCTTAAAAAAGATGCCTACCCCAAGAAGCTCTTAAACCAGCTATACAAGCTGACACCGCTACAAACCAGCTTCCACTTTAATATGATGGCGCTGATAGACGGCATCCAGCCGCGCGTACTGGGGTTGCAGGATATTCTGGGCGAACACATTAAGCACCGCCGAATTGTGGTGCGCCGCCGGACTGAGTTTGAACTGCGCAAAGCTAACGACCGAGCGCATATCTTGGAAGGTCTCAAGATCGCCCTTGATAACATCGACGAAGTTATTGCTACTATCCGCGCTTCCGAAACAACCGAAGAGGCGCAGGCAAACTTGATCAAGAAGTTTAAACTGAGCGACCTACAAGCCCGGGCAATCCTCGCTATGCAGCTGCGTACATTGGCAGGTCTAGAGCGCAAGAAGATTGAGGACGAACTAGCCGCTTTGCGCAAACTGATTGCAGAACTAGAAGCAATTTTGGCCGATGAACAGAAGATTTTGGACATTATTAAAGATGAGATGCTGGAGCTGAAGAAGCAGTACGGCGACGAGCGTCGTACACAGGTTGTTCGCAACGAACTGAACCGTCTGAGCGACGAAGACTTGGTGCCAGATGAACAAACTGTTGTGACACTTACATCAGCTAATTACATTAAGCGCAGCCCAATCGCCGAATATAAGCGACAAGGCCGAGGTGGTAAGGGTCGCCGTGGTATGGCGACGCGCGAAGAAGACGTTATTGAGCACGTAGTGAATGCTAGCACGCATGACTTCCTGCTGTTCTTTACCAATCGTGGTCGCGTATTCCGCTTAAAAACCTATGAAGTGCCGGCTGCTGGTATGAGCGCTAAGGGTGTGGCAATTGTAAACTTGCTGCAATTGCAGCCAGAAGAGACAGTAAGCTCTGTCATTAATGTGTCTAAAACTAATGATGCTGCTAATTTAATTATGTGTACGGTCCATGGTGTAGTTAAAAAGACACCGTTTGCCCAGTATCAAAACGTACGGAGCAGCGGTTTGATCGCCATTAATCTTGATGAAGGTGATGAGCTGAAGTGGATTCGTATGACTAGCGGCGATAACGAAGTGGTCATTTCAACCAGGCAGGGTCAGGCTATTCGTTTCCACGAAAAGGATGCGCGACCAATGGGTCGAGCCAGCCGTGGGGTGCGCGGTATACGCTTGCGTGCCGATGACCATGTGATTGGTATGGATGTAGTAGAGGATGGGAGCAGTATCTTTGTGATTAGCAAGTTTGGCTACGGCAAGCAGACCAAGGTAGCGCAGTTTACTTCACATGCTCGTGGTGGTGTTGGTATCCGTAGTGCTGTTGTTAATAATAAGACGGGTGAGCTGGTTGGCGTGAAGACTCTCGGTACGACTGACGATCAGGAGATCATCATCATTAGTAAGAACGGACAGACGATCCGCCTTGGTATTAAGGATGTGCCAAATCTAGGCCGTGCTACGCAAGGCGTACGGATTATGCGCCTTAATGACACTGATGAAGTGGTGAGTTTGGCACTGGTTGATAAGAGCGACGAGCCGGAAGATGAAGATGATGTTGTGCTTGAGTCGGCAGGCGAGGCAACCACCGAAGAAAAATAATGCATATCCGGATCTTTGAAGGGATTGCGACCAGTGGTAAATCTACCGTTATCACTGGCCTGGAAAAGCGATTAGCTGGTCGAAAACTGGTAATCTATACCGAAGAAGATACTCATATACCCATTCAGGGCGATAGAAAAGAACTGCATATGCAGTTCTTTTCTGATTTGATTGACCGAGCGGTCAAAGCTGGAGTGGAGATTGCGCTATTTGATCGATTGTATATGACACAGGCTTTCCGAGCTCATGCATCTATGGCTGATTATGCCAAGCTGGAAGGGAAGCTGGCCGCCTATGATGCGCGGACGATCTTTCTAGAAGTTGATCCCAAGGCGATTGCTGGGCGACTGGAAAAAGCCATGGAACACCGTGACAATTCGTGGGCTGCCTATGTGCATGGTAAGGCGGAATCGATCGAAAGGGTGGCTACTATGTATGACGCACAGCAGTATGCTATGCGTCATTTCGCTGCCGAGTCGCTGCTTAAGAGTCTGACTTTTGACACAACAACCAATCAATATGATGCAATAGTGGCCGCAGTTCTTGCGGAACTACCTCTGTTGTAGCTGCTGTTGGAAATACTACAATCTAGTTCAAGTTATAGTCTTGACATAAGAGGTCACTCCCGGTACAATTCTTTCTCAGTGCTTTAGAGGTTCTATAGAGTTTTATGGCTTCCGACAAATCACACTAGAACGTTAAAAATTGAATAGTGCAAATCAACGTCAGTTCACGACTGTCGAAAGACAGTCTGAATTGTTTTAATATGTTTTTAAGTAAACAGTAATTTCTAGCGATAGAAAAAGTCAGTTTCGACTGAAGTTAAGACAAATTCTTTTGATTACAAACGATTGTGGCTTTCGAGTTATAAAAACGTGTAATTTTTTTGGAGAGTTTGATCCTGGCTCAGGATGAACGCTGGCGGCGTGCCTAATACATGCAAGTCGAGCGGTAAGGCTCCTGCAGGTTATTTAATCAAGTCGGCTCTTAGAGGAGCTAACACAGCAAACCAGATCAACCCCGGCTAGGGAAGAACTGGGGAGGGAAGATTGAATATCGTGCTGGAGTACACGAGCGGCGGACGGCTGAGTAACACGTAGGAACGTACCCCAAACTGAGGGATAAGCACCAGAAATGGTGTCTAATACCGCATGTGCTCTAAGGAGTAAAGCTTCGGCGGT